>JAGREO010000062.1:4426-20682 GCA_020446525.1 Geminicoccaceae bacterium | reverse complement strand
CTGGAACACCATGCCGACCTCGCGGCGGATCGCCGCCACGTGGCGGGTATCGTCGTCGAGCTCGATGCCGTCCACGGTGATCCTGCCCGCATCGTGCGCTTCGAGCCGATTGATGCAGCGGATCAGCGTCGACTTGCCCGAGCCAGAGGGGCCGCAGACGACCACCCGCTCGCCCAGCGCCACCTCGAGGTCGACCCCGTCGAGCGCGCGATAACCGTCGAAGCTCTTGACCACGCCCTCGAGCCGGATGATCGCGCCGGCCTTCCTCGAGCGATCGTCGCTGGTGGAACGCAACCCGGCGGCCGGCGCGTGCGTTGCCATCAGCGTTCGCCACGTCGTGAGGGTCGCCGATGCTCGAAGCAGCCGCGGGCAAGCCGGAATGGTTCGATCTGATCCTGCACACCGTCTCCTGGGTCATGGAACTGGCCGGTGTGGGCGTGATCGCGCTCGGCGCCGTGGCGGCGATGGCGGTCCTGCTGCGCCACCTCCTCTCCCATACGCCCAGGGCCGAGCTCTATCATCGGTTCCGCACCACGCTCGCCCGGGCGATCCTGCTGGGGCTCGAATTCCTGGTCGCCGCCGACATCATCGGCACCGTCGCGGTGGAGCCGAGTGCCGAAAATCTGGCGGTTCTCGCTCTGATCGTGTTGATCCGCACCTTTTTGAGCTTCTCGCTGCAAATCGAGATCGACGGCCGTCTGCCGTGGCAGAGACGGGTGGAGAATTAGCCCCTGGCCAGCGCCGCCTCGCGTATCTGGCTCAGGCTCTGGCGCGGTGTGATCGCTTCCGGATCGATCCGGATGTGCAGGATCGCCGGGCGGCCGGAGGCGAGGGCGGCCTCGAAGGCCGGAGCGAATTCTTCGGTGCGCTCGATGCGCGCTCCGAAGCCGCCATGGGCGCGGGCGAGGTCGGCGAATTCCGGGTTGCGCAGTTCGGTGCCCGAGACGCGGCCGGGGTAGTGGCGCTCCTGATGCATCCGGATGGTGCCGTACATGCCGTTGTCGATCAGCAGCACGACGATCGGAGCGTCGTGCTGGCAGGCGGTGGCGAATTCCTGGCCGGTCATCATGAAGCAGCCGTCACCGGCGAAACAGACCACCGGACGTTTCGGATATTTGATCTTGGCGGCGACGGCGGCCGGCAGACCATAGCCCATCGAGCCCGAGGTCGGTGCGAGTTGCGCGCCGAAGTCGCGATAATGATAAAAGCGGTTCGGCCAGGAACAGTAATTGCCGGCGCCGTTGGTGACGATGGCATCCGCCGGCAGCCGCTCGCGCAGCCATGCCATGATCTCACCCATCTGCACGGCGCCCGGAATCGTCACGGGCGCCACGTGCTTCTCGTAGGCGCTGCGGCCGTCCCTGGTCGAGGCCGCCCAGGGACGCCGCTCGAGCGGCGGCATCTCGGCGAGTGCCCGGGCGATGCCGGGCATGCTCGCCTGCATGGTGAGGTCGGCCTGATAGACGCGACCGAGCTCTTCCGGACCGGAGAGGATGTGGACCATGCGCTGTGCGGGCCGCGGCAGGCCGAGGCGGGTGTAGCCTTCGGTGGTCATCTCGCCCAGCCGGCTGCCGACGACCAGCAGCAGGTCCGTTTCGGCCAGACGCCGCAGCAGTTCGGGATTGGCGCCGATGCCCACGTCGCCGACATAGCAGGGGCTGGTATTGTCGAGCAGGTGCTGACGTCTGAAGGCGACGCAGGTCGCAAGCTCGTTGGTCTCGACGAAACGGCGGATGTCCGCGGCGGCGGCTTCGTTCCAGCCGCCGCCGCCGAGCAGCACCAGCGGCTTCTCGGCTTCGGCGAGCATGGTGCGCAGGCGGGCGAGGTCGTCCGGGGCGGGCCAGACGTCGACCGGGCGATAGGGCCGGCCGTCCGCGACGTCGGCGGTTTCGGCCAGCATGTCCTCGGGCAGCGCCAGCACCACCGGCCCCGGCCGGCCGGAAGTGGCGGTCATGAAGGCGCGGTGGACGAATTCGGGGATCCGTGCGGTTTCGTCGATCTCGGCGGACCATTTGGCGACCTGCCCCATGAAGCGGCGATAGTCGATCTCCTGGAACGCCTCGCGCTCGACCGTGTCGCGGCCGATCTGCCCGACGAAGAGGATCATCGGCGTGCTGTCCTGGCGTGCGATGTGCAGGCCGGCGGTGGCGTTGGTGGCGCCCGGTCCACGGGTGACGAAGGCGATGCCCGGGCGGCCGGTCAGCTTGCCATAGGCTTCGGCCATCATCGCCGCACCGCCTTCCTGCCGGCAGATGACGAATTTCAGGGCGTTCTCGCCGTGCATCGCGTCGAGCGCGTGCAGGTAGCTTTCGCCCGGCACGCCGAAGGCGAGGTCGACCCGGTTGAGCAGGAGTTGGTCGATCAGGATACGCCCGCCGCTGCGCTGCACGCTCTTCGCTCCTGTGCTTCGTCTTTGCAAACCGTTGTGCGTGTCCCCTAGCCCCGGGCTGTGATATCGACAAGGGCAACGGCGTTCGGTGTCGGATCCGGCGGGACGCGAGCTGCGCGGCGGTGCCGGTGGATGGAGGAACGAAGATGGACGTGGAACTGCTTTACGGCCGCGGGACGATCAAGGTGGACCTGCCCCGGGGCGTACGGCCGACGATCATCGAAAAGCACGCGATGACGCCGCTCGACGATCCGCGAGGCGCGATCGAGCAGGCGCTCGACGGTCTCGAGATCGAGGCCATCGGCAAGCGCTCGGCCTGTATCCTGGTCTGCGACATCACGCGGCCCGTGCCCAATCATCTCTTTCTGCAGCCGCTGATCCGCCGTCTGTTGAAAGGCGGCGTGCCGGCCGACCGCATCACGGTGCTGGTGGCGACGGGCCTGCACCGGCCGAACGAGGGCGACGAGCTGGCCGAGCTGATCGGCGATCCCTGGGTGTTCGAGACGGTCACCGTCGCCAACCATTTCGCCGAGCGGGCCGAGGATCACGTCGATCTCGGCTTCACCGCCAAGCGCCGGGTGCCGGTCAAGCTGGATCGACGGCTGGTGGAGGCGGATCTGAAGATCTCGACCGGTCTGGTCGAGCCGCATTTCATGGCCGGCTATTCGGGAGGCCGCAAGGTGATCGCGCCGGGTGTGGCGCACGAGGACACCATCCGGACCTTCCACAGCAGCCGCTTCATGGCCGACCCGCTTGCGCGCAACTGCAATCTCGAGGGCAACCCGCTGCACGAGGAGCAACTGGCGATCGTCGATCTCCTGGGCGGTGCCCTGGCGCTCAACACGGTGCTCGACGACAAGCGGCGGCTGGCCTTCGTCAATTTCGGCGAGATCAAGGCCAGTCATGCCGAGGCGGTGGCCTTCATGCGCGGCTATGCCGAGGTCCGCGTGCCGCGGCGCTTCAAGGTGGTGGTCACCAGCTCGGCCGGCCATCCGCTCGACAAGACCTATTATCAGACGGTCAAGGGCATGGTCGGACCGCTCGAGATCCTCGAGCCGGGCGGCGATCTGATCATCGCCTCGGCCTGCTCGGAGGGGCTGGGCTCGCGGCACTTCGCGATGGCGCAGAAGCGCTTGAGCGAGCTCGGCCCCGAGGGCTTCTGGCGCAGCATCGAGCACAAGCCGTTCGCCGACATCGACGAGTGGCAGACGCAGATGCAGACCAAGGCGATGAACGCCGGGCGGGTGCGTCTGGTGACCGACGGACTGAGCCCCGAGGAACTGGAGATCGTCGCGGTCGAGCACAGTCCTTCGCTCGAAGCGGCGCTGGCACAGAGCCTCACCGACCAGCGTACCGACGAGGTCGCGATCGTTCCCGAAGGACCCTATGTGGTGCCGGTGCACGGCTGATCGCCGGCGGCGCGCCCAGTCTTCGGGACGGGGTCTTGCGGATGCGGTCTTCCGGATGGCGGAAAGGCGCGTGCGGGCGGCTTGTTCGCCGTGTCGACGGGGATTAGCTTGCCGGCGGCCGGGCCATGGGGTCGCGGCCGTCGGTGGAATTCGAGGTGAGGAGGAGACGTCGTGGCGAAGACCGCATTCATCGGGCTGGGCGTGATGGGCTATCCCATGGCCGGCCACATGGCCGCCAAGAAGCACGAGGTGGCGGTCTGGAACCGCAGCGGTGACAAGGCGGTCAAGTGGGCCAAGGAGCATGGCGGCCGGGCGGCCAAGACGCCGCGTGAGGCGGCCGAGGGTTCCGAGTTCGTCATGGTCTGTGTCGGCAACGACGACGACGTGCGCTCGGTCGTCTATGGCGAGGACGGCGTGCTGGCCGGTCTGGCCGAGGGCTCGGTGCTGGTGGATCACACCACAGCCTCGGCCGAGCTGGCTCGCGAGCTGGACGAAGCCTGCCGCAAGCAGAAGAGCTGCTTCGTCGACGCGCCGGTCTCGGGTGGCCAGGCCGGTGCCGAGAACGGCGTGCTCTCGATCATGTGCGGCGGCGAGAAGGTGGATTTCACCCGGGCTGAGGGCGTGATGCAGTCCTATGGCCGCACCGTCACGCTGATCGGCAAGGCGGGCGCCGGCCAGCTGACCAAGATGGTCAACCAGATCTGCATCGCCGGGCTCGTCCAAGCGCTTTCCGAGGCGGTCAATTTCGCCATTCGCTCGGATCTCGACACCGACAAGGTGCTGGCCGTCATCCAGGGCGGTGCCGCGGGCTCGTGGCAGATGCAGAACCGCTGGAAGACGATGGTCGAGGACAAGTTCGATTTCGGCTTCGCGGTCGACTGGATGCGGAAGGATCTGCGCATGTGCCTCGAGGAGGGGCGGCGCAACGGTGCGGCCCTGCCGGTGACGGCGCTGGTCGACCAGTTCTACCGGCAGGTCCAGCAGCAGGGCGGCAACCGCTACGACACGTCGAGCCTGATTCGCAATCTGCGCGAGAGCTGATCGCGGCCGGGCCCGTCATCGCCGCTGGACGCACGCGCCACACGCACCATATTCTGAAGGACACGGGGCCGCTCGAACGAGGGCTCCGGCAGGAGCACGCCGCACGCCGCACGGCCGGAACCGGGAAGGTCCGGGCCGTGCGGCGACCGGGTGTCGTCTTCACGGGGTATTGGGCATGTTCGAAAAAGAAGCGCGGTTCGGCATCGGGCAGATCGTCCGCCATCGTCGGTTCCCCTTTCGCGGGGTGATCTTCGACGTCGATCCCGAATTCGCCAATTCGGAAGAATGGTACGAGGCGATCCCGGCCGAAATGCGTCCGCGCAAGGATCAGCCCTTCTATCATCTGCTGGCCGAGAACGAGCAGTCCTACTACGTGGCCTACGTCTCCGAGCAGAATCTCCGGCTCGACGATGCCGGCGGCCCGGTCGAGCATCCGCAGTTGGGCGAGATCTTCGAAGGGATCGTCGACGGCCGTTACAAGCCGCGCCGCGATTTCGCGCACTGAGCGGTCCCGGGCGGGTCGTGCCGCCCGAGGTCGCATGAAAGGAAGGTTGAGATGAAGTTCTTCGTCGATACGGGCGACGTGCAGGAAATCCGGGATCTCGCGGCCACCGGCATGGTCGACGGTGTCACCACCAATCCCAGTCTGATCGCCAAGACGGGGCGCAACTTCATCGAGGTGGTCGAGGAGATTTGCGGCATCGTCGAGGGTCCGGTAAGCGCCGAGGTGGCGGCGACCGAGCACGACCAGATGCTGGCCGAGGGACGCCGGCTGGCCAAGATCGCCCCCAACGTCTGTGTCAAGGTGCCGCTGACCTGGAACGGTCTCAAGGTCTGCCGCAAGCTCGCCGACGAAGGCACCAAGGTAAACGTCACCTTGTGCTTCTCGCCGGGCCAGGCGCTGCTGGCGGGCAAGGCCGGTGCGACCTTCGTCTCGCCCTTCGTCGGCCGGCTCGACGACATCGCGCACGAAGGCATGGATCTGATCGCCGACATCGTGACGATCTTCGCCAACTATCCGGCGATCGAGACCGAAATCCTCGTGGCTTCGGCGCGCTCGACGCTGCACGTGGTGCAGGCGGCACGACTCGGTGCCCACGTCGCGACCCTGCCGCCCAAGGTGCTGCACCAGCTCGCCATGCACCCCCTGACCGACAAGGGCCTCGACGCTTTCGTCGCCGACTGGAAGAAGACGGGTCAGTCGATCCTCTGAGCGAGCGGACGGACGCAGTCCGGCCTCACAACCCTTCGTTGGGGATGTGGATGGTGGTGCCGCAATGCTTGCAGTGGACGGCGTCCGGATCGTGTCGGGTCAGGCCGCATTCGGGACAGGTGAAGCGGACCTTGGAGGGGCGGAACACCGTCTGTACCAGCCGCAGGAACAGCGAGATCCCGAAGATCATGATGAGTACGGAGAGGAAGCGGCCGAACTGGCCGACCAGTGTCACGTCGCCGAAGCCGGTGGTCGTCAGGGCCGCGATCGTGAAATAGAGCGCGTCGATGTAGTTGTAGATCTGATCGTTGTGGCCGACCTGGCTGACATAGACGATCGCCGTGCAGACGAAGATGAAGACGAAGAGGTTGATCGTGCTCTGGATGATCTCTTCGTTGCGGCGCACCCAGGCATTGCGTCGGCGCAGCAAGCCGAGCACGTGGTAGGAGCGCAGCATGCGGATCGCCCGGAGCACCCGAAGGAAGGCGAAATTGCCCGAGAAAGGTGCGATGAGCAGCGAGAGGATCACGATCAGGTCGGCCAGCGTCGTCGGTGATATCAGGAACTTCAGGCGCTGCGGGGCGATGTAGAGGCGTGCCGCGAAGTCGAGGGTAAGCGGTACGGCGATCATCAGATCGACGACCAGTATCCAGGGTGCCTCGTGGACGAACGACACCACCAGAAAGAAGGTGATGGTGGCGAAGTCGAAGGCGAGCAGACCGTACTGGAACGCCGCGGCCCGGCGCGTCGACCCGAAATAGAGTTCGCGCAACCGGTCGCGCAGACGCTCTCGGTGACCGCGATCGTCCGGCGCCTCCGTGGCCTCGGCGGTGGACACCGCCGGCTCGCCGCTCAGGTGACCTCGATCATCACGTGCCGGCGGTAGGCGTCGCGCCGCTTGAGGTTCTGGTACCAGAGGTCGATATTGGGCACCGCGGGGTGATCGACGTCGAGATTGGCGTAGCGCCACCAGGCGCAGCCGAGCGGGATGTCGCCCATGGTCAACCGGTCACCGGCGACGAAGCTGGAATGGGCCAGATGCTCGTCGAGCAGCCGCCAGAGCGGCTGGATGGCGACGGCGGCGCGCTCGACGGCGGCCATGTCGCGCTCGGCCTCGGGCGTGCGCTTGAGCGTCCAGAAGATCGGGTGCAGTTGCGGCATGATCGTGCCGACGGCCCATTCCATCCAGCGGTCGGCGAGGCTGCGCCTGGCGGGATCCTCGTCCCAGAGCGAGCCCGCGCCATGGACGGCGGCGAGATAGCGGACGATCGCCTGGCTCTCCCAGATGGTCACGTCACCATCCTGCAGCACGGGGATCCGACGGTTGGGGTTCATCCGGCCGTATTCGTCGGTGTCGAGCCTGCCGAAAGCGCCGCCGGCGTCGATGCGCTCGTGCGCCAGTTCCAGTTCGCCCACGGTCCACATCACCTTCTGGACGTTGATCGAGTTGGTCCGCCCCCAGATCTTGAGCATCGCCGTTCCTCCCGTTTCGTTCAGGTGTCTCTCGGGCCGCGCGGATCGATGGGCACGGTGCGCGCCACGTCGAACAGGTCTTCCATCATCGCCGCCGCCTGCAGGAGCCGCGCCTCGCCGCGCGGCGGGGCGACCAGTTGCAGGCCGATCGGCAGGCCGTCAGCAGTGAAGCCGCAGGGCAGGGAGAGGGCGGGGCAGCCGGTCAGCGAGATCGCATAAGTGATGCTCACCCAGTCGATGTAGCTCGGGAAGCGATGCTCTCCCAGCTTCTCGAGATAACGCATCTCGACCTCGAAGGGCGGGACGATGGCGGCCGGACAGAGCAGCAGGTCGTGCTCGCCGAAGAAGGCGGCCATGCGCGCCTGCATTGCTGCCCGCTCCCGTTCTGCCCAGCCGATGTCGGCGGCCTTCAGTTCCAGGCCGCGCTCGATGTTCCAGATCATCTCCGGCTTGAGCAGATGCCGGTATTTCTCGAGCAGCGGCGCGCGGCCGGTGACGAAGAGGGCGGCACGGAGGATCTCGAAAACCTTCACCGCCTGGGAGAGATCGGGCGAGCGGCTCTCGATGACGGTGGTGCCTTCGTGGCTCAACCGGCGCACGGCCTCGCCGCAGATGTGCGCCACCGCCGGATCGACCGGCGTGATGCCGCCCAGATCGGCGGTATAGGCCACCTTGGCCGGACGGCGCGGCCGCTGCACCACCTTGCCGAAGGAGTCCATCGGCGCATCGAAGCTCAACGGATCGCGCGGCTCGAAGCCCGCCATCGCATCGAGCATCAGGGCCAGATCGCGCACGTCGCGGGCCATCGGGCCCTCGACCGAGAGCGTGGCGAAGGGCGAGGCGCTCGGGCCGTGCGGCACGCGGCCGGGCGAGGGCCGCAGGCCGACCACGGAGCAGAAGCTGGCGGGCGTGCGCAGCGATCCGCCCAGATCGGACCCGTCGGCCAGCCACGCCATGCCGGTGGCGAGTGCTACGGCCGAGCCGCCCGAGGAGCCGCCGCAGGTCAAGGTGGTGTCGAAGGGATTGCGTGTCGCGCCGAACACCTCGTTGAAGGTGTTGGCGCCGGCGCCGAACTCGGGCGTGTTCGTCTTGCCCAGCACGATCGCGCCGTGCCGCTCGAGACGCTCCACCTCGATCGCCGAGGCCCGGGGGACGTGGTTCTCGAAGATCGGCGAACCCCAGGTGGTGCGCACACCCTCGACCTCGACCAGATCCTTGATCAGAACCGGCAGCCCCGCCAGCCAGCCGCGACCGTCGCCGGGCGGTGCGGGCGCGTCCATCATCATGCGCTGCGCGCGATCCATGGCCCGATCGACGCACAGCGTCGGGACCGCGTTGAGCTTGGGATCGATCGCCTCGATGCGCGCCACCGACGCCTCGATCGCCTCGATCGGCGTGATCTCGCCGTCGACGAGTAGCCGGACCATCTCGCGCGCGCTGCGCCGGATCAAATCGCTCATGATGCTTTTCCGTCGCCGCAGACATTGTGGATGATCCAGCCGACGGCGACGCCGGTGACCGGATTGACGAAGGATTCCACCTCGGTGCACGCGTCGGTGCGGGGTGGGATCGCGCTGCGCAGGACGAAGACGGGATCGGTCGGATCGCGCACGAAGGCCCAGGCGCTGATCAGCGGATCGAAGCGCAGCGGCGTCCCGCCGACGTCACGGATCACGCAATCCCAGACCCGCTGCGAGGCATCCTCGACCAGAACGTTGATCATGCCGCGGTTGAGCGGTTGCGCCTTGAGTGCGCGCGCAGGCTGTGACGAACTCACCCGCGTGCAATCCCGGATGGCTGTGTAATAGTCGCCCATGTAACGGGTCCAGTCGCGGCGCGATTCGTAGGGCGGCCATTCCTTCTCGGGCTCGGCGGCGGCTTCGGTCTGCTCGGCGGGCATCGACGCGGGCGCTTCGGCTTCGGGCTCGGTCGAAGCGGCGGTGACGTCACGGATGAGGTCGCCGCGGATCCAGCCCGTATAGGCCTTGTCGGCCGCCTCGATCATGTACCAGTCGTGCGGCGGGCGCTCGGCCGTGGCCAGAATCGTCACCTTGTCGCCGCCGCGTGCGACGCCGACCACGTTGCCGCTGCGGATCGCCGGCTCGCTTCGGACGTTGACCCGCGCACCCTCGCGGGCGGCAACGCTCGCGGTGCTCCTGGGCGGGACTTCCTGCGCCCGGGCGCGATCGGCGCGCGCCGCGTCGAAGGCGGTCGCGACGAGGGCGAGCAACAGCGCCGAGAAAAAGGCCGGCAGCGCACGTGGCAGGATGGGCACGTTCTTTCGGTCACCTTCGAATGGAAATGGCTCGGCTGCATCGCGGCCGGCGCCGGATTTCAATAAGCACCTCGCGCGCGGATTTTCAATTTCGGCGTGCCCTGCCCGGGCATCGGCTCGTGCACGCGTGTCGTCGCCATCCTCTTCCCGACATTCCCGACATCATCGTTTGATGAGATCGCCGATCGCATCCAGCAGTTTGCCGGCGTTCGGTTCCCTGAGTTCCGAAGGAGACTGCTCCGTCCCGGATGTTTCGCCGGCGGACGGCTCTACCGGCGTGTCGCCGGTTCCCGGCCGGTTGCCGAGCAGGCCGCCCAGCACGCCCTTCAATTGCTCGCCGATCGCACCGCCCTCGCCGATGCCCAGCTTGTCGCTCAGACTGCGCAGGGCCTCCGGATCGCGCGACAATTGCTCGATCGTTCGCGCCAGTGCGGCCGGATCGCCCACATTGCCGGACAGCACGCCGCCGATGTCCAATTGAACGGCGACGTCGCTCCACGGGCCCTGTAGCCGGATCGGCACCCCTGCCTGGAACTCGGGCTCCGCCGCTGCCGCCTGGCCCTGCAGCGTCGCCGCGACCCGGGGCAGCAGGGTGTAGTTCAGCGTGCGCGCCGCGAGGTCGACTTCGCCTTCGCCGGTAACCCGGAGCACGGGCGCACGCAGTGCGAAATCGTCGTTGCGCAACAGGCCTTGATCGATGGTGAAGGTACCGCCCGCTTCGGCGAAGTCCGTGCGCCGTTGCTCTTTGGCGTCGCGGCTGACGCCGAGCGTGGCGACGCTGCGCACGAGAGCGCCGATATTGATGCCGAGAACGGCGCCGTCCTGCAGCAGCAGATTTCCCCGACCGTCGAGCGCGGCCATCATCTGCGCCACCGTGGCACCTTGCGTCGTCGCCTCGAGCGCGAGCGAGCCCGTGCCTTCGAGACGGTCCAGATCGGCCGTCGCCTGCAGGAGGGGCAAGAGCCGGACATCGGCCAGATCGAGATCGGCCGCGACCTGCAGCGGCGTGCCGGCGGTCACTTCGGCGGTGCCGGTGGCCCGACCGTCATAGAGGGCGAGCTCGAGCAGTTGGACACGGCTGGTCAGATTGTCGGCGAAAAGATCGATCTTGCCCGCTCCGAGCTCGATGCCGCGCGCCGTCAGCCGATCGAAGGCCACCACCAGATCGAAGTCGAGGGGCAGCGGCAAGGGCAGCACGATCTCCTCGTCGGGCCAGCCGGAAGCGGGGCCGGCGGTGGTTCCGGCCGGCGCGGTCGCATCGCCGGCACGCGCCGCATCCTCCGCCGGCGGCAGGACCGGATCGAGGGCGAGACTGCCGAGATCGAGGCTGCCCGTCAGTTTGGGGCGTCCACCGAGAGCAACGGCAAGGTCGCCTTTCATCACCAGATCGTCGACGCTCGCATCGAGAGGTGCCACCTCGATCCGCTCTCCGTCGCCGTGGACCGCCGCCTGCAGGCTCGCCGATCGCAGCACGTTCTCGATCATGGGGAGGGTCGCGCCGGTCCATGTGGCGAGCGCGCGCGGCTGCGGCACCTCGAGGTCGATCTGCACCTCGAAGGCGTCGTCTGCGGTGGACAGCCCGCCGTCGAGCGCCAGCGTGGCGCCCGGGAGGGTCAGCGACAGAGAGAGGTCACTCCGGCCGCCGGCGGCGAGTGCATTGGCGTCGGCGATGCGGCCGTCGAGCTCGGCCGCCTCGCCCGCCTGGTGCATCGTGCCGACGAGCAGCAACGCACCGCTCGCCGGATCGGTGCGCAGGGTCAGGCCGATCTGCTCGAAGCGGCGGACGGTACCGGTGCGCCCGTCTTCGAACACCAAAGTGCCGCCGTCGATCGACACGTCGTCGATGGCGAAGCGCGGGATTTCCACTTCACCCACCTCGGTGTCGCCGGCGTCGTTCGCGTCGTCCGCCTTCGGCTCGTCGAGCTGCCAGTTCGGCCGGCCGTTCTCGTCGATCCGCAGATGGATGCGCGGCGATTGCAGCTCGAGGCGATCGAGCTTGATCAGTCCCTTGCGATAAGCCAGCGCATCGAGCTCGACGTCGAGGCTGGCGAACGCCACCATCGGCTCGCTCGTCGCCTCATCGCCCGCATCGGCCAGCCGCACGTCCTCGGCATGAAGGCTCAGGGGCGGCCACAAACGGTAGTCGAGCGGCCCGTCGATGCGTAGCTCGCGCCCCAGGCTGGCGGACGCGATGTTCTCGACCTGGCTCTTGACGAAGCTCCTGGGCAGCAGAAAAGGAGCCGCGATCACGCCGCCCACGATCAGCAGAACGACGAGCAGGAGGACGAGCAGGAACTTGCGCATGAGGGCCTCGTTTCGGGTGCGCCGCATCATGGCGCAGCCGGCGCGATAAGGCTAGTCGACCGGCAGGTCCATCAGGTAGGCGGCGATCGCGGCGCGATCGGCGTCCGACAGTTTGGCGGTTCCCTCGTTCACCACCTTGGCCATCTCGCTGCCGACGAAGTCGCCGTCCGGCATCATGCCGATCTTGAAGAAGAAGGTCAGGTCCTGCTGCGACCAGTCGCCGATGCCGTCCGGCCCCTGGGTGATGTCCGGGATCTTCTCGCCGTCCGGCCCGGTGGCCGAACCCGAATAGGCACGGTCGTGATCGAGCGCGCCGAAGATGTTGCGCGGCGTGTGGCATTGCGCGCAGTGCCCCGGACCCTCGACCAGATAAGCACCGCGGTTCCATTCCTTTGACTTCGCCGGGTCCGGCTCGAAGCGCGCGGGCTCGAAGAACAGCCAGCGCCAGCCCCAAAGGGCGAAGCGGACGTCGAAGGGGGCCTCAAGGTGCGGCCAGACCGGCATGCGCAACACGTGCGCCGGCGATGCCTGCTCGACCGGCTCGACGCTGTCCAGCCAGACCTTGAGCTCCAGCAGGTCCTCGTCGTTCATGTGGGTGTAGGAGGTGTAGGGGAAGGCCGGATAGTAGGGGTCACCGCCCGGCGAGATCCCTTCGCGCATCGCCGTGATGAACTCTTCGTCGCTCCAGCCGCCGATGCCCGTGGCGGGGTCCGGCGTGATGTTGGGCGGATAGAAGGTGCCGAAGGGCGAGTGGATGGGGTCACCGCCGGCGAGCGGTGCGCCCTCCTTGGCGGTGTGACAGTTCGCACACCCGCCGATCGCCGCCACCAGACGCCCCGCGGCGAGCGGATCGCTCGGGGTTTCCCGCACGGCATCTTGTGTGTCCTGGGCAAGCGCACCGGTGCCCGCCGCGAAGATCGCGACGAGCACGGATAGCGCAGCTTTGACCGGATGAATAATCGAAGTCAGCGTCAACTGTCTTTCTTGCGGTAGGTTTCGTGGCAGCCGCCGCAGCCTTCCTTGCCCATCTGGCCGAACGCCGCGAGCGAAGCCTGAACATCACCGCCCTCGGCCGTCTCGGCCAGAGCGGCCACGAGCTCGGAGAGCTTTTCGGCGTGCGAGTCGAAGTCCGCCTTGTCCTCCCAGATCGCCGGCAGCGCGTCGCTCTCGGGGTCGGTGCTGCCTTCGGGAAAGAGCACGGGGATGTGACCGGCGACGTCGCCGATCGCCCGGGCGTGCATCGGAACCTGGTCGACCATCTCGGTCTGGTCGGTGAGGATCGCCTTGAGCGCACCCATATGGGCACCCAGGGTCTTCATCGTCGCCTGTCGCAGCCCCACGATGCCGGTGGGCGCATCCTGCGCCGGAACACCCGTCGACATGGTGGCGACGCCGACACCCACGATCGCCGCGGCGAAGAGACGATATGCACGCATGAGAACCTCCCGGGTTGCGATGAGCGCCCTCGTTGGGGAGCCCGACCGCGGTCATTGGAACCACAAGCACACGCCGCTTACAACCGTACGAAGCGAAACGCATTGTTGCCGCACACGTTCCCCGGGCACCGCGGCCCGGCTCAGGCCGGGGCCACGTCCTCGATCTCGAAGCTCGGTTGACGGTTGCCGCGATAGTCGTCGCAGCGCAAGCGGCCGGCCAGCATCAGCGTGCCGCCTTCGAGCGAGAGCGGCTCGCTCAATCCGCGACGGGCGGCGCGGAATGCGATCGCCTTGACGGCGCCACCGGCGGGGCTGCCGATCAGGCAGGAGAGATGGCCTTGGCCGACTTCGCGCGGTCGCATGATCCGCGCGCCCTTCAGAGCGAGCAGCGGCTCGCCGTTGCCGGCACCGAACGGCGCCAGACAGGCCAGCTTTTCCACAAGCTGCAGATTCATCGCCGACGGCGCCAGGAGAGCGTCGACGACCAGCGGTGCCGCGGGCACGCCATCGGGCATCGAGGTGGCGCTGCGCTCCGTCAGAAATGCTCTAAAAGGTTCGAGCTGCGCGCGCGTCAGGCTCAGACCGGCCGCCATGGGATGACCGCCGCCGGCCTCGAGGAGCCCCGCCGCCCGCGCGTCCAGCACCAGCCGGCCGAGATCGACACCGGGCACGGAGCGGCCCGAGCCCTTGCCCGCATCGCCGTCGCCCGTATCGCTGTCGAAAGAGATGACGAGGACGGGGCGGCCGTAGACTTCGACGAGCCGGCTGGCGACGATGCCCACGACACCCGGATGCCAGCCGTCGCCGATGGCCACGAGGATCGGCGAGCCGGCCTCGGCCTGGGCTTCCACGGCCCGCTGGGCCGCGGCCAGGCACTGGCGCTCCAGCGTCTGGCGGCGGCGGTTGAGCTCGTCGAGCGTGCCGGCGATGGCCTGCGCTTCGCCGGCATCGTCACCGGCCAGCAGTTTCCAGCCGAGGCCGCTGTGGCCGAGGCGGCCGCCCGCATTGATCCGCGGCCCGAAGGCGAAACCGAACGGACGCGCATCGTCGAGGGTGCCGACGCCTGCCAGATCGGCCAGAGCGCGCATGCCGGGATTGACTCCGGCCGCGGCCACCTTGAGGCCCTGATGGACGAAGGCGCGGTTGAGGCCGGTCAGCGGCACCACGTCACAGACCGTGCCGAGCGCCACCAGATCGAGCCAGCGCATCAGATCGGGGACGTCGCCGCGCGCACGCAGGCGGCGGTTGAGCGCGATCGCCAGGACGAAGACCACGCCGACGGCCGCCAGGTGCCGCAGCGGGCTGGTCTGGTCCGCCCGGTTGGGATTGACGATGGCGGTGGCGACCGGCAGCGTCGCCGCCGGAGCGTGATGGTCGACGACGATCACGTCGATTCCGAGCTCGCGGGCGCGTGCCAGCGGCTCGTGTGCCGTCGTGCCGTTGTCCAGCGTCAGGACCAGCCTGCAGCCCGAGGCCGCCAGCCGCTCGACGATCCGAAGACTCGGTCCGTAGCCGTCGGTCAGGCGGTCGGGAATGATCACTTGTGTCGGGCAGCCGAAATGCCGCAGGTAGCGCACCATCAAGGCGGTCGAGGTGGCACCGTCGACATCGTAGTCGCCGACGATTCCGATGGTGTCGCCGGCGGTGACGGCGGCGACGATACGCTCGACCGCCGCGTCGAGGTCGAGCAGGTGGGACGGATCGGGAAGGCAGTCGCGCAGCCGCGGCCGCAGGAACTGTTCCGCCGAGGCCGCGTCGATCTGCCGTTGCACGAGGATGCGGCCGACGATCTCGGGCAGATCGAAGCGCTGGCACAGGGCCAGCGCCCGCGCATCGTCGGGTGCCGCGAGCTTCCAGCCGCGACCGGTGAACGAACGCTCGACCAGCAGTGCCTCGTCGATCGCCGCCGAACGGTCGGACGGCCGCATCAACTGGTGAAGTGCGGCACCACGTCGGCCTTGCGCCGCAGATTGTGCTCGGCCTGGATCAGGCGGACCGTGCCGGTCTTCGAGCGCATGACGATCGATTCAGTGGTCAGACGGTCGCCGATCCGGCGAATCCCCTTGAGCATGGTGCCGTCGGTGACGCCCGTCGCGGTGAACATCACGTCGCCGCGGGCCAGCTCGTCGACCTTGTAGACCCGTTCGAGATCGTCGACGCCCATGCGTTTGGCGCGGGCTTTCTCCTCCTCGTTGCGGAAGGTCAGCCGGCCCTGGAACTGGCCGCCGATGCAGCGCAGGGCGGCCGCCGCCAGCACGCCTTCGGGCGCCCCGCCGATGCCCATATAGATGTCGATGCCGCTGTTCGGCCTGGAGGTGGCGATGACGCCGGCGACATCGCCGTCGCTGATCAGCCGGATGCGCGCACCGGTGGCGCGTATCGCGCCGATCAACTGTTCGTGGCGCGGCCGGTCGAGCACCAGTACCACCAGATCGTCGATCGCCACGCCCTTGGCCTCGGCCAGCCGGCCGAGATTCTCCTTCGGTTCGAGGGTGATGTCGACGAGGTCGTCCGGCAGGCCGCCGCCGACGGCGATCTTGTCCATGTAGGTGTCGGGCGCGTTGAGAAACCCGCCGTGCGGCGCCATGGCGAGACAGGCGATGGCGTTCGATCCGCCCTTGGCGGTGATCGTCGTTCCTTCGAGCGGATCGAGGGCGATATCGACCTTGGGGCCGGCACCGGTGCCGACCTTCTCGCCGATATAGAGCATCGGCGC
>JAGREO010000062.1:0-4414 GCA_020446525.1 Geminicoccaceae bacterium | reverse complement strand
CCCTCGCCGATGACCACCGTGCCCTCGATGTCGAGCACGTTGAGCGCCTTGCGCATCGCATCCACGGCGGCCTGATCCGCCGCCTTTTCGTCGCCGCGGCCCATCAGCCGGGAGGCCGCGAGCGCCGCCGCCTCGGTGACCCGCACACTGTCCAGCGCCCTGTTCCTGTCCTCGCTCTGATAGTCGGCCATGCCTGGCGCTCCTCGTTTTCTCACAATTGCTCGATGCGGATCATTCTGGGCGGCTCGATCACCGCCGGCAATGCCCCGATCTCGTCCAGCGCCGCGCGCATGTCGGCTTCGCCGGCTTCGTGGCTGGTCAGCACGATCGGTACCGGCTGTCCCGGATTGCGGGCCCGCTGGATCAGCGCCTCGATCGACACCCTGTGGTCGCGCAGCACGGCCGAGACGTCGGCGAGCACGCCCGGCTGATCGACCACCATCAGGCGGATGTAGTAGCTGCCCGAGTGACGGTCGTGCGGTGCGATGGGATGGTCGGCCAGATCCCGGGCGGGGACGCCGAAGACCGGCAGGCGGACGCCGCGGGCGACGTCGACCAGATCGGCGACGATGGCCGATGCGGTCGGTCCCGCACCGGCACCCCGGCCTTCATGCATCACCGTGTCGACCGCGTCGCCCTCGACCACGACGGCGTTGAAGACGCCTTCGACCTGTGCGATCGGCGCGTTCGACGCGACCATGCAGGGATGCAGACGCTGCTCGAGGCCCGAGGCCGTCATCCGCGCCAGGCCCAACAGCTTGATGCGGTAGCCCAGTTCTTCGGCGAAGGCGATGTCGAGGGCGGAGACGTGGCGGATGCCCTCCACGCGGATCGCGTCGAAACGCGGCATGCCGCCGAACGCCAGGGCCGCCAGCAGCGCCAGCTTGTGCGCCGCGTCGACGCCGTCGACGTCGAAGCTCGGATCGGCCTCGGCATAGCCCAGCGTCTGCGCCTCGGCCAGAACGTCGGCGAAGTCGCGGCCGGTCTCGCGCATGGTGGTGAGGATGTAGTTGCAGGTGCCGTTGAGGATGCCCTGAAGGCGGATCGCGCGGTTGCCGGCCAGCCCTTCGCGTAGCGATTTGACGATGGGGATGCCGCCGGCGACGGCCGCTTCGTAGCCCAGATGCACGCCCGCCGCTTCCGCCGCCTCGGCCAGCGTGCGTCCGTGATGCGCCAGCAGCGCCTTGTTGGCGGTGACCAGCGGCTTGCCCTGCGCCAGCGCCGCGCTGCAGACGTCGAGCGCGATGCCGTCCTCGCCGCCGATGGCCTCGACCACCACGTCGACCGCGTCGTCCTCCGCGAGCGTGCGGGCGTCGTCGTGCCAGCGGCAGCCCCCGAGATCGATGCCGCGGTCGCGGTACCGGTCACGGGCGGCGACGGCGGTGACGACGATCGGCCGGCCGGCGCGGCGGCGCAGCAGGTCGGCGTTGCGGGCGAGCAGGGCTGCGGTGCCGGCACCGACCGTGCCGAGCCCGGCGATGCCGACGCGAAGCTCGCTCACGAGGCCATCGCCGCGTCGGACGGAGCCGGATCGACGATCATCGGCTCGGAGGGCAGGGGCTCGCCCCGGGCGCGGGCGAGGAAGAGCTTGATGTTGCGCACCGCCTGGCGGAGCCGGTGACGGTTCTCGACCAGCGCCATGCGCACGTGCCCGTCGCCATATTCGCCGAAACCGATGCCCGGTGAGACGGCCACGTCGGCTTCCTCGAGCAGCAGCTTGGAGAAGGCGAGCGAGCCCATGCTCTCGAAGCCCGCCGGCAGCGGCGCCCAGCAGAACATGGTGGCCGGCGGGCGCGGCACCGGCCAGCCGGCCTTGGCGAGACCGTCGACCAGCACGTCGCGCCGCTGGCGGTAGAGGGTGCGCGCCTCGGCGATGCAGTCCTGCGGGCCGTTGAGGGCCGCGACGGCCGCCACCTGGATCGGCGTGAAGGCGCCATAGTCGAGATAGGATTTGATCCGGGTTAGCGCCTCGATCAGGCGGCGGTTGCCGGCGGCGAAGCCGATCCGCCAGCCGGGCATCGAATAGGTCTTCGACAGCGACGAGAATTCGACGGCCACCTCGAAGGCGCCCTCCACCTCGAGGATCGAGGGCGGCGGCTCTTCGAAATAGATCTCGGCATAGGCGATGTCGGAGAGAATGAACATCTCGTGACGGCGAGCGAAGGCCACCGCCTCTCGATAGAAATCGAGATCGGCCGTCAGTGCGGTCGGGTTGGAGGGAAAATTGAGGATCATGGCGGTGGGGGCGGGGACCGAGTGCTCGGCCGCGTGCGCCAGCTCGCGCATCAGATCGACGCCGGCGCCGAACGGCACGTGGCGCAGGCCGGCGCCGGCGATGATGAAGCCGTAGGGATGGATGGGGTAGCTCGGATTGGGCACGAGGATCGTGTCGCCCGGCGCGGTGATCGCCTGCGCCAGATTGGCCAGGCCTTCCTTCGAGCCGAGCGTGACGCAGACCTCGTGGTCCGCATCCAGCTTCACGCCGAAGCGCCGCGCATAATAGCCGGCCAGCGCGCGCCGCAGTCCGGGAATACCCTTGGAAGACGAATAGCGGTGCGTGCGGCCGTCGCGCACCGTCTCGACGAGCTTGTCGACGATGTGCGCCGGCGTGGCGCCGTCCGGATTTCCCATGCCGAGGTCGACGATGTCGCGCCCGGCCGCCCGCGCCGCCGCCTTCATCTGGTTGACCTCGGCAAAGACGTAGGGCGGCAAGCGACGGATGCGGTGAAACTGCGGCTGCTTGGTCATGATCCGGGCGGGCTCGGGACGGCGGCGGTGCCGATCGCGCAAGGTCGGCGCTCAGCGGGAGGAAGTGTCCGCATATATAACGGCGAGATCGCCGGTGCCACCGGTTTCCACCTCGATCCAGTCGGCGGGCACACCGGCCTGGACCAGTTGAACGGCGATCGCGCGGGCCCGATCGGTCGCCAAAACAGCGGGCGACCCTTGCGCCCGTACGGTAGCGCCAAGCCGTTCCTGTCGCAGCCACGCCGCCATCGACGCCAGATCGCCGCGCCAGGGGTCGGGAAAGACCGCGCTGTTGGGCGCGAAGATCACCGCCAGCGTTCCGTCGTCCGGTGCCTCGACCTCGAGCGGCGGCGCGGTATTCTCGATCGCGGCGACCTCACCGGATGGGCGCTCGGAGACCGGTGCCACCGGCGGCTCGATCCCGTCGGCCGGGCCAGGCGCCGGCGCGGCTTCATCGTCCGCTCGGGCGATTTGCTCCGAATCGGGTCGGGGATCGGGCCTGGGGCTGGCCACGGCCGCCGCCTGACCCCGCTCGAGCGCGTCGAGAAAGTCGTCGAGCGAGCCGTCGTCGGCGTCCTGCCGCAGCGTCTCGCGTACCTGCACCGTCGCAAGGTCATCGGCCGGCTCGACGGGCTCGACGGGTTCGGCGCGCGGTGCGGGTGCGGGGCGCGGCCGGTCGGGCGGCGCCGCGCGCAGGCCCACATCGTGCTGCAGGGCCTGGCCGCGATAGCGGGCATTGTCGCGATCGGCCGCCAGCTCCCCTTCGATGCGGCGGCTCTGCGCGAGGTCGTAGGTCAGGCGCGGCAGGGCCGGCACGCCCGCCAGTTGCGGCTCCGCCTCGAGGTCGGCGCCGGCGATGGGGTCGGGGGCCGCCGGTCGGGGCGGCAGACCCAGGCCGTCGTCGCTGCATCCGGCCTGCAGCAGACCGAGCAACAGCATCACCCCGAGCGCCGGCGCGCGCTCTCGCGATTTGAAGGCGTGATCCGGGAGCGACTGCGTCACTGTCCTGTTACTCTCGCGTAAGCGCGCATACTTGGCGCGGGCGACCCGCACGCGCTATATGGCGCCGGGCGCCCGGTCGTGCTGCAGGTGCGAAGGGCCATCGTCGCATGCGGCGTCGAGCGATCGGCGCCGGTCCAGGGGCGGCGTTCACCGGCTGATGTTAAGAGGAAATGAGATGGACAAGCAACCGCAAGCGGACACCGGCGCCAGCCCCGAGGAACTCGCGGCGATCATGGGCGACATAGCCCAGCGCTCGCGCTCGCTCGTCGAAGACTTCGTCAATCGGCAGGCGGTGAGCGACGGCCAGGTCGTGCGGCCCGAAATGATGCAGATGGCGCAGACGTTCTTCGAGCTCACCAGCCGGATGATGAGCAGCCCCGCCGAACTGCTGCAGGCGCAGTTCGGTCTCTGGCAGGATTACATGCGTCTCTGGCAGACCACGGCGCAGCGGATGATGGGCCAGGATCCGGAGCCCGTGGCGGTGCCCGAGCGCGGCGACCGCCGCTTCAAGGATCCGGCCTGGAACGACAATCTCCTGTTCGACTTCATCAAGCAATCCTACCTGCTCTCGTCGCGCTTCGTTCTCGACCAGGCGCGTCCCGACGGCGACGAGCACGACAGGAACCAGCAGAAGGTCGACTTCTACACCCGCCAGTTCGTCGAC
>JAGREO010000061.1 GCA_020446525.1 Geminicoccaceae bacterium | reverse complement strand
GTCCGCGACGGTCACCTCCGGTTCGCCGCCGGTCCGCAGCATGTCGAGAAAGCGCCGGTGCTGGTACCAGGTGGAGCCCTGGTGGTCGCCGACCTCGAGCAGGCGCGGGTCGACCGGTATCGTCTCGCGTTCGAGCGGCAAGGCGACGCCCATGCGCGAGACGGGTGCCCGCCGGCCGACGATCAGGGTCGAGGAGGGCATGCCGCATTCGACCTTGCCCCGATCGCCGACCGCGGCGATCTCCTCCTGGTCGCGGCTGGCCTCGGCGAACATGCAAAGATCGAGCATGGCGCGCGAACCGTTGTCGAAATCGACGACGACGAAGGCATTGTCGATGATGTCCGGTCTCTCTCCGCCATAGTCCTCATCGAGATGGTTCACGTCCTGACCGCCCGAGGCATAGATCCGCGACGGCTCGGCAGACAGGATCAGGCGCATCAGGTCGAAGAAGTGGCAGCACTTCTCGACCATCGTGCCGCCGCTCTGGGCGGCGAAGCGGTTCCAGTTGCCGACCTTGACCAGGAAGGGAAAGCGGTGCTCGCGGATCGCCAGCATCCGCAACGTCCCGATGGTGCCCTTCTCGACCTCCTCGATCAGCCGCACGACCGGCGGCATGAAGCGGTATTCCATCGCCACCCAGACGGGCGCCCGGCGGCGGGCGGCCAGCGCCTCGATGCGCCGGCAGTCTTCGATGGTGGTGCAGAGCGGCTTTTCGACCAGCACCGGCAGGTCGGTCGCCAGCACGTCGTCCAGCACCGCCGCATGGGTGTGGTTGGGGCTGGCGACGACCACCGCGTCGGCGAGGCCGGCCGCCAGCAATTCGCGATGATCGGCGAACGGCCGTGCGCCGGCCAGGGCCGCCGCCTGCTGGCGCATGCCCGGATCGGGATCGGCCACCGCCGTCACCGACGTGCCCTCGATCAGCGCCAGATTGCGAATGTGCTCCTGGCCCATCATCCCGCTGCCGATGACGGCGTAGCGCATGATCCCCTCCTGTCTCGATCCCCCGGTGCGAGCATAGCCGAGGCGGTGCTGGAAGGCAGCGGCATTTGCTACTAGGTGTGGCGGCACACCAGGGGGACGGGAGACGGGACGGATGGCGGTGATCGTCGTGACGGAATTCATGGACGAGGCGGCGGTGGCCGAACTCGGGGCGGCGTATCCCACGCTCTACGATCCGGCGCTGGTCGACCAGCCCCATCGCCTCGGAGAAGAACTGGCCGACTGCCGCGGGCTGATCGTGCGCAACCGCACGCAGGTGCGGGGCGCGCTGCTCGATGCGGCACCCGCCCTCGAGGTGGTCGGCAGGCTCGGTGTCGGGCTCGACAATATCGATCTCGACGCCTGCCGGGCGCGCGGCATCGAGGTCCATCCGGCGACCGGCGCCAACGATCTCTCGGTGGCCGAATATGTGATCACCAGTGCGCTGGTCCTGCTGCGCGGCGCCTATGGTCTGAGCGGCGAGGTCGTGGCCGGTGCCTGGCCGCGCGGCCGGGCGATGGGGCGCGAGCTGGCCGGCCGGACGATGGGTCTCGTCGGGCTGGGCTCGATCGCCCGACAGGTCGCCTGGCGTGCGGCGGCGATGGGCATGAAGGTGGTGGCCCACGATCCCTTCGTCAGCGTCCACGACCCGGCCTGGGAGGGTATCGGCGCGCTCGAGCTCGACGCGCTCTTCGCCACAGCC
Organism: Geminicoccaceae bacterium; assembly: GCA_020446525.1. Lineage (GTDB taxonomy): Bacteria > Pseudomonadota > Alphaproteobacteria > Geminicoccales > Geminicoccaceae > JAGREO01. The sequence goes on along the minus strand of JAGREO010000061.1, from coordinate 3,462 downwards.
GACATCGTCTCGCTGCACGTGCCGCTCACCGACGCCACCCGGCATCTGGCCGGCGCAGCGCGCATCGCATCGATGCGGCCGGACGCGATCCTGATCAATGCGGCGCGCGGCGGCGTGGTCGACGAGGCGGCGCTCGCGGCGGCGCTGCGCGAGAAGCGCCTGGGCGGTGCGGCGCTCGACGTGTTCGAGAACGAGCCGCTCGACGCCGAGGCAGGCGCTCGCTTCGCCGGTCTCGACAATCTCATCCTCACACCGCACGTCGCCGGCGTCACGCACGAGAGCAACGTGCGGGTCTCGAAGGTCACGGCGCAGAACGTGCTGCGGGTGCTCAGCCCAGAGCGCTGAACGGAGCCGGATAGTCGATCCGCCCGCGCATCGGCGCGGCGGGATCGAGCGTGAGCGCCATCAGAAAGGGGCCGGCATAGGCGCACGCGTAGCCCCGGGCCGCCTCGACCCGAAAGCCGAACCGGCCATAGAAGGCGGGCTCGCCGAGCAGCAGGATCGACTGCTCGCCCGCGGCGCGTGCGGCGGCGATCGCGGCTTCGATCAGCCGGCTGCCGATGCCGCGGCCCTGCCGCTCGGGGCGGACGGCGACCGGTGCCAGCGCCACCGCCCGCATCGGTGCGTCGAGACGGCTGGTCGTCACGTGGCCCACGACCTTTTCGGCCTCGATCGCGACGAGGGCGGTCACGACGTCGCCGGAGGCGCGCAGCGCATCGACCAGATCGGCTTCGGCCGCGCGTCCGAACGCCTGCTCGAGGACCGCGCGGATCGCGTTCGCGTCGCCCGGTCGTTCTTCGCGGATGGCGAGGTCCATCGCGCCGGCCGGCGAACGCGCTACCATCGAAAGCGGGGGATGACGTAGTCGGGCAGGCATTCGTGCTCGGCGCAGAGCAGGTCGAGGGCGTGGACCTTGCCGGCGCGGCTGGCGCCTTCGGGGAAGTGCTCGGCGTGAATGCCGCACTCGACGAAGCAGGCGGCGAGGTTCATGTCGTTCGCTCCCTTGATGTCGTGCTCGGTCGAATCGCCGATGCAGACGATCTCGGCCGGCTCCAGCTCCTCGAGCACGTCGAGGCAGGCGGCGTAGATCGGCCGGTGCGGCTTGCCCACATAGACGACCTCGCCGCCCATCGCGGCATAGCGGGCGGCGACCGATCCGGGGGCGGCGGTCAGGCCGCCCGCATTGACCGCCACGCGATCGGGATTGGAGCAGATGAAGGGCAAGGATCGGGCGCGCGCCCGCTCGAGCATCGGATCGTACCGGTCCACCTCGTCGAGCGCCGCCTGAAGGAAGGTGAAATAGACGAAATCGGCCTCGTCGACCTCGCGCACCACCTCCAGATCGAGACCCTCGACCGGTCCCCGGTCGTCGCCGCTGGTCACCAGATGGCAGCGCCGGCCAAGACGGTCGAAGGGTGGCAGCGTCCGGTCCCGCAAGGCGAGCCACGTCGCCTCGCCCGAGGTGACGATGCCGTCGAGGAGGCCCGTATTGAAGCCGAGCTGCTTCAGCCGCTCCTCGTTGGTCGCCGCCCGCCGGCCCGAATTGGTCAGCAGCACCACCCGCTTGTTGCGCCGTTTCAGTTCCATCAGTGCCTCGACGGCACCCGGATAGGGACGCGCCCCGTCGTGCAGGACACCCCACTGGTCGACGATGAAGCCGGTATAGCGCTCGGCGAACGCTTCGAGGCCGTCGACGAATCGGGGTGCGGTCAAGAGCCGGTCGTTCCGTGCTTGGGGACGGTTATACGGCCGTTCTTGACGAAGGCCGCGCGCGGCTTCTTCCTAGAGCCTTTCCCGACAGGGTGGAACCACCATATCGATCGGGACATGCGAGAAAAGAGGAAGCCAAAGCAGGCGGCGATCGCCGACGGGCTTGGGCGGCCGGGCCGCCGGGACGAGAGGGAGGGGGAAGCCGATGGCCGCCATCGACATGGGGCTCGCCGGCAAGCGCGTGCTGGTCACCGGAGCGAGCCGCGGCATCGGCGCCGCCGCGGCGCGTGCCTTCGCTTCGACCGGCGCCCATCTGGCGCTGCACTACAACAGCGATGCGGGCGAAGCGCACGGCATCGTCCACACCTGCCTGCTGCGCGGCGATTTCACCGATACCGGCGCGGTGCGCCGGGTGGTCGAGGAAGCCGTCACCCATCTGGGCGGGCTCGACGTTCTGGTCAACAATGCCGGGCACATGCTGGGCCGCATCCCGCTCGACAAGATGCGCGGTGCCGACATCGACGCCATCTTCGATCTCAACGCCCGCTCGGTCGTCACCGCCACCCAGGCGGCCCTGCCGGCGCTCGAAGCGAGCCGCGGCTGCATCGTCAACGTCACCTCGATCTCGGCCCGCGCCGGCGGCAGCACCGGCTCCTCGCTCTATTCGGCGGCCAAGGCGTTCGTCTCGACCTTCACCCGCGCCGCCGCCCTCGAGCTGGCGCCCAAAGGCATCCGGGTGAACGCCGTCTCGCCCGGCACGATCGACACCGATTTTCACCGGGCCTATTCGACCCCGGAAAAGCTCGAGGCGACCCGGCTGCGCATTCCGCTGCAACGGCTGGGCACCGGCGACGACTGCGCCGGGGCCTTTCTCTTTCTCGCCAGCGCCAGGCTCGCCGCCTACGTCACCGGGCAGATCGTCGAGGTCAATGGCGGTCAGTTGATGCCCTGATCTCCCCCGGTCGGGCCGCCTCTCGGGCCGCCCCTCGGGCCATTGGGGGACGTGGCGAGCCGCGCCGACACCTCGGCGATGCGGGCACGCAGCACCGCGACGTTGGGATCGTCCTCGGGCCACCGCTCGCGCACCAGCCGCTCACGCGCCAGATCGAGCAGGGTGCGGGCATTGTCCATGCGGCCGTCTCCGGCGGCGGTGCCGGCGGCATCGACGAGGCTGCCGATGCGCAGGAAGAGCTTGCCGGTGCCGATCACCCGATCCCGGCCGCGGATGTCGAGGCTCCAGCCGGGCAGTAGACCGGTGTCGCTGCTGGTCACCCGCGAGCGGCGCATCCGCTCGATGCTGCGATCGAGATCGGCCGATCGCTCGGCGCGATGGGCGTCGCGCTCGATCTCGTCGATCCGACGGCGCAGATGCATCTCGCCGACCGACCTGCCCCGGATGTCGCGCTGGATTCGCTCGAGGGTGGTGAGCGTCTGCCGCGGAAAGCGCACCGCCGCCTCACCGGCGACACCGCGCAGCACCCCGTCGCCGGCCGGGGCCGGCCGGGGGGCCGTCGATGCGATGCCCAGGACGGCGAGGATGAGGAGGAGGGCGCGTCGCACGATGGGTTCTCCTCATGGTCGGGGTGGGGGAAAGGACGACGTCTCGGCGCGATGCGTGCCCTCTGGGAGCTCATCTCGTGAGATGGTCGCTCGCGGCGGCGGTGGAAAGGGTTCGCACCCGTTCTTCCAGACCCCGTTCTTCCAGCCCCCGTTCTTCCAGCCCTAGATTTTCCAGCACCAGCGGCCCCGGAT
>JAGREO010000373.1 GCA_020446525.1 Geminicoccaceae bacterium | reverse complement strand
GGCGCCGGCTGCTGCGGCGCGCTGACCCATCACATGGGCAAGGAGCATGCGGCGCTCGCCTCCGCCAGGGCCAATATCGACGCCTGGACGGCCGAAGCGGAGCAGGGCGGGCTGGATGCGGTGGTGATCAACGCCTCGGGCTGCGGCACGACCGTCAAAGATTACGGCTACATGCTGCGCACCGATCCCGCCTATGCCGAAAAGGCGGAGCGAATCTCGGCGCTGACGAAGGACGTGACGAAGCTGCTGGGCGACCTGGGCGATCTCGGGGCCAAGGCACCGGTGCCGCTCACCGTCGCCTATCATTCCGCCTGCTCGCTGCAGCACGGGCAGAAGATCACGAGCCTGCCCAAACGGCTGCTCACCGAGGCCGGCTTCCGGGTCGAGGACGTTCCCGAAGGCCACATCTGCTGCGGCTCGGCCGGCACCTACAATCTCCTGCAGCCGGAACTGGCGGATCAGCTCAAAACCCGCAAGGTGACGGCGATCGAAATGGTGGCGCCGGACGTCGTGGCCGCGGGCAATGTCGGCTGCATCACGCAGATCGCCAGCGGCACCGATGTGCCGGTGGTGCACACCGTGGAATTGCTGGACTGGGCCACCGGCGGCCCGCGACCGGCCGCCCTGCAGGCCGGGTCGGCCCGGGAGAGATCGCGAGCGGCGGGCGATGCCGCATCGGACGAACCGGCACCCCGGACGGCCGACGCGTGAGCATCATCGGCCTCGATCATCTGGTGTTGACCGTATCGGACCTCGCCGCCACGCGCCGGTTCTACGCCGACGGTCTCGGCATGCGCTGGATCACGTTCACCGACGATGCCGGTCTCGAGCGGCCGGCGCTCGGGTTCGGTCGCCAGAAAATCAACCTTCACACGCCGGCGCGCAGCTTCGAGCCCAAGGCGGCGCGACCCACGCCCGGCTCCGCCGACATCTGCCTGATCAGCGACGCCGTACTCGACAGCGTGGTGGAGCGCATGCGCGGACACGGCTACGAGCTAGCGCTGGGTCCGGTGCCGCGCACCGGCGCCACGGGGCCGATCGTCTCGCTCTATTATCGCGATCCCGACGGCAACCTCGTCGAGGTCGGCGTGCCGGCATGACCCCTCCCGCGTTCATCGCCTTCCGGAGACCCGCATGACCATCGGCATCATCTGCGCCATTCCCGAGGAGCTGGGCCATCTCAAGGAGGCGCTGGACGGTCCCGAGTTGCTGCCGGTGGCGCATGCCGAGTTCGTGCACGGTCGGCTCGACGAACACGAGGTGGTGCTGGTCGGCGCCGGCATCGGCAAGGTCAACACCGCGATGACGGCAACCCTGCTGCTCGACCGGTTCCAGTGCCGGATGGTCGTCTTTTCCGGTGTGGCCGGCGGGCTCGATCCGGCGCTCTCGATCGGCGACGTGGTGATCGCCGATCGCACCATCCAGCACGACGCCGGCTGGATCGCCGAGGAACGCCTGCACACCTATCAGGCGGGCCACGTGCCCTTCTTCAATCCGACCGACAGGCTCGGCTATCCCGTGCCCGAGGCGCTGATCGCCCGGCTCGAGGCGGCGCTCGAACGCATCGATCTGCCGCCTTTGTCGAAGGCCGCCGGCGGCGACGGCAGCAGCCCCGCCATCGCCTACGGCACGATCCTCTCCGGCGACCAGTTCCTCAATTGCGAGGCCACGCGCCGGCGCCTGCACGCCGAGCTGGGCGGCAAGGCGATCGAGATGGAAGGCGGCGCGCTGGGTCAGGTCTGCGAGGCTTTCGGTGTCCCGTGGCTCGACATCCGCGCCCTCTCGGATCTGGCCGGCGCCAGCTCCGATGTCGATTTCGGCAGCTTCGTGCGCGAGGTGGCGGCGAGCTCGGCGATGATCCTGCGCCGTATCCTGCCGGTGCTCTGATCCGGCCCGCGGGCGGGGTCAGTGATAGGGGAAGCGCCGGTGGCGGGGCAGCAGGCCGAAGCGGTCGCTGTCGAGCTCGATGAAGCCCAGACGCGTCTCGATCGAACGCAGCCGCCGGTCGTAGGCCTGGAGCATCAGGCACAGGCGATAGGTGTCGGTGTCCGGCTCGAAGCCGGCTTCGGTGCACTCCAGCGCGTCCATCGCCGCCAGATCGACCGGATCGGGCACCGCACAGGCGCTCAGTGCCAGGCAGGTGCCGAGCGCGATCACGAGAGGGTAGGGACCGACGCCGCACATCAGCCGTTCCAGACCTCGGTGAAGCTCTCCACGTCCGGCCGCGGCGAGGGGGCCTGCGGCTGCAGCGGCGTGCCCAGATAGAGCAGGCCCGCGATCTGCTCCTGCGCCTGCAGGCCGAGGCCGTCGCGGACCACGCGCGCGTAGGCGTTGCGGCCGGTCGACCATTTGGCGGCGAAACCCAGCGCGTGGGCCGCCAGCAGCAGGTTCTGCACCGAGGCGCCCGCGGAAAGCAGTTGCTCGACGGCCGGAATTTTCGGGTGGTGGTCGTCGATCCGGGCGATCGCGACGAGCATCAGCGGTGCCCGGGTCGGAGCCGCGCGCTGCTTTTCGATCTCGGCCTCCGTCGCCGCCGGGTTCTCCTCGCGTGCCGCGGCGGCGAAGAGTTCGCCCAGCCGGGCGCGTGCCTCGCCGCGCACCACCAGATAACGCCACGGGCGAAGCTTGCCGTGATCCGGCGCCGCGGCCGCCGCCTGCAGCAGCCGATCGAGCGCCGCATCGTCCGGCCCGGGCTCGCCCATCTTCGGTGCCGGCACGGTCGGTCTGCTCAAGATCGTCTCGATCACCCTCTTTCTCCTGCTCGCCGACACGGCCGGAGCGGCGTGTCCGGCCGTTCGTGCCCGTCCATCCAACATGGCATCGCCGCGGCCGTGCGGCCAGACCGGCGACAACCGTCGTGGTCGGGGGCTGCACCGCGAGGACATTTAACCCCTCCTTCACACCTTTATGGCTTGATATGGCGCTGCGTCATCGGCATGCTGCATTGCGATAAGCTTGCCTGCGGCCCATTGAAGGAACAGCGATGTCCGAGCACGGTCTCTATCTCGAAGACCTCGAAGAAGGCATGAGCGCGGTTTTCGGCAAGACCATCACGGATGCCGACATCCTGATGTTCGCCGGCGTTTCCGGCGATACCAATCCGGTCCATCTCAACGAGGAGTTCGCCTGCGGCACGGCGTTCAAGGGCCGCATCGCCCACGGCATGCTGACGGCGAGCCTGATCTCGACCGTCATCGGTACCAAGCTGCCCGGCCCCGGCTGCATCTACGTCGCCCAGAATCTCAAATTCATGGCGCCGGTGCGGGCGGGCGACACGGTGCGCGCGGTCGTCACCATCAAGGAGATCAACCGCGAGCGGCGTCGGGTGACGATGGAAACTGTGTGTATGGTCGGGCAGGACAAGGTGCTCGACGGTGAGGCCACGATCATGGTCGCTCGCCGTGAGGCCAAGGTCTCGCCCATGGTCGAGGAGAAGATCGGCATTCCCGCGTGAGCGCAGGGCCGCCGTCCGTCCTCTCTTGACGACGCCATCGCCGCCTCTGCGTCTACGTGGGTCACGGACGGGTGATCGGGTGATGTGCCGGCTCGTGAGGAGCCTTGCGCGGATCGGCCGCAATGAGCGCGGTCGCCGCCGCGGTACTCTTCGGATCGATACCGACGGCCGGGCGATAACCGCCAGCGCATTCATCGGCAGCGGCGGGACGGCGGACAAAAATAAAGGAGGCACGAAGCCTCCCCTATGAGATCGGACCTGCGTATGCAGAGCTTGTGCCCTGTTCTTGAGGCGGGACCCTACAAGCAGGTTCGTGGTATGCCAAGAGCCTCAATACGGGAAAATATCAAAGCTTCCTTTCAACCTGCAGCTTCTTGATCTCACCGATGGCCTTTGCCGGGTTGAGGCCCTTGGGGCAGGTGTTCGTGCAGTTCATGATGGTGTGGCAG
>JAGREO010000372.1 GCA_020446525.1 Geminicoccaceae bacterium | reverse complement strand
GCCGACCAGCTTTCCAACATGGGCATGGAAGCGATCCATCCGCAGGCGGCCAAGACGCTTCGTCAGGCCGGCATACCGCTGCGTGTCGCCAACGCTTTCGATCCGAGCGACCCCGGCACCCTGATCGACGCCGAGCCGGGCGAGCGGCCGGGCGTCGAGATGGTCACCGGCCTCGCCGTCACCGCGCTCGAGCTGTTCGAGCAGGACATGCTGGGGGTGAAGGGCTACGACGCCACGATCCTCGAGCATCTGACCCGCCACGAAATCTACATCGTCACCAAATCCTCCAACGCCAACACGATCACCCACTACTGTCACGCCCCGCTGAACAAGATGCGGAGCCTCGAGCGCGATCTCTCCAGGGTCTATCCGAGCGCGCGGGTCACCGTCCGTCGGGTCGCCATCGTCTCGGTGATCGGCCGCGACCTCGCCGGCCTGCGGGTCTCACTCAACGGCCTCGCGGCACTCTGCGAGGCCGGAATCGAGCCGATCGCCTTGCACGAGGGCAGCCGCAAGGTCGACGTGCAGTTCGTGGTGGAAGCCGAAGCACGCGAAACCGCGATCAGGGCGTTGCACGAACGGCTGATCGAGCGGGCGGCGGCTGGTACGCCGCAATTGGCGAACGCCGCCTGACAGCTTCGCCGTCGTATGGTAGATCGACGGCATGAGCAGCGACGCCGGGGCTTTGCCCGAGAGCATGAGCGTGTCCGAATTCCTCCTCTGGGAAGACGGCACCGACACGCGTCACGAACTCGTCGACGGCCGGGTCGTCGCCATGGCGCCGCCTTCGCCGACACACAGCACGATCGCCGCGAACCTGGCGGTGATGATCGGTACGCAGGTCGCTCCACCTAGCCGGCCGACCGTCGAGTGGGGTGTTCCCCGACCGAACGGCGAGTCTTACTTTCAGGCGGACCTTGCCGTCGTTTGCGGTGCCATCGTGCCCGGCGAGACGCCACCCGATCCCGTTCTGATCGTGGAGATCACCTCTCCTTCGACCTACGATCACGATGTCGGCCGCAAGGCGATGTTCTATCGTGAAATTCCGGCGTGTCGGACCATTCCCGTCGTTGAAAGCACCCGACGTCGCGTCACCGTCCTCACCCGCCAGGTCAACGGCTGGTTGCTCCGCGACCACATCGGCGACGCGGTGATCGACATCGCCGAGCCGGCACTGCGTCTCACTCTCGCCGACATCTACGCCGGCGTGAGCCTGGAGCGGGTTCGGCCGGCCGACACGTGATCGGTCCTGCCGGACCTGTCTCCGCCGACGTTGCCGCGCCCTTCAATCGGCGAACGGGTCGGTCACGAGGATGGTGTCGTCGCGGTCGGGGCTGGTGGAGAGCAGGGCGACCGGCGCTTCGACCAGCTCTTCCAGCCGCTTGACGTATTTGACCGCCTGCGCCGGCAGGTCGGCGAAGCTGCGGGCGCCGCGGGTGCTCTCCTGCCAGCCCTCGACTTCTTCGTAGATCGGACGGACGGCGGCCTGAGCGCTCATGCCGGCCGGCAGATGGTGCAGGGTCTGGCCTTCGAGCTGATAGGCGGTGCAGACCTTCAGGGTCGAAAAGCCGTCGAGCACGTCGAGCTTGGTCAGCGCGATGCCCCGCGCCCCGCTGGTGGTGCAGGTCTGGCGCA
>JAGREO010000371.1 GCA_020446525.1 Geminicoccaceae bacterium | reverse complement strand
GCCGGACCGCCGCCCGGGCGCTGATCAATGCCGGGCGCGCCGAGGTCCGGCTCGGCCGCGCCGACGCCGCCCTGGCCGCACTCGACGCCGCCGAGGGCGAGCTCGACGCGAGCGGTGCCGCCGGCGACGATGCCTCGATCCTCGACCGCCTGACGATCGCCGCCGTGGCGCTCGAAGCGGCGCAGAAATGGCCGGACCGCCTCGAGCGCGCCTACGACGCCGTCCGGCGCGCCTCGACGGCGGCGGATGGTGCCGGTGCGCGCGACCGGAGCTGGGCGCTCGGCCTCGAGGGCGAACTCTACGCCGCCGCCGGCCGCGAGGAGGAGGCACTGACCCTCTACCGGCGCGCCGCGCTGGCGGCCGAAGCCGCCGCCGCACCGGAGGTGCTCTATCGCTGGCAGTGGCGGGTCGGGCGCATCCTCGCCGGACGCGGCCAGACCGAGGAGGCGATCGCCGCCTACCGCAGTGCGGCCGCCAATCTCGATACCGTGCGCCTCGACCTGCCGGCCTTCGACCCGCAGACCGGCCGCTCGCTGTTCCGCGAGACGCTGGGGCCGGTCTTCACCGAACTCGCCGATCTGCTGCTCGAGCGCGCCGACGGCGAGGCCGCGTCCCGGCCGGGCGAGAGCCGCGAGAGCGCACAGGCCGACCTGATCGAGGCCCGCGGCACGGTCGAGCGGCTCAAGACCATCGAACTCGAGGATTATTTCCGCGACGACTGCGCCGCCGATCTCTCCGCCCGCGTCCGACCGATCGACCAGCCCGAGCCCGGCACCGCGGTGCTCTATCCCGTGCTGCTCGAAGACCGCACCGAACTCGTCGTCAGCCTGCCCGACGGCAGCCTGACCAGCGCCTCGAGCGACGCCGGCTCGAGCCGGATCACCCTTCTGGCCCAGCAGTTGCGCGCGGCGATCGACGGCGCGGACGGCACGCTCGGCGACTTCGCGCCACCCGCCCGCGCGCTCTACGACGAGCTGATCCGGCCGATCGAGCCGGCGCTTCTGGCACAGAACGTGCAGACGCTGGTTTTCATCCCCGACGGCGTGCTGCGCAACATCCCGCTCTCCGTCCTGCTCGACGGCGACACCTTCCTCGTCCAGCGCTTCGCGGTGGCGACCGGCATCGGCCTGAGCCTGCTCGACACCAGCCCGATCCAGCGCGACAATCTCAACATCCTCGTGGCCGGCCTCTCCGAGGAACGCCAAGACGTGCCGATCGGCCCCGGCCGCACCGAGACCTTCGACGCCCTGCCCGGGGTCGAGACCGAACTGCGCGCGCTCGAGAGCGCCGTGGCGCCCGAGGTCGAGCTCATGAACGCCGGCTTCACCGCCGAGGCGCTGCGCGAGGAACTCACCGAAACCCCCTTCAACGTCGTCCACCTCGCCACCCACGGCTGGTTCACCGGCGACCCGGACTACAGCTTCGTCCTCGCCTATGACGAGCCGCTGAAGATGAACGAGCTCGAGGAGATCATCGGCATCAGCCGGTTCCGCGACCAGCCGATCGAGCTGCTCACGCTCAGCGCCTGCCAGACCGCCGCCGGCGACGACCGCTCGGCGCTGGGGCTCGCCGGCGTCGCGGTCAAGGTCGGCGCACGCAGCGCCTTCGCCACCTTGTGGAACATCGCCGACGAGAGCACCGTCGAGGTCGTCACCAGCTTCTACGACAATCTCGTGCAGCCCGGCGTCAACAAGGCCGAGGCCCTGCGCCGCGCGCAACTCGAGCTGATCGCCTCGGGCGGCCAGCTCGCCCACCCCTACTTCTGGTCACCCTACCTGATCATCGGCAACTGGCTCTGAGCCTTCCCGCCTTAGCCCCCGCGCTCTCGACCCGATGGCGGGGCGAGAGCGCGGGGGCGGAACGTCCCGGCCCTAACCCTTCGGGCAGTCGGCCGTGCGCGCCGCCACCGACGCCGATCGTTCCGCCGGCGCACCCCGCGAAGCACTCGCCAGCGGCGTGTCCGGCGAAGGCGGCAGACCGCCGCGGCCGATCTGGCGGAAGGTCGAGCGATCCTCGGCACCGGTGACGCTGCAGCGATCGGCGATCAGGGTGTCGGTCGGACCGAGCACCACGTCCGGCGCCTGCAGATCGTTGCCGATCTCGCTGTCGAGACCGCCGATGAAGGTGGTGTTGGTGCCGAGAACGACACTGTCGGTGCTCACCACCGCGACATCGGCGAGCAGCACGGCGGCGGCGCTGTCGGCCGGAATGCCGCCCGGCCGCGGATTGCTGCCCTCGAGCGTCGAGAGGACGGCACTGCGGTTGAGCGCGATCGCCGGAGCCTGCAGCACGATCACACTGGTGGCCTCGCCGACGTTCACCGCACTCGAGGTCACCAGGGTCCGCGCGAGATAGATCGAGCGGTCGGCACCCATGACGATACGCCCGCCGGTATTGCCGAGCCCGGCCGTGATGATCGCACCCTGATCGGCGACGATCCGCTTGCCGCCGAGCACCACGTCGCCGGCCGTGCCGCTCTGCAGCGCGGTCGAGGAGACCGTGCCCAGGCTTTCCAGACGCAGCTCCTCGGTGGCGGCGATGGCGACGCCGCCGGCATTGCCGGTGCCCGAGCTGGTGCTCTCGATGCTGCCGGCACGCTTGAGCGTGATCCGCCGGGCCTGGATCAGGACGTCGCCGGCGTCGCCCGAAGCGCCCGGCACCGATTCCGCACTGATCACCGTCGGCCGGCCGGTGTCGCCCCGATCGACCAGGATGGTGCCGGCCCGGACCAGCACCCCGCCCGCCGCACCGGGCCCCAGCGTCGCCGTCCCGACGAAGGCGCCGCGCTCCAGGCGCAGCGAGCCCGCGTCGATCAGCACCGCACCGGCGTCGCCCGTGCCCGTGGTCGAGCTCTCGATCTCGCCGCCTTCGCTGAGCGCGATCTCGTCGGCGACGACGAAGATCGCACCGCCCGAGCCCGAGGATTGCGGCGCCGTGCGCGTGGTGATGCTGGTGACGGATTCGTTGGAGTCACCCACGCCGACGATCTCGATGCGCTTCGCGTCGACCGAGATCGTGCCGGCCGCTCCGGGGCCGAAGGTCAGGCTCTCGACGCGCCCGCCGTTGCGCAGCGAAAGCGAACCGGTCTCGATCGAGATGGTGCCGGCCGGACCGGTCGAGCCCGGTGCCGCCTGCGCGGTGACGCCGGTCGGCTTGTCGATCGCCTCGCCGGTGATGTCGATCCGATCGGCGGTGATCGCGACCGAGCCCGCCGCACCCGAGCCCGAGGTGACGCTGGCGATGAGCGCACTCGTCGCCATGTCGATCGTGCCCGCATCGATGCGGACGGCACCCGCCCGCCCGCTGCCGCTGCTCAGGCTGCCGAGCTCGCCCCTCTCCGACATGGCCAGCGCGCCGACGTCGACGTCGACCGGCCCGGCATCGCCGCCGCCCGAGGCGATCGAGCCGATCCGGCCGCCCGCCCTTATGTCCATCGCCCGCGCCGCGACGCGGATCGACGCCCCGGCCGCATCCCCTTCGGTAAGCGTGAGCACGCCCCCGTCGCCGCCGATGGCGATCCTGTCGGCCTCGACGAGGATGCCGGCGGTAGCTCCCTCGACGGCCGCACCGCCGATCCTCGAGGCGGCCATCAGCAGCTCGCCCAGCGCGAAACGCATGCCGGCCTCGTCGATGCTGCCCGCGTCGATGCGGCTGTCCGTCATGATCAGCCGCGACGCCTCCACGGCGACGTTTGCCGCAGGCTCCTCGCCCACCCCGCTCGACGCGAGGGTGAGGTCGCCGCCCGCGGCGCGCAGACGGATCGTCTTCGCACGCAGGCCGGCCGTGCTGTCGGTCAGGGCGATGTCGCCCGCGGCGATCTCCAGCGTGCCGCCGGCGCCGACGCGCAATTCGGCGCGATCGAGCGTGACCGAGGCGGGATCGCCGCCGAGAAACCCGAAGCTCTCGGGTGCGGCGACGCTCAGCACGGGCGGTGCCGCCGAGCCCGTGGCGAAGCGCGATCCGTCGGCCATGCGGATCTCGCCCGCGGTGGAGAGATGCAGCCCGCCCGGAACGTCGACCACCCCGCCGTCCGAAACCGTGATCCCGGCCGGATTGGCCAGCCAGAGATCGGCCTGGGGCATGGTCGAGGTCAGAAGACCGCGAATGGTCGAGGGATCGCCGCCGGTGACCCGGGCCAGCACGTGCCGCACCGAATCGGGGCCCGTGAAGCTGGTGGTCTGACCCGGCGCCACGTCGAACTTCGCGAAGCTGTGAAAGAGATTGGCGCCGCGCTGCCGGCCCAGGCCCGCGCCGATCTCCACCTCGGGGCCGTCCAGCGTGACCACGGGCCCCATGGAGCCGTCGGTCGTCACCTGCGCCAGCGCCACCGGCGCCGCCCCGAGCAACAAGACCGAAGCGAGCAGGCAGGGAAGCCCCCGTTTCCCGCGCCTTTCGAGTCCCGGCGAGAAGTCCGGCCCGTCCCCGACCAAGTTCCCCGCCCGCGCCGGCTCACGCCCCACCGAACCCGTCATGCGTTCCATCCCGATCCATGCCCCGGACCGAAGATCCTATGCCGACGCCGTCATGGTTGAAAGAACCGAAACCATGAAGAAAGCCCTATGCTGCCAAGGGATATGCAATCCCAGGGCGGCATGATCGACGATGCGGCAATATAGGAAAAAAAGCATTGACGCGATCGAATCTTGCACCTATAACCTACCCCATGACCCACCATCACACCGCCCCGCCCGAAGCCCTCCCGTCCGCCTGCGCGCGTTTCGCGCTGGAGGACTGGATGCGCTTGTTCTGGCCGGACGCCACGACCCGCCACAAGGGGCGGCTGGCGCGGTTCTGCGCGCTCGGGCGGCAGGTGATGCAGGGC
>JAGREO010000060.1 GCA_020446525.1 Geminicoccaceae bacterium | reverse complement strand
GATCAAGGCCGAGATGGACGCCCAGCGCGAGATCTTCGTGCGCGGTGCGGGCGAGCGCGGCATCGGGGAAGGGCTGGCGAACACCATCTTCGACGCGGTCGCCAAGTTCGCCTCCTACGGCTTCAACAAGAGCCATGCCGCGGCCTATGCGCTGCTCGCCTACCACACGGCCTATCTCAAGGCCAACCACCCGCTCGAATTCTACGCCGCGGTCATGACCATGGAGATGGGCGCGCAGGACAAGCTCGCCGCCTACCGCCAGGAGATGACCAAGCGTGGCATCCGGGTGCATCCGCCCGACGTCAACGCCTCGCAGGCCCTCTTTGCGGTCGAGGACGGGCAGGAGGGTGCGGGCGTCCGCTTCGCTCTGGCGGCGATCAAGGGGGTGGGCCGTCAGGCGATGGAGGCGCTGGCGGCCGAGCGCACGACGAACGGCCCCTTCGCCGACTTGTTCGACCTCGTCGCCCGGGTCGGTGCGAAGACGCTCAACCGCAGGCTGCTGGAGGGGCTGATCCGCGCCGGTGCGATGGACGGCTTCGGTGCGACCCGTGCCGCCCTGACCGCCGCCATCGACGCCGCTTCGAGCCACGCGCATGCCGCCAGCGCCGATGCCGCCAGCGATCAGGTCGCGCTCTTCGGCGCGGAGACGCAGGAGGCCAACCGCCCGCGCATGCCCGAGCGCGCGGAATGGCCCGAGCTCGAGCGGCTGGCCCACGAGTTCGACGTGCTGGGCTTCTATTTCTCCTCACACCCGCTCGAAGGCTACCGCCACGTGCTGGGCCAGCTCGGCGTCGGCGAGGCGGCCTCCGTCATCGACCCCGAGCGGACGGTCGAGGGACGGCCGCACCGGTTGGCCGGGGTCGTCGTCGGCAAGCAGGAGCGCAAGACCGCCCGCTCGCGCTTCGCCTTCGTGATGCTCTCCGATCTGAGTGCCCAGTACGAGGTGATGATCTTCTCCGACCTGCTCGAGCACGCGCGGCCGCTGCTCGAGATCGGCCGGGCGCTGCTCGTGGTGGTGGATGCGCGCCTCGACAATGGCGAGGTCAAGCTGACGGGCCAGCAGATCGAGCCGCTCGAGCGCCGGGCACGCGACGTGCGCGACGTCGTCGAGATCGAGATCGAATCGGTGGCGGCGCTGAACGGTGTGCGCGCCATGCTCGAGGGCGGCGAGACGGGCGGCGCCCTCGTGCGGCTCATCCTGCCGACGGCCGCCGGGACGCTGGCGACCATCGCCCTGCCGGACCGCTACCTCCTGCCCTATACCCGCATGGCGGACGTGGAAGCGGCGGCGGGCGTCGTGCGCCTGGGCCGGGAGAACGTGGTGCCGTTGCGCGCGGCGAGCTGACCGGCGCGGCGGGCGCGCCGGCGACCGCCGCGCGATGAGGCGTTCCGTTCGCCCGGCGGCGCCGCTACGATCGGGGCCGAGTGACGACGCAAGGGGAGGGAACGAGGAATGCTGATCGGAGTCGACCCGCTCTTGAGCGGTGATTTGCTGCAGGTCCTGCGCGATCTGGGGCATGGCGACGTGGTCTGTATCGCCGACTGCAACTTTCCGGGCTTCGAGATCGCCCGCAAGGCCGGGGTGCCATGGCTGCGGATGGATTGCGACGCGCCGCGGGCGGTGCAGGCGGTGCTCTCGGTGATGCCGCTCGACAGCTTCGTCGACGAGGCGGTGCACCGCATGGAGGACGCGGCCGACCCCGCCGGCCTCAACGAGGCGCACCGGGCGGTCAAGTCGGTGATGGAGCAGAGCGCCGGCAGCCGCTTCAGGCTCGGCGGCATCGAGCGCTTCGCCTTCTACGAGGCGGCGGCGAAGAGTGCCGTCGTCGTGCAGACCCTCGAGCGCCGCGGCTACGCCTGCTTCCTGCTCAAGAAGGGCGTGATCGGCCTCGACGGCCAGGTGATCTGAGGGGGGCCATCCGAGAACCGCCGTTTCAGGCACCGGTACGGCGCAGCTCGACCAGCACGCCCTTGTGGTCGGAGCCCGGCACGTCGATCACCTCGCGCCGGGCGATCTGCAGATCGGGACCGACCAGCACGTGGTCGATCGGGATGCGCATCGGCCAGGGCAGATCGGCGTGCCAAGTGCCCTCGAGCCCGCGGGCGGCGCGCAGATCGGTGCCCGCCTCGATGGTCTGGATGATCCGCCCCCAGGGCACCGCGTTGAAGTCGCCGACCATCACCACGGGCCGGTCTCGTCCGGCCGCCAGATCGCGCAGCAGTTGCGCGTGCTGCTCCTGCAGATGGACGCGGCCGAGCGGCAGGGGCTGGACGACGTGCGCACCGATCACGTCGAGCGGCCCGAGCGGCGTGGCGATGCGGGCGAGCACGGTCGAGAAGTGCTTCTTGTGCTCGGGCGCCAGCCGGCTCTCGATCGGAAAACGCGAGAGAACCACGACGTCGCAGCCGGGCCGTTCGCCGCAATCGGCGCGCTCGGCATAGTCCGCCGTCATCGAACGCCCGTCGGCATCCCAGCCGTCGACGAACTCGGCCATCACCAGGATGTCGGCGTCGAGCCCCTTGAGAACCTCCACGGCCTGCGGCCGGGCATCGTTGCGCGCCCAGACATTGGCGAAGACGAGGCGCAGCGTGTCGTGGCCCGCTTCCGCCGGCCGCGGCGTGATCGGCGGCTGAATGACGAACAGCTGTAGCGCGAAACAGGCGGCGAGCGCCGCGCCGGCGCGCCAGTGGCGCCGCAGCACCGCCACCAGAAGGGCGAGAGCCGTGAAGACGCTGCCCTGCAGCAGGAACTGCGTGGCGAGATCGGCCTTGGCGCTGTAGGGCGAGAGGAAGGGGGCCGCGGTGAAGGCCGCGACCAGCGCGAAGATGCCGAGCGCCGCCGACCACCGCACGAGCCGGAGCATGGTGCCGAGCAGGCCCGGCCGCTGCGCATTCGACGATCGCATCATGATATGAATTCTACCATTGCGGTCACCGGCCTGTCATCCGTCACGTGCATTCCCGCCGGCATCACGTCCAGGGCAGGGGACGCGGCCGCACCGTGCCCGCCCCGCTGCGATAGCCCTCGCGGGCGGCCTGCTCGAGCAGGTCGAGGCGGAGCAGCGCGATGCCGTCCGTGCCGCGCGCCGTGCGCATCTCGCCCGCCTCCTTCTCGCCGCCCCGATCGTCGTGCAGCAGCAGCGGGGTGCCCGGCGGCGGCGCCTCGCCCTCGATGGTCACCGGATGCAGCCGGCGCTTGAGCAGGCCGCGATGCTTGGTCCGGGCGGTCAGCTCCTGGCCGACATAGCAGCCCTTGTCGAACGCCACGCCGGCCATCTCCTCGAAATTGCCCTCGAGCAGGGTCGATTTGCCGACCACCATGTCGCGGCTCGCCTCCGGTACGCCCAGCGCCAGCCGATGGCGGTCGTAGGCCTCGGGCGGATCGAGATCGAGCCCGGCGGCATCGGCCGGGCCGATCGCCCGCACGCCCAGATCGCGATGGCGCGGATCGGCCGCCACCAGCCACGAGCCGTCCGCCGCGTCGCGGATCGAACGCCCGTCGCGGGCCGCATAGACCGCGCGCTCCGGGCAGGGCTCGATGGCGACCTTGGCGCGCAGCCGATAGAGCCGCAGCCGGGTTCGCAGATCGTCGAGCCGCGCCGCCTCGGCGTCGATCAGCACGGCCTCGCCCGCATCGAACAGGAAGAGATCGAAGAGGAACTTGCCCTGCGGCGTGAGCAGCGCGGCATAGAGCGCACCGCCTTCCGCGAGATCGTCGACATCGTTGCTGATCAGGCCCTGCAGGAAGGCGCGGGTGTCGGCGCCTTCCAGACGCAGCACCGCCCGATCGTCGAGCCGTGTCAGGAACGCGTCGTTCATAATGAGCGGGTCATAAGGCAGCCCTCCTCGTGTCGATCACCGGCCAGAGGTGGTCCCGCCGCGGTGCCTCGGCAAGTGCGACCCGTCCCTTCGGTGGACAGAACGGATCGGATGGCGCATTCTCGTACGAGAGGTTGAACGGGCATAGCGACATACAACCAGAAGGGGGTAGGGCATCTTGATGCGCAACCTGGATTACGGCCTGATCGGCAATTGCGCCATCAACGCCCTGATCGACACCCGAGGCTGTATCGTCTGGTCCTGCTTTCCCCGCTTCGACGGCGACCCGGTCTTCTCGCGGCTGCTCGACGACGATCGCGAACGCGGCTTCTTCTCCGTCGAGATCGACAACCTCGTCGGCAGCGAGCAGCGCTATCTCGAGAACACGGCGATCCTGCACACCGTGCTGCGCGACGATCTGGGCAACGGCGTCGACATCACCGACTTCTGTCCTCGCTTCGAGCAGTTCGAGCGGACCTACCGGCCGACCATGATCGTGCGCATCGTCGAGCCGGTGGGCGAGACGCCGCGCGTGCGCATCCGCCTGCGCCCGCATTTCGACTATGGCGCCACCGAGCCCGTGGTCACCCGCGGCTCCAACCACATCCGCTTCGTCCACGCCACCGAATCGCTGCGCCTTTCGACCAACGCGCCGCTGACCTACGTGCTCGACGAGCAGACCTTCCAGCTCGACGGGCCGCTGGTGCTGATGCTCGGGCCCGACGAAAGCCTGCGCGCCGGCCTGCACGAGACGGCGCGCGAGTTCCTCGAACGCACGATCGCCTACTGGCGGCAGGTCTCGGGCCGGCTGCACGTGCCGTTCGACTGGCAGGACGCGGTCATCCGCTCGGCGATCACCCTCAAGCTCTGCAGCTTCGAGGAAACCGGTGCGATCATCGCCTCGCCCACCACCTCGGTGCCCGAAGCCGACGGCCAGGGCCGCAACTGGGACTACCGCTACTGCTGGATCCGTGACGCCTTCTTCGTCGTCCGCACGCTCAACCGGCTGGGCTACATCGAGACGATGGAGAACTATCTGCGCTACATCAACAGCCTGGTTTCCAGCAGCCCCGACGGCTACATGCAGCCGGTCTTCGGCATCGGCCTCGAGCGGGCGCTGGTCGAGCGCGAGATCGACACGCTCGCCGGCTATCAGGGCAACAAGCCCGTGCGGGTCGGCAACCAGGCCTACGAGCATCTGCAGCACGACGGCTACGGCTCGGTCATCCTGGCCGCCACCCAGGCCTTCTTCGACCGCCGCCTTCGCCAGCCCGCCGGACGCGCGGCCTTCGAAAAGCTCGAGGTGCTGGGCGAGAAGGCCTGGCAGTATCACGACCAGCCGGATGCCGGCTTGTGGGAATTCCGCACCAAGGCGCGTGTCCACACCCATTCCAGCTTCATGTGCTGGGCCGCCTGCGACCGGCTGGCGCGGATCGCCGACCATCTGGATCTGGAAGCCCGCCGCGAGCACTGGCGCCAGCGCGCCGACCGCATCAAGGAGGTCGTCGTCGAGCGGGCCTGGAGCGAGGAACTGCAGAGCTTCACCGCGAGCTTCGGCGGCCGCGATCTCGACGCCAGCCTGCTGCTGATGGACGATGTGGGCTTCGTCCACGCCGACGATCCGCGCTACCACGCGACGGTCGCCGCGGTCGAGCGGGAACTGCGGGACGGCGCCTATGTTCACCGCTACAGGGCGGCGGACGATTTCGGCCGGCCGGACAATGCCTTCCTCATCTGCAGCTTCTGGCTGGTGGACGCCTTCGTGAGCATCGGCCGCACCGAGGACGCACGCATCCTTTTCGAGGAACTGTTGACCTGCCGCAATCATCTGGGCCTATTGGGTGAGCATGTGGGGCTGGCGGACAAGCGGCTCTGGGGCAACTTCCCGCAGACCTACAGCCATGTCGGGCTGATCAACTGCGCCATGCGCCTCAGCCGGCCCTGGGACCAGGTCGTCTGAGGGGATCTCATCGACCGGGGGACCGGGTCACCCGCAGGGCAGCCCGAGCCCCGGGAGTTCAGGGAGAAGAACGCTGTCGCGTCTCGTCGTCGTCTCCAACCGTGTCACGCCGATCACCTCGCGCCAGGTGAGCTCGGCCGGCGGGCTCGCCGTCGGCGTGCACGCGGCGCTGCGCGAGACCGGCGGCGTCTGGTTCGGCTGGAGCGGCGACACCCCGGCCGAGCCCGCCGACGAGCCCAGGGTCTTTCGCACCGGCAAGGTCACCTATGGGCTGATCGACATCAAGGACACCGATTTCGAGGCCTTCTACGGCGGCTTTTCCAACCGCACCCTCTGGCCGCTCTTCCACCACCGGATCGACCTCACCAGCTTCGAGCACCAGTGGTACGCCACCTATCGCCGGGTCAACCGGCGCTTCGCCGAGCTTCTGCTGCCGCTGCTCGAAGACGACGACGTCATCTGGATCCACGACTACCAGCTGATTCCGATGGCCGCCGAGCTGCGCCGGATGGGCGTGAAGGGCCGCATCGGCTTCTTCCTGCACATCCCCTTTCCCGCACCCGACATCTACGTCACGCTGCCCTGGCACCGCCAGCTCGCCGTGGATCTCTGCGCCCACGACGTGGTCGGGTTCCAGACCGGCGGCGACCTGCGGCAGTTCCAGCTCTATCTCGAGAGCGAAGTGGGCGGACGGATCGGCGCGGACGGCGCGATCGCGGCCTTCGGGCGCGAACTCAAGGCCGGCGCCTATCCCATCGGCATCGACGTCGACGACGTGATCTCGATGGCCCGCTCGCCCGAGGCCAAGCGTCAGGCCGATCGGGTGAAGGCGACGCTGCCCGGCGGCCGCAAGCTGATGATCGGCGTCGACCGGCTGGACTATACCAAGGGCATTCTCGAGCGGCTGCGGGCCTTCGAAAAGATGCTGCAGGACTATCCGAGCCAGCGGCGCGGCGTGGTGATGCTGCAGATCTCCGCACCCTCGCGCGAGGACGTGCCGGAATATCTCGACATGCGCCAGCAGGTCGAGCTGATGACCGGACACCTCAACGGCGCCTACAGCGAATCCGACTGGGTGCCGCTGCGCTACATCAACCGCAGCTTTTCGCGCCGGGCGCTCACCGGCTTCTTCCGGATGAGCGCGCTCTGCCTCGTCACGCCCCTGCGCGACGGCATGAACCTCGTCGCCGAGGAGTTCGTCGCCGCCCAGGACGAAGCCGATCCGGGCGTGCTCGTGCTCTCCCGCTTCGCCGGTTGTGCCGGCATCATCGACGGCGCCCTGATCGTCAACCCCTACGACACCCACCACATGGCCGACACGCTGCACGCCGGCCTCGAAATGCCGATCGAGGAACGCCGCGAGCGCTGGCAGCGCATGATGCGAACCGTCCGCCGCCACGACATCGACGCCTGGCGCGACCGCTTCCTCGCCGACCTGAAAATCCGGCCGGTCGCCACCATCCACTGACCCCGCCAGCGGTCCGGGCCGCCGCAGCCGACGCCGGAGGGTCGCACCCTCCGGACCACCCGCTTTTCTCTGATTTTTTGTTCGTTTGCGACGGTGAAGGCGGAAAGGCCGGAAGCAGATCCCGACCGAGGGGCAGTCGGGAATGCAGATACTAGGAAAAAAAGCGTTGACATGGGACAAACGCAACGTCTATAATCCGCCCCATGACCCACCATCACGCCGCCCCACCCGACGAGCTCCCATCCGCCTGCGCGCG
>JAGREO010000059.1 GCA_020446525.1 Geminicoccaceae bacterium | reverse complement strand
GGTTCCGCGAACCCCGGTCCTCTGCCGACGAGCGGCGCGTTCCGGGGTGCCGGTGCCCGCCGCGGGACCACGCCGATGCCGCCCGCCGACATCTCGTCGATGATGCAGGGTCTCGAAGGCCTTTCCGGCCCCTGGGGCACCAAGGGCCCGACGACGGCCGCGGGTGAGGGACGCGCGGACGAGATCTGATCCGCTCGATCTCCGGAGCGACGCCGCCATGCTCCTGCACCGGCCGATCGGGCGGGCTCGCCCCTGCGCCCCGAGCCGTGACGCACGAGGCGGCGGTGCCCCGCGTCACGCCCCGGTGATCGCCGCGCACGCCGAGGATCGATCGCGGCACCGGAGCCCGTGCGACGGTTCGTGTACAAATATGAAAAAAAGCTGTTGCATTCGGTCGTACCTTGGTTTAAATTCCTCACATGACCAAATATCGTTCGTCTCACCCCCCATCGCCCGCTTTGGAGCGCCTGCTCGGCGTCTGCGCTACGCTGCGCAGCGACGCCCGGCGGCGCATGGTCCGGTTTGCGGGCCTGGGTCGCGCTCTCGGGATCGTCGGCCGCTGCTGCAAGCGCGGCGGCGACGGCGTCCGGGCGCGGGTGAACGAACGCCCCTCCCGCGACCCGCAGGAGAAGGCGGGTCTCGTGCCGTCACAGGACGCCCGCGAGCCCGATCTCCAGCAGGCGGCGGCATTGCGGCTCCTGCGCCAGCGGCTCGAAGGCCCGGTGCGCGAGGTGCTCCAGGAGTCCGTGCGCGATCCGTTCGTGCGGATCTGGTGTCGCTGGGTGCGTCTGGTGCGCAGGAGCGAGCCGTTCGATGCGCTGCTCGACGACCTTCTGGCGCCGCTGAGCCGCGGCACCGACAGCCTCACGCCGTCCGATGCCCCCCTCGACGCCCCGCCCGACTCCCGAAACGACACGGACGGCCGATCCTCGCCGAATGCGGGGAGGAGCGCGCTCGATCGCGTCCGGGCCGGGCTTGCCCGGTTCTGCGCCGGTGTCTCGCTCGAATTGCGGTGCCGCGTCGTTCATCGCTTCCTCGGCGACGACGTCATTCATCGCTTTCTCGACGAGAATGGCCGGCCGCACGATGGGAGCCGGCTCGGCCCCATGCTCGCACAGCGCCCGCGTTCCGACGCGGAGGTGCGTTTGTGGACCCGTGCCGTCGAGCTGATCGAAGGCATGGTCACCCTCCGCTCGGATCCCCCGTCTGCGGCGCCGACGGAGCACCCGTCGGATCCCCGGTCGGCTCCGACCCGCGCCGCGTACCGGCCCGAACTGATGCCGCGCACGCTCGATCCCGACTGAGCGCCCGTTCCTCATTGCCGCCGCCGTGCCGCCGCTCCGTACCCGCTCGGGTCCGGAGCCGCTGGTGCTGGCGAAACCTCCGTATCGACGATCCGGCGCGCACGGACCGGAATGCCGCCGGCATCCGCCCCCATACTTGCACCCCCATACTTGCCATCGCCCGCCCGAGGCTCGATCATCCGGTCACCGAGCCGCCGCACGCCGCACACCATCCAGCCGGAGGTCGACCATGACCCGTTCGCGAGCCCGGCCATGACGCCTTCCTTCTGGCACTGGTGGATCCTGGCCGCACTGCTGGTGCTGATCGAGGTGATGGCGCCCGGCTTCGTCTTCGTCTGGCTCGCCGTGGGTGCCTTCCTGACCGGCCTGCTGCTGCTGTTCCTGCCGCAGGTGAGCTGGGAACTGCAACTGCTGAACTTCGCCATTCTGGGCCTGGTCGCCGTCGGCGGCTGGCTGGTGCTGGCCCGCCGGCTGCGGGCCCGCGGCGGCGACGAGCGGTTGAACCGGCGCGGCAGCAACCTGATCGGCGGCGTCTACCGTCTCGAGGAGGCGATCGTCGACGGCCGCGGCCGGGCCCGCGTCGGCGACGGAAGCTGGACCGTCACGGGCCCCGACCTCCCGGCCGGCGCCGCGGTCCGGGTTCTGCGCCTCGACAACACCCGGCTCGTCGTCGAAGCGGCGCGCGATGCCGAAGAGGGCCCCATCCCGCCGCCTCCGTCCTGACATGCGCCACCGGCGGCGGGGGGCGCCGCCGGTGGCCGTCGAACGGCTCAGTCGTCGTCGCGCCGATCGCGCGGGCGGTCGCCGCGCCGGCCGCGGCGCTCGATCTCCTCGCGCGCGATGGTGCCGTCCTCGTCGCGGTCCATGCGTTCGAAGGCGCGGCCGAGCGGCTCCTGCAACTCGGCCCTGGTGACCTGCCCGTCGCCGTCGCGATCGAGGTGCTGGAATCCGCGGACCATCATCGGCCGCATCTGCTCGGCCCAGGCCCCCTCGAACTCCCCGATCGAGAGCGCGCCCGAGCCGTCGGCGTCGAAGGCCCCGAGGCGGCCGTCGACATAGCCCTCGGCTTCCGCACGGGTGACCTCGCCGTCCCCGTCGGTGTCGAAGCGCTCGAACATCATCGCCGGTCCCATGCCGCGGCCGCCGCCGTGGTGGTGGCCGCCCCAGCCGTGTCCCCCCCAGCCTCTTCCGTCCCGGCCGTCGGCATGACCGATGCCGGCGAGCGTGAGGCCGCCCAGGGCCACGACCGCCACGGCCGCGAGGACGATCTTGGTCGATCTTTTCATCGAAGGGTCTCCCGTGTCTGCCCGTCCGGCACCCTGCCGGACCGATCGTTTCGATGACGCGCATTTGACCACGGCCCCGTCGCAGAACTTTGCCCGCGATCCCCTCTTCTGTCGCGGTTCGTCACCAGCCCGGCTCTCGCCACATCCTGTTACAACTTCCTCACCAGCCGTCCGGACGGAGCGGCTAGGAACCGCAAGGAGCTCATCCACACCGCATCGGATCGCGGAGCAACGATGGACGGCCAGCCGCACATTCTCGTCGTCGACGACCACAAGGACATCCGCGATCTGGTCGCCCGCTATCTGCGCCGGCACGCCTGTCGCGTATCGACGGCCGACGGCGGTGCGGAGATGCGCCGGGTGCTCGAGACCGCGGCCGTCGACCTCGTGGTGCTCGATCTGATGATGCCGGGCGAGGACGGGCTCGCACTCTGCCGGCATCTGCGCGCGACCACCGAGCTGCCGGTGATCATGCTCACGGCGATGGCCGAGGAGACCGAGAGGATCGTCGGCCTCGAGATGGGCGCCGACGACTATCTCACCAAGCCGTTCAATCCGCGCGAGCTGCTGGCGCGGATCAGGGCCGTGCTGCGGCGCACGCGCGCCCTGCCGCCGCGCCGCGAGCGGGCGGAGGAAGGCGTGGTGCGGTTCGACCGCTGGCGCTTCGATCGGGCGCGGCGCGAGCTGATCGACGAGAGCGGCGTTTCGGTGCCGCTGAGCACCGCCGATTTCCGCCTGCTCTGCGCCTTCGTCGATCATCGGGGCATGGTGTTGAGCCGCGATCAGCTTCTCGACCTCACGGCCGGGCGCGAGGCCCGGGTGTTCGATCGCAGCATCGACAACCAGGTGAGCCGGCTGCGGCGCAAGATCGAGAGCGACGCGAAGAACCCGGCGATCGTCAAGACCCACTGGGGCGGCGGCTACAGCTTCGTGGCGAAGGTCGAACCCGCGTGACGTGGTCCCCGTCGCGCCGGCTGCCCGGGCGCCCGCGATCGCTGGCGGGGCAGATGGTGGCCGTGCTGATCCTGGCCCTGCTGGTGGCCCAGGCGATCGCCGCTCTGGCCTTCCTGCAGGATCGCGAGCGCGCTCTGGTCTCGGCCAATCGCGGCCAGGTCGTCGAGCGCAGCGTGGCCCTGGTGCGCCTTCTGGCGGCGAGCCCGCCCGGCATGCGCGAGACCGTCCTTCGAGCCATGCGCGCGCCCGGATTCGCCGCCACCCTCGACGCGGAACCGACGCTCGATCGCGACGATGAGGACGAAGGCGGCCGGCGTCTGGCGCGCTCCATCGAACGCCGGATCGAGAAGGCCGGTGCGGGACCGGTGCGGGTGGAGATCGACGAGCCGTCCTGGTTCGAGCGCCGCCGCGAGCGAACCGGCGAGGTGCGCGATCACGACCACCACCACCATCGCGGCCGCCGGCACGAGATCGGCCTCGCTCTGTCGATCCGCCTGCCGGACGGTCTCTGGCTCAATCTGGACCATGCGTTGCGTCCGCCGCCCTTCTGGCGGGCGGGCCCGATGCTCTATCTGCTGTTGACCGGCGGTGCCGTCAGCCTCGCCGGTATCTTCATGGTGCGGCGTATCGTCCGGCCGGTGCGCGCACTGGCCGATGCGGCCGAGCGGCTGGGGCGGGGCGAGCCGGTGCGGCCGCTGACGGCGGGCGGCCCCCGCGAGCTGGCCGGGGCGGCTCTGGCCTTCAACGCGATGCAGGACCGGCTGCGCCGCTTCGTCGACGATCGCAGCCGCATGCTGGCGGCGATCAGCCACGATCTGCGCACGCCGATCACCAGCCTGCGTCTGCGTGCCGAATTCGTCGAGGACGAGGAGACGCGCACGAAGATCCTCGAGACGCTGGCGGAGATGGAGGCGATGACCGAAGCCACGCTCGCCTTCCTGCGCGAGGAGGCCGGAGCCGAAGCGGTACGCCCGGTCGATCTGCGCGCCCTGCTGGAGAGCATCGCCGACGATCTGCGCGACCAGGGTGCTTCGATCCGGCTGGAGGAGGGCCCGAGACACGTCCTGCGCTGCCGGCCGCTGGCGCTCAAACGGGCACTGCGCAACATCGTCGAGAACGCCGTGCGCTACGGCGGGCCGCCCGGGGGCACCGACGCGGCGGTACGCATCGCCGTCGCCGATGCCGAGGGTGGCGTCTCCATCCGCGTCGAGGATGACGGGCCGGGCATTCCGGATGCGGATCTGGATCGCGTATTCGAGCCCTTCGTGCGTCTCGAGGGCAGCCGCTCGCGGGTGACCGGCGGCAGCGGTCTCGGGCTGGCCATCGCCCGCAGCATCGTGCGCGGACACGGCGGTGAGATCACCCTGGCCAATCGCTCCCGGGGCGGCCTGCGCGTCGAACTCTTTCTGCCGAGCCCGGCTTCGTGAGACGGATGGGCCGCGCGCGAGGTCAAGGTGCGCCTTTGGGATCCTCCACGGCGAACCTTCGGCCGTGGCGCTTTTCCGCCCAGGCGCGGATCGCCCGGCGGGCGGGGCGCTCGAGCGTGTGGTAGCTGACGAACGACACGGCGATCACCAGCAGCAGCACCGCCAGTCCGATCAGGTCGCTCTGCCAGGGCACCGGGCCCCAGACACGCATCGGCTCGCCGTACATCTCGACGATCGGGTTCATCATGGTGACGGTGATCCGGTCGACGGCGCGGACGACGTGCTCGACACCCTTGACGATCAGCCAGTGGATCATGTAGATAGAATAGGACAATGTTCCGACAAGCACGGGAAGCGGTGAGCGCAGGGCGCGGCTGACCGCCCCTCCTTCGAGCGCGAAGACGAAAACCGAGAGGGCGAAGACGTAAGGAGCAAGGAGAGAAAGCCGGCCGGTGCCGGCATGATGGACGAAGAGGCCGATGCCGGCGACGGTCGCGAGCTCGATCAGCGTCATCACCGTCGGCCGGCGTCGCGCGGCGGCCGCCAGCCCGGGCCGGCCGTTCAGCAGCCGATGGACGGCCATGCCGGCGCAAAATCCGAACACGCAGCGGATGATGCCCCAGTCATAGGTGACCTCCATATTGGTCGGGCTGATCCAGCCGATCAGGAACGGCGAAACCAGGAGAACGCCGGCGACGATCGCGGCGGTGAACCGTCGCCAGAAGAGGGTGACGAGGGCGAACAGGAGATAGGTGTAGAACTCGACGCTGATGCTCCAGCTCGGAATGTTCCAGGTCAGCTCGTTCTCGGTGTTCAGGCTGTGCACCAGGAGGAGGTTGGTCAAAAGAGCGTAGGGATCGTACTGGTCGCGAAAGGCGTTCTGGGTGTCGCCGACGGTGATCGAGCGGCTGGCGAACACCGCTATCTCGTAGAGGACGAAGGCCGCCAGGACGGCGACGTGCAGGGGGTAGACCCGGGCGAAGCGCAACAGCATGAAGCGACGGGCATCGGCCGCCGAGGCGATGCGGTCGCCATAGGTCGTCGCCATGATGAAGCCCGAGAGCACGAAGAAATAGTCGACGAAGAGATAGGCGTTTTGCACCAAAGGCGAGCCGAGCACGTAGCCGTGCGAGGGAACGTGCAACAGGACGACGAGGCACGCACAGATGCCTCGCCAACTGTCGAGCACGGTGTAGCGGACCATCGGAGCCGCGTTGCCTCCTCGGGACACAGGTGTCGGGCTCGGGCCGATGACGGGATCGCCACGGGGCGGGCCGGGCGGCCGGATCGGGACGACACCGCCCGGGTCGTGGCGGTGCCCGGGTGCATCCTGACGGCGCCCCCGGATGTCCGGTAGGGGGCGAGGGCGTAGCTTGGTGCGTCTATTCGGTTTGTGCCGCATCGTCGGCGAGACGGGTCGACAAGGCGATGCGTTCGACGGCCTGCTCCCGGCCTGTGTCGAGATCGCGCAGCGTGAGTGAGCCGCGGGACAGCTCGTCCTCGCCGATCAGCACCGCCCAGCGGGCGTTCTGCCGATCGGCGCGCTTCATACGCTGGCCGGGTTTGCCCTTGTAGGCGAGCTCGACGCGATGGCCGGCCCGGCGCAGCTCGTGGGCGAGCAGCCGTGCGGCGGACTCGGCGGCGGCGCCGATGGGGACGACGGCGACGGGACGGGGCAGGGGCGGCGGGTCGGCCGTCAGCATCGCCAGCCGCTCGATGCCGGCGGCCCAGCCGACGCCCGGCATGTCGGGTCCGCCGATCGCCCGGCTCAAACCGTCATAGCGTCCGCCGGCCAGCACCGCGCTCTGCGCACCGAGCTCGGTGCTGGTGAACTCGAAGGCGGTGTGGGTGTAGTAGTCGAGGCCGCGCACGAGCTTGTGATTGCGGGTGCAGGCGATGCCGAGCTCGGCCAGCCCTTCCTCGACCGCCGCGAAGAAGTCGCGGCTGGCCTCGTTGAGGCTGTCGTCGATGATCGGCGCCTCGGCGATCACCGCGCGGTCGCCTTCGTCCTTGCTGTCGAGGATGCGCAGCGGATTGTGCCCGAGCCGCGTCAGGCTGTCGGCGGAAAGACGCGCCTTGTGCCCTTCGAGGTAGCGCACCAGCGTCGCCCGGTAAGCTTGGCGGCTCTCCGGGTCGCCCAGCGTGTTGATCTCCAGCGTGACGCCCCGGGTGATGCCCAATTGCTCGAGCACCTGCTGCCCCAGCGCCACCACCTCGACGTCGGCCGCCGGCTCGGCCGCACCCAGCACCTCGACGCCGATCTGGTGGAACTGCCTCAGCCGGCCTTTCTGCGGACGCTCGTAGCGGAACATCGGGCCGGCATAGAAGAGCTTGAGCGGCGGGCTCTGCAGGAGGCCGCCGGAGACGACGGCGCGCACCACCCCGGCCGTGTTTTCCGGCCGCAGGGTCAGGCTCTCGCCACCCCGGTCCTCGAAGGTGTACATCTCCTTGGCGACCACGTCCGAGGTGTCGCCGAGCGATCGGGCGAAGATGTCGGTGAACTCGAAGATCGGCGTGGCGATCTCGTCGAACCCGTGACACCGGGCGACCGCCGCCGCGGTCGCCGTGACGTGGCGATGGCGGCGCAGCTCGTCGCCGTGCAGGTCGTGGGTGCCGCGGACCGGCCGGATGTCAGGCATCGACTTCGTCCATCGACACCGGTCCCGGGGCCGGCCCGGGGGCGAACCGCCGGGCGACGTAGTCCTCGACGATGCGCTGGAACTCCTCGGCGATGTGCGGGCCGCGCAGCGTGGTGGCCTTGTGTCCGTCGATGAAAACCGGTGCGGTGGGGCTCTCACCGGTGCCGGGCAGGCTGATGCCGATGTCGGCGTGCTTGCTCTCGCCCGGACCGTTGACGATGCAGCCCATGACCGCGACGTCGAGCGTCTCGACGCCCGGATATTTGCTGCGCCAGAGAGGCATCTGCCGCTGAAGGAAATTCTCGATGCGCTCGGCCAGTTCCTGAAAGACGGTGCTGGTGGTCCGCCCGCAGCCGGGGCAGGCCGTCACCTGCGGTGCGAAGCTGCGCAGGCCGAGCGACTGCAGAACCTCCTGGCAGAGACGGACCTCGCCGGTGCGCGACTCGCCCGGACGCGGTGTCAGCGAAGCGCGGATGGTGTCGCCGATGCCCTCCTGCAGCAGCAGCGACAGGCCGGCGGTGGTGGCGGCGATACCCTTGATGCCCATGCCCGCTTCGGTCAGCCCCAGATGCAGGGCGTAGGACGAGCGCCGGGCCAGTTCGCGATAGACCGCGACCAGATCCTGCACCCGGCTGACCTTGGCGGAGATGACGATCTTCGTGCCGCTCATGCCCATCTTCTCGGCATGGGCGGCACTGTCCAGGGCCGAGCGGACCAGCGCTTCACGCAGCACGAAGTCGGCCGGCTGCGGATCGGGACGGCCGGCGTTGGCGTCCATCAGGTGTGCCGCCAGATCCTGATCCAGACTGCCCCAGTTGACGCCGATGCGCACCGGCTTGTCGAAGCGCATCGCGGTCTCGATCATCTGCTCGAACTGCCGGTCGCGCTTGGCGCCGAAGCCGACATTGCCCGGATTGATGCGCAGCTTGGCGAGGGCCGGGCCGAGTTCTCCCACCTCGTCCAGCAGGCGGTGGCCGTTATAGTGAAAGTCGCCGACCAGCGGCACGTCGAGGCCGAGGACCTCCAGTCGCTCGCGGATCGCCGGAACGGCACGGGCCGCCTCGATGCGGTCGACGGTGATGCGCACCAGTTCCGAGCCCGCGCGGAAGAGCTCCGCCGCCTGAGCGACCGTGGCGTCGATATCGGCGGTGTCGGTGTTGGTCATCGACTGGACGACGACCGGTGCCCCGCCGCCGACGACCACCGGGCCGACCCGCACGGCGTGCGTGCGCGCCCGGCTGATCTCGGCGAGGGCTACCATGATTTCGGCATCGATGGATCTCGGGCGTTGGGTATGTGTCGCGGCCGGGTGACGTCCCGACGGCCGTGCGGGCCACCTTGATGGCGGTGGGTATGAACGGATGAGCCGGACCCCGCAACCGCCTTGCGGCGTACCGACGTGAGACCGAACGAAAGGCTGCCGGACCCGGTCAGCGGCGCATCTCGTTGAGCGCCTGTGGCGCCAGGGCCACATCGCGCATGACGGCACCGCGACCGCCCAGACTGCCGAGATTGCGGCCGTCGACGACCACCTCGAGCCCGCCGGCATTGCCGGTCCAGAGCGCGAGATCGCTGCGGTCGGGCAGGGCGAATCGGTCACCCGCCTCGAGCGTGCGCGAGCGGATATAGTCGCGGCCCGAGCTCTTGATCTGGATCCAGCTGGGTTCCTTGGCGACCAGCACCACGCGCGCCGCCTCCATGTCGCCGAACACCCGGCCGTCGTCGGCACCTTGCAGATCGGTCAGAAGGGCCTCCGCACCGTTGGCGGCGAGTTGCGCCGCGAGCTGATCGGTGATCTCCGAAGCCCGGGCGCTGGCCGCGTCGGCCCCGTCGGCCTCGTCGCGATGCGCCAGGGCGGCCGTCGCGAGGTCGAGCAGGGGCGTCGTCTCCGGTTCCGAAGCCACCAGCCGCTCGGGAAGTCGCTCGTCCGGCGCGCTCGTCTCCGTAGCGGGCGTCTCCGTAGCGGGTGACGCAGGGACGGGCGACGCGGTAACGGACACGGCGCCGTCTTCGACCGCCGCGATCTGCGGTTGCGGCGCGTCGGTTTCGGGCGTCCCGTCTCGCGCTTCGCGTGTGGCGGTCTCGACGGGCTTCGACGCCGTCACGGGCGACGTCGACTTCCCGATCGTCGCGACCGCTCGTGCCGCCGGTTTCGATGCGGCGGGAGCCTCGGCGGTCACCGGCGACCGGTCGTCGCCGGCGAAATCGGAGAGGAACGCGCCGACGTCGCCGGGCAGATCGGCCAGACGCTGCATCAGCGGCGAGGCGTCGCTCTGCATCATCCGCCAGCCGCCGAGACCGGCGACGATCAGGACCAGCGCCATGGCGACGACCGACAGGGCCGGGCGGCCCGAGGAGGCCGGTGCGGCGCGGCGTACCTTGCGCCGGGGCGCCACGGGCACGCCATCCAGCATCGCCTTGACCTCGGCCACCACCGCATTGCCGTCGAAGCCCAGATGATCGGCATAGCTGCGCAGGAAGCCGAAGGCGTAGGGCCGGCCCGGCATCGCGTCGAGATCACCCTCTTCCAGGGCGAACAGATAGGATGGACGAATCCGCAGGAAATCGGCGACGTCGTACAGATCTTCCCCGCGCTCTTGCCGCGTGGTCCGCAGATACTGGCCGACCGCCTTGACGCGGGGCATCACGTCATCGCTCACTGGTTGATGTCCACCTGAGCTGAAACTGGTTTGGGGTTGAGATGCCGAAATGCACCGAACCCTTCCGACCGCAGAGCCGATCATAGCAAACTCAAGGCTGCACGCCAAACCGTTTGCCCCTTCGGTATGCGGTTGCAGTACCGGGCGGACGTTCGTCGCCTCGGCTCAATTGCGCGCGAAGGTGGAGGGCAGATCGACCGAGTGATCGCGCGCCCAGGCGCCCAGCCGTTGACGCAGGCTGTGGTCCGGAAGCGACAGCAGGCCGCCCAGATAGCTCGCGAGGGCACCGGCATCGAGGCTGCGGAGCATCGCCTTGACCGGGCCGATCTGTGCCGGCGAGAGCGACAGCCGCCGCACGCCGAGCCCGATCAGCGCCATCGCCTCGATCGGCCGGCTGGCCATCTCGCCGCACACGCTCAGGCCGACTCCGGCACTCGTACACTGTTGCGCCAATGCCCGAACGAAGCTCAGGGCCGGCGGCGAGAGCACGTCGTAGCGCTCGCTGAGCAGCGGCGAGCCGCGATCGCAGGCGAAGAGGAACTGCAGGAGATCGTTGCTGCCGACCGAGACGAAATCGATCCTGGGCAGCAGCGCCGGCAGTTGCCAGAACAGGGCCGGCACCTCCATCATCGCGCCGACCTCGAGCGTCGCGGGAGCCTGCTGTCCGCGGGCCCGGCCGCGCGCGAGCTCGAGATCGAGAAGATGGCGCGCGCGGTCGAACTCGGCCACCTCGGCGACCATGGGGAACATCAGCCGCAAGCGGCGGCCGGCGGCGGCCGTCAGCAGGGCACGCAACTGCGCCCGCAGGATCCAGGGTCGATCGAGCATCATCCGGAGCGCCCGCCAGCCCATCGCCGGGTTCTCCTCCTCGGGGATGTGCCAGTAGGGGACCTGCTTGTCGCTGCCGATGTCGAGCGTGCGGAAGGTGACGGGACGCGCGCCGGCCAGATCGAGGATGCGTCCATAGTGGCTCGCCTGTTCGGTGATCGTCGGAAAGGTCGAGCGGGTCATGTAGGCGAGTTCGGTGCGATAGAGGCCGACACCCTCGGCCGCCACCCGATCGAGTTCGGCCAGATCGAGCACGAAGGCGGCGTTGAGCTCGAGGGCCACGTGCAGCCCGTCGGCGGTGACGGAGGGCTCATTCTTGTGCGCCTCGAACATCCGCCGGCTGGCGGCGCGCACGGCGATCGACTGGCGGAACGCCTCGACCACATCCTCGGTCGGCCGCAGGAAGGCCTGGCCGGTCTCGCCGTCGAGCGCGACCAGATCGCCGTTGTGGATCAGCCGCAAAGCCCGTTCCACCCGCCCCAGCACCGGCACGTCGAAGGCGCGGGCCACCACCGTCAGGTGGGCCGTGCTCGAGCCTTCCTCGAGAACGATGCCGCGAATGCGGGTGCGGTCATATTCGATCAGGTCGGCCGCCGAGAGGTTGCGGGCGACGATGATCGAATTGGGCGGCAGGGCGTGCGCTTCGCGGGCGCGATCGCGGCCGGCCAGGTGCATCAGCAGGCGGTCGGCGAGATCGTCGAGATCGAGCAGCCGTTCGCGCAGATAGGGATCGCTTGCGTGGCCCAGCCGCAGCTCCGTCATCTCCTGGACGCGGCGGACCGCCGCCTCGGCCGAAAGGCCGGTGCCGATCGCCTCGCGGATGCGCCGGAACCAGCCGCTGTCGTGGGCGAACATCCGATAGGCTTCGAGCACCTCGCGCTGGTCGCCGGCGGCGAGGTCGCTGCGGTCCATCATGCGGTCGAGCGCGTCGCGCATGCCGGTGACCGCCAGCTCGAGACGCGAAATCTCGAGCGCCGGATCGTCGGACAGCAGGTTTGCGACCTCGATCTTGGGCGCGTGCAGCCAGGCC
>JAGREO010000058.1 GCA_020446525.1 Geminicoccaceae bacterium | reverse complement strand
GCTCGTGATCGGCGTGCAGGATGAAGAGCTTGTCGAGCGCACGGCTGAGCGTCGGCTTCTCCTTCCACGGCTCGCACGGCACGTGGAACATCATGTAGAGGAAGTTCTCGGCATAGTTCAGATCGTTGCGCGGATAGACGAAAGGCTGGCCCACCGAATATTTGTACGCCATCGCGGCGATGGTCGGGATCTTGGCGATCAGCCGGTAGCTGGCGATCATCCGGTGATAGGGGTCGTTGGTGTCGAGATCCTCGTAATAGAAGGCGGAAAGAGCGCCGACCACGGCGATCATCACCGCCATCGGATGCGCGTCGCGCCGGAAGCCACGGAACAGAAAGTTGATCTGATCGTGGATCATCGTGTGATAGGTGACGTCGCGGGTGAACTTGGCGTGCTCCTTGGCGGTCGGCAGTTCGCCGTAGAGCAGCAGGTAGGCGACCTCGAGAAAATCGCCCTTGCCGGCCAGATCCTCGATCGTGTAGCCGCGATGCAGGAGGACGCCTTCCTCGCCGTCGATATAGGTGATCGCCGAGCGGCAAGAGGCGGTCGAGGTGAAGCCCGGATCATAAGTGAACATGCCGGTCGAGCCGTAGAGCTTGCGGATGTCGACCACGTCCGGTCCGATCGTCCCCGACAATACCGGCGATTCGAACCGGCGATTGTCGCCGAACTCGAACGTGGCGCTGCGCTTGCTCGCTTCGGTCATGTCGGTGCTCCAGTTCGGTCGATGTTGCGCCGCCGCATGGTCGCGGCCGCTTCGTGCTTGAAGCGGAGTCTAGACCTTTCGGCCTGCAGGCTCAATGTGGCTGCGTCGCCCTATTGCACTGCGGCATTGCGCCCGAGGCCGCGCAGCGCGTCGTCGATCCGGCCCGCGACCTCCTCGCGGCCGAGCACGCGCATCACCTCGAAGAGCCCGGGCGAGGCACTGCGTCCGGTCACCGCCGCCCGCAAGGGCTGCGCCAGCTTGCCCAGACCGAGGCCGGCCTCCTCCGCCAGCCGCCGGCAGCACGCCTCCAATTCCACCTCGCTCCAGGGCTCGAGCGAGGCGAAGGCGGCCGCCGCCCCCTGCAACAGACCGTCGGGTGCCGCGTCGAGCAGTTGGGCCGCCTTGGCCTCGATCGGCAGAGGCCGGGCGCGCACGTAGATCAGTGCCGCATCGGCGAGTTCGACCAGAGTCTTCGCCCGCGGCTTGAGGCCGGCCATGCCCGCTTCGAGTCGTGCGCGTGCGGTCTCGTCGATCCGGTGGCCGTCGCTCTCGAGACGCGGTGCGACGAGATCGACCAGCCGGGGATCCGCCGCCTCCTTGATGTAATGCGCATTCAGCGAGCCGAGCCTGGCGAAATCGAAGCGCGAGGAGGAGCGGCCGATGCCGTCGAGGTCGAACCATTCGATCGCCCGCTCGGTCGAGATGACCTCCTCGTCGCCGTGTGCCCAGCCCAGCCGCAGGAGATAGTTGCGCAGCGCCTCGGGCAGATAGCCCTGATCGCGATAGGCGTCGACGCCGAGCGCGCCGTGACGCTTGCTCAGCTTGCTGCCGTCGGCGCCGTGGATCAGCGGGATGTGGGCGAAGACCGGCGGCACGCGGCCCAGCGCCTCGAACAGGTTCGCCTGGCGCGCCGCGTTCACCAGATGATCGTCGCCGCGGATGACGTGCGTGATGCCCATGTCGATGTCGTCGACGACCACCGCCAGCATGTAGGTCGGCGTGCCGTCGGCGCGCAGCAGAACCATATCGTCGAGCTGGTCGTTGGCGAAACGCACGTCACCCTGCACCCGGTCGGCGACGATCGTCTCGCCCGAGAGCGGCGCCTTGAAGCGGATCACCGGATCGACACCGGGCGGTGCCGTGGCCGGATCGCGGTCGCGCCAGCGGCCGTCATAGGCGCGCACACGTCCTGCCGCACGGGCTTCCGCACGCATCGCCTCGAGTTCGGCCGGCTGGCAGTAGCAGCGATAGGCGTGGTCCTGATCCAGCAGTTCCAGCGCCGCCTGCCGGTGCCGCTCGACCCGCTGGAACTGGAAGACCGGTGGATCGTCGGCCGCCAGACCGAGCCAGTCGAGCCCGTCCAGGATCGCCCGGATGGCCGGCTCGGTCGAGCGCTGACGATCGGTGTCCTCGATCCGCAGCAGATAGCGGCCGCCATGGTGTCGGGCGAATAGCCAGTTGAACAACGCGGTCCGCGCGCCACCGATGTGCAGGAACCCTGTAGGTGAGGGCGCGAAGCGGACAACTACACTCATGGTTGAAAAAATCCGTGCCCTGTGGTGAATGGCCGCCGCCGCCACTAGCACGATCGGCCTTTCGGTGCAGCAATCGCTCCCTCATCGCCGAGCCGCCCGGAGCGGGGCACCGGGTTTCGGTACGCGCGCGGCCCGATATGCCGGCGCGCCTGCCTCGTCGCTCCGCGCGTGGCTTCGAGCCGTCCGCGAGCGTGCGGCAGCGGTGCTCGTGGCCGAGCGCGCGCGCTGGCTCCTGTGGCTGCCCGTAGCCTTCGGGTCCGGCATCGCGCTCTACTTCACCCTGCCGGTCGAGCCGCCCTTCTGGCCCGTCCTCCCGCTGTGCATGGCCGCGGCCTGTCTCGCCTTCGTGCTGCGGCCGCGCGACCGGCCCCTCCTGGCATGGGCGCTGGTTCTCGTGGCGCTGGCCTTCGCCGGGTTCGCCGCGGCGCAATGGCGCACCCACCGGCTGGCCGCACCGGTCATCGCAAAGCCCGGCAGCTACGAGATCGCCGGCCGCGTGCTGCTCGTCGAGCCGCGGGGGCGCGGGCCGCGGGTGACGCTGGGCGAGCTCTCGATCGAGGGCATCGCCGCCGAGGCGACGCCGGCCGAAGTGCGGGTGACGCTGCGCTCCGACGGAGCGTCGGTGCGCGCCGGCGACCGGCTGGCGGTGCGCGCCCGCCTGCAACGGCCGAGCGGCCCCCTGGTGCCGGACGGCTTCGACTTCGCGCGCCAGGCCTATTTCGACCGGCTGGGCGGCCTGGGTTATGCCATCGGTCCGGCCCGCATCCTCGAGCGCGGCGACCATACGGGCTTCGCCGCGGCCATCGCACGCCTGCGCCAGACGATCGCCGACGAGGCGCGCGCGGCCATTCCGGGCGCCGAAGGTGCGGTGGCCGCGGCGCTGCTGACGGCCTTGCGCGCCGACATCCCCGATCGCGTCTGGCGCGACATGCAGCTTTCGGGTCTGGCGCATCTGCTGGCGATCTCCGGTCTGCACATGGGCCTCGTCGCCGGCACCGTGTTCCTCACGCTGCGCTACCTGCTCTGCCTCGTCCCCTCCGTCGCCCTCCGCTGGCCGGTGAAGAAACCCGCCGCCTTGGTGGCCCTGCTGGCGATCGGCTTCTATCTGCTGCTGGCCGGGGCGAGCGTTCCGGCACAACGCGCCTTCATGATGGCCGGCGTCGGCCTGCTCGCCCTGATGATCGACCGCAACCCCTTCTCGCTGCGGCTGGTGGCGGTGGCCGCACTGGCGGTTCTGATGCTTCAGCCCGAGAGCCTGCTCGGTGCGTCGTTCCAGATGTCGTTCGCCGCCGTCGTCGCCCTGGTCGCCTTCTACGAGGCGTGGAACCTGCATCGCCGGCGACGGCCCGACACCGACGACGACGCACCGCGTGCGAACCGACCCTGGCGACCGGTGGCCGTCTATCTGCTCGGCGTGGCCCTCACCACGCTGGTGGCCGGGCTCGCCACCACGCCGTTCGCCGCCTACCACTTCCAGCGCATCGCCACCTTCGGCCTGATCGCCAACCTGCTCGGCGTGCCGCTCACCGCCTTCTGGATCATGCCTTCGGGCCTGCTCGCCCTGCTCGCCATGCCGTTCGGCTGGGCCGGGCCCTTCCTGCAGGTCATGGGCGCGGGCGTGGGCCTGCTGCTGCACCTGGCGGCCGGCGTGGCCGCACTGCCCGGCGCCGGCGTGCTGGTCGTGCAATGGCCCGTGCACGTGCTCGTGCTGGTCGCCCTGGGCGGGCTCTGGCTCTGCTTCTGGTCACGGCCATGGCGCGTCTGCGGTCTCGCCTTGTGGGCTCTGGCGCTGATCGCCGCGCTGGCGGTGCGCGCCCCCGATCTGCTGATCGACCGGGCCGGCAGCCGGCTCGCCTGGCGCGACGCCCAGGGCGCGGTGCACCTCTGGCGCCGGCACCGCCGCGACGGCTTCGTCGAAGGCGCATGGCTGCGCAGCCTCGCCGTCGAGGAGGCCCGCGACTTTCCCGCCGCCGGAGCCGGTTTGCGGGACGGCGTCGGCTGCGACGCCTCCGGCTGCCGGATCCGGATCGACGGCCGTACCGTGGCGATCGCCTTCGACCCGGCCGCCGCTCTCGAAGATTGCCGCGAGGCCGATCTGATCGTCTCCACCCGCGCCGTCGACCGCTGCCCCGGTGAGGATCGGGCGGGCTGGCCTCAGATGATCGGCTCCCGCTTCCTCTGGCTCTCCCAGGGCATCGCCGTCCGACTGCATCAGGGACGGGTCGCCGTCGAGACGATCCGCGACCGCCGCGGACGCCGGCCCTGGACGCGCTGAGTCTGAAAAAATAACCAAATAGTTGAATTAATCGTTATCAACCCCCACTGATTCTGCTAGCGTCGCGACCCTAGCCTGGGTGGGATCCACATGATCGCATTTCCTTTCTCCAAGCTTCACCGGCCCGGCCCCGGTGCCGTCGTCCTGCGCGTCGCCGGCCTGCTCGCGGCCCTGGGCGTGGTCTATCTGGCGATACGCGCGCCGGTGCCTCGGGCCGACGGCGCGGTGGTGTCCGTCCCGCGCGCCGCGAGCGTGACGGTGGCCCTGCTCGAAGAAGCCCCGCCCGCCCGGGCACCGCTCGAAGCCGTGGCTCTGGCCGGGAACGGCGAGCCCGTCTTCGCCGCCGATCCGCTGCGCGTCGACATTCTCGGCATGGATTGGGTGTTGCTCGACCGCAGCCCGAACCGGCGGCGCCGCTTTTGAACCGGGCGACGGCGGATCACGGATCGGGGCAGGGGCGGGCGTCTCATGCACCGGCCGACGTCTCGCTCCTGGACATCGCCCGCACCCTCGATCACTGGCGCGCGCTGGTGCTCGGCTGCGTCGGCCTGGGCCTGGTGCTGGCGATCGCGGGCCTGGCCCTGGTCGACCCGGTCTACGAAGCCCGCGCCGTCGTCCTGATCGAGCCCGGCCATCAGCGCGGCGCCGACGACGCCGTCACCGCCCAGGGCCTGTCCGACGACGATGCCGTCATCGACG
Source organism: Geminicoccaceae bacterium (assembly GCA_020446525.1). GTDB lineage: Bacteria > Pseudomonadota > Alphaproteobacteria > Geminicoccales > Geminicoccaceae > JAGREO01. The sequence continues at coordinate 10,164 of JAGREO010000058.1, read as the reverse complement.
GCCAGGCGCGGGTCCTCGCCTCGCGCACCCTGGCCGAGGAGGTGGTGGCCGATCTGGCGCGCGACGGGGCGCCGGGCTTCACCGGTGACGCGGAGCTGCAGGAGAAAGCGCGGGTCGAGAGTTTCCTAAAGCGCCTCGACGTCGCCCGCGACGGCAAGAGCAACGCCATCGCCGTGACCTTCCGCTCGACCGACCCGCAACAGGCGGCGATGGTCGCCAACCGCGTCGCCGAGCATTACATAGCGGGTCAGCTCACGCTCAAATACGAGACCACCCGCCGCGGCACCGAATGGCTGGCGACCCAGCTCGAGGACAGCCGCTCGAGGCTCGGGCGGGCCGAGGCCGACCTCGCCACCTTCCGGCAGGAGAGCGAGGGAGGCTATGCCGACGCCATCCAGCTCCGCGGTCTCGACGTGGTCGACCTCAAGCGCGACCACATGGCCGCCGTCGCGGAGGTCGCCGCACGCCGCCAGCAGCTCGGCCGCATCGAGGCGCTGGTGGCGGCGCAGCCCGGTGCCCTCGCCTTCGAGGAGCTGGGCGGCTCGGCGGTGCTGCAGAACCTGCACGCGCTCAAGAACCAGGCCGTGCGCCGCGAGACCGAGCTCGCAGCCCAATACGGTCCGCGCCACCCGCGCATCCTGGATGCGCGCAGCGATCTGGCCGAGCTCGAGCGGCAGATCGCCACCGAGCAGCGCTCGCTGGTCGGCCGGGTCCGTTCCGAACTCGATCAGGCCCGGGCACGCGAGACCGCACTCGCGGCCGAGCTCGACGCGCTCAAGACCCAGACCCGCGCGCAACGCGAGGCCGAGACCCGGATCGACGAGCTCAAGCGCGAGGTCGACCTCGAACGCCGGCTCTACGAAGGCTTCATCGGCCGGCTGCAGGCGGTGGCCGACATCGACAAGGTGCAGCGCGCCGACGCCCGGCTGATCTCGCCCGCGGCCGCTCCCGAAAGGCCGGTCAGCCCCAGGCCGGCGCTGGTCCTCTCGACCGCCTTCGCCGCCTCGCTCGCGACCGCCCTGATGATCGTCTACCTGCTCGAGCAGGGCGATCGCGGCTTTCGCACCGGCGCCGCCCTGGAAAAGACACTGGGCCTGCCCTGCCTCGGTCTCGTGCCGCTGGTCGATCCGGGCAAGGCCGACGGCGCCCTGCCGCACGACTACGTGCTCGACCGCACCCGCTCGCGGCTGGCCGAGACCATGCGCGGCCTGCTCGCCGCACTCCATCCGCGCGCCGGCGGCGAAGGGGCGAAGGTCCTGCTCGTCACCTCCGCCGTCGCCGAGGAGGGCAAGTCGACCCTCGTCCTCTCGCTCGCCCGCACCGCCGCCGAGGAGGGTCTGCGCGTGCTGCTGATCGACGCCGACCTGCGCCGGCCGCGGCTGCACGCCATGCTGGGCCACCGGCCCTCGGCCGGCCTTCCCGAGATGCTGCGCGGCGAAAAGACGCTCGAGCAGGTGCTGCGCGACGACCCGCGCACGCCGCTGCGTCTCCTGCCCGCCAGCCACCGCCTCGATCGACCGACCCGCCTGCTGGGCATGGAGGGCATCGGCGCACTGCTGCACGAACTGCGCCCCGCCTTCGACCTGATCCTCGTCGATTCGGCGCCGCTTCTCGCGGTGGCCGACGGACGGCTGCTCGCCCGCGCCGCCGACGAGGTGCTGGTCGTCTGCCGCTGGAACGCCACGCCCTGCGCCGTCGTCGCCCACTGCATCCGCCAGTTGCGCGACGCCGGAGCGACGATTGCGGGCTGCGTGCTCGGCCGCGTCGATCTCCAGCGCCACGCCCGGCTCGGCTCCGCCGAGGCCGGCATCGCCGGCCGCGAGCTCGCCGCCTACTACGCCGACTGATCGCCCCGCCGCGATCGCCCCGCCGCGATCGCCCCGTCGCGATCGCCCGGTCGCGATCGAACGCCGCATCGATGGATCCCCGGGCCGAGTTCTGCTAACCGTCCGCCTCGCTCACCTGGACGGAACGACTCTTGCCCCTGCACCTGCACGACACCGCGACGCGCCGCAAGAAGAGGCTCGAGCCGATCGAGCCCGACCATGTGCGCGTCTATGTCTGCGGCCCCACCGTTTATGATCGCATCCACATCGGCAACGCCCGCCCGCTGATCGTCTTCGACGTGCTGGTGCGTCTGCTGCGCCATCTCTTCCCGGCCGTCACCTATGTTCGCAACATCACCGACGTCGACGACAAGATCATCACCCGCGCCGCCGAGCGCGGCGAGCCGATCGACCGGCTGACCGAACGCACGGCCGAAGCCTTCGCCCAGGACTGGCAAAGGCTCGGATGCCTGCCGCCGGATCACGAGCCGCGCGCGACGGCACACATCGGGGCGATGATCCGCCTGATCGGACGGCTGATCGAACGCGGCCACGCCTACGCCGAAGAAGGCCACGTCCTCTTCTCCGTGCCGTCATGCCCGAACTACGGCGCCCTCTCCGGCCGCTCGCGCGAGGACCAGATCGCCGGCGCCCGCATCGACGTCGCCCCGTACAAGCGCGATCCCGCCGATTTCGTCCTTTGGAAGCCCTCGAGCGGGGATCAGCCCGGCTGGGAGAGCCCCTGGGGGTGCGGGCGGCCCGGCTGGCACATCGAATGTTCGGCCATGGCCGAAGAACTGCTCGGCGTGCCCTTCGACATCCACGGCGGCGGCCTCGACCTCATCTTCCCGCATCACGAGAACGAGATCGCCCAGACCTGCTGCGCCCGCGATCTCGAGCGCATGGCCTCGATCTGGATGCACAACGGCTTCGTCGATATGGCCGGCGAGAAGATGGCCAAATCGGTCGGCAACGTCATCGGCGTCGCCGACGCGCTCGCCATGGCCGATCCCCTGCCGCACCGCCAGGGCGAGGTCTTCCGCCTCTGGATGCTGGGCGCCCACTACCGCCAGCCGATCGATTTCTCCACCGACGGCCTGACCCGTGCCAAGGCCGTGCTCGATCGCTTCTACGGTGCCCTGGAGCGGGCCGGCGCCGCACCGCCGAGCGCACCCGACGAGGCCTTCGTCGAAGCGCTCTCGGACGATCTCAACACCCCGGCGGCACTGGCCGTGCTGCACGAGATGCTGGCCGAGCTGAACCGCGCCAAATTCGCGGAGAAGGCGTCGATCGCCGCCCGGCTGAAGGGCTCGGCCGCACTGCTCGGCCTGTTGCAGCAGGACGCGCACGGCTGGCTGCGCGGCGGCGAGGAGGATGCGCGCATCGACGAGCTGGTCGAGGAGCGCATCGCCGCCCGCAGGAACCGTGATTTCGCCCGCGCCGATGCCATCCGCGACGAGCTCGCCGCACTGGGCATCCAGCTCGAGGACGGGCCGGGCGGCACCACCTGGCGGCGCGCCTGATCTCCACCTCCGCGGCATCGACCGTTGCCGCTCTCGACGATTGACGAAAGACATGTCCGGCCGACGCATCCATCTCTACGACACCACCCTGCGCGACGGCGCGCAGACCCAGGGCATCTCGTTCAGTCCGAACGAGAAGAGGCGGATCGCCGCCGACCTCGACCGTCTGGGCATCGATTATGTCGAGGGCGGCTGGCCCGGCGCCAACGACACCGACGACGCCTTCTTCGCCGAGCCCGGCACCTTCGGGCGCTCGAAGCTCTGCGCCTTCGGCATGACCCGCCGCGCCGGCCGCAGTGCGGCCAACGACATCGGCCTCGTGGCCCTGTTCCAGGCGAAGGTCGACGCCATCACCCTCGTCGGCAAGGGCTCGAGACGCCAAGCCGAGGAAGTGCTCGGCGTCGATGCCGACGAGAACCTGCGCATGATCGCCGATTCGATCGCCGAATCGGCACGGCACGCGAGCGAGACGATGCTCGACGCCGAGCATTTCTTCGACGGCTTCAAGGACGATCCGGACTATGCGATGGCGGCCCTGACCGCGGCGCTCGAAGCCGGCGCCCGCTGGGTGGTCCTGTGCGACACCAACGGCGGCACGCTGCCGCACGAGGTCCGCCGCATCGTCTCCAGGGTGGCGGCCCACGTCCCGCCCGAGAAACTCGGCATCCACACCCACGACGACACCGGCAACGCCGTCGCCAACACGCTCGAAGCGGTGCTCGAAGGCGCGCATCAGGTGCAGGGCACGCTCAACGGGCTGGGCGAGCGCTGCGGCAACGCCGATCTGGTGACGCTGATCCCCACGCTCAAGCTCAAGCTCGGCTTCGACGTCGGCATCGACGACGCGGCGCTCGCGCACCTCACCCACCTCTCGCGCAGCTTCGACGAGGTGCTCAACCGCACGCCGGACCGCTCGGCCCCCTATGTCGGCGCCAACGCCTTCGCCCACAAGGGCGGCCTGCACGCCGCCGCCGTGGTCAAGGATCCGCGCTGGTACGAGCACGTCGATCCGGCCCTGGTCGGCAATGCCCGCGACATCCTGATCTCCGATCAGGCCGGCAAGTCCAACCTGCTGCGCCGCTTCTCCGACATGGATCTCGACGTCGATCCGACGGCCGAGCAACTGACGAAGATCCTGGCCACCATCAAGGAGCGCGAGGCTCGCGGCTTCTCCTACGACGGCGCCTCGGCCAGCTTCGAGCTCCTGGTGCGCCGGGCGCTGGGTCAGGTCGGCGACTATTTCCGCCTCTCCTCGTTCCGCGTCATCGACGAGCGCCGGTTCAACGCGGTGAACGAGCTGGTGACGCTCTCCGAAGCGACGATCAAGCTGCAGGTCGAGGGCCGCGACGCCTATACGGTCGCCGAAGGCAACGGCCCGGTCAACGCGCTGGATCACGCGCTCCGCCAGGCGCTGGCACCCTCCTATCCCGGCCTCGAACGGATGGAGCTGGTCGACTACAAGGTGCGCATCATCTCGCCCGAAGCCGGCACCGCCGCCGTCACCCGCGTCATCATCGAGAGCGCCGACGACGAGGGCCGGGTGTGGCAGACCATCGGCGTCTCGCCCAACATCATCGACGCCTCCTACGCCGCCCTGCTCGACGCCATCACCTACAAGCTCTTCCTCGACGGCCACGATTGCGCGGATGTGGGCCTGCTCGCAGCCGAAGCATGAAGCTCGCGGCCAAGCCGCGCGGCGGCATCGAGAACCTCGGCCCGGCGCCGGTGGTGATCCTGGTGCGGCCGCAGATGGGCGAGAACGTCGGTGCCGCCGCCCGCGCCATGCTCAATTTCGGCCTGATCGATCTGCGGCTTGTCGCTCCCGCCTTCGGCTGGCCCAACGCCAAGGCCGTGGCCGCGAGTTCGGGCGCCCACGAAATCCTGAACCGCATGACCATCCACGCCCGCCTGACCGACGCCGTGGACGATCTGCACCATCTCTTCGCCACCACCGCCCGCCCGCGCGGCCTGAACAAGGACATCGTCGACGCCAGGACCGCCGCCGCCCGCGCCCGCCTGCAGATGGCGCGGGGCCGTCGCGTCGGCCTGATCTTCGGCCCCGAGCGTACCGGATTGGAGAACGACGAGCTGACGCTGGCGGACGCGCTCGTGACCGTCCCCCTCAACCCGGCTTTCCCGTCTTTGAACCTCGCCCAGGCCGTGCTGCTGCTCGGCTACGAATGGCACATGAGCACGGCAGCGGAACCGCGCCCGGAGACCCCGGCCGAGACCCCGGCCGCCGAAAGCCCCGCCGGGAACCCGCACGCACCGCCCGCCACCAAGGGCGACCTCGACCGCCTGCTCGACCATCTCCTGACCGAGCTCGACGACACCGGCTTCTTCCGCAGCGAAGACCGCCGCCAGAGCCTGAGCCACACCATCCGCACCATGTTCGAACGCCGCCGGATGACGAGACCCGAAGTCCAGCTCGTCCGCGGCATCGTGAAGGATCTGGTGCACGGGCGAAGGCGCCGCAAAGGAGAGGAAGGGCAGGGCGGATGAAGCCGCCCCCAAGCCTGGCAGGCGCCGCCGATTCAGTCCATTCCAGCCCGTTTCATCACGAGCGTCGTTCCGCGGCCGGCGTTTCTTCGGACAGAATATCGAACGCGAAGGAGCGAGGATCGAGACCCGGACGCTTTGATGCCCCGAGAACTTCGATGCCGACGGGTCGGTCTTGGGCGTCGCGGTCGAGTTGGATCCCCGGCGACAACTCGACCGTTTCGGCGACCGGGCAATCGGAAAGGCGCACATAGAGAGCATCGGCCGTCGGATCGAAGCGAATATGCAAGTCAGGACCTCCCTGGTCGATACGGCACGGGCATCGCATCCTGATCCACGAACGCCGTCAGTACCTTTTCGATTCACCGAACGTGAAATCGAGGAACGCAGCTACGACGCTCCCCATTACGCCACTACGGCACGGCTGCGCGACCTGCACAGACACACGTCGGCGCTGTATCTAAAGAGTTTGCGTGCCATCCTGCGTGAAACAGTGTTTCAAGGTTCTCTGCTCATCTCCGCCGTCTCGTTCTGGGCGCGAGCGCAAGTCCCAAAAACACCAGCATGGCACGGTCGAGACGCAGGATATCCCGGTCGTCCAGCCGACCGATCCGACGGCCGATCTTGGATTTCGGTACCGTCGTGATCTTGTCGACCATCAGCCGACACGCCTCGCGCAGACCGTTGTGGTCGCTGGGCTGCACCTCCAGGCGGAACAGGGGCGCATCGGTTCGGTCGGTCGTGAAGGCGCAGATCGTGATGGAAGCGGTCGCGTCGAAAACATCGTCCTGGACGATCGCGGCCGGTCGCGCCTTGCGTGCGTGATCGGGGCCACCCGACACCGTCCAGATCTCGCCGCGCCTCATCCTTCGTCGAAATCCGAGATGGTGTCGACGAATGCCTGATCGTCCCGCTCCGAATTGCTTTCGGCCACGGCTGCCGCCTGCCGATGTGCCGCGGATCGAAATGACGGAGCCCGAACGTCCGGCACCCAAATCTGGATAGGCCGCAAACCCCGCTCGCGCAGTCGCGCCCGATGCTCGCGCACCTTGACCTGCGCGGTCTTGCGAACGGTTGCCGTATTCGGCTTGGCGGTCTCGGCCACAACCAACCCTCCATCTCGATCGATAGGTTACATGCAACTATATCTCGATGTACGTCGTGTTGCAATTGTCGGACAGCTTCGTCGCACTCTTGCGCGACCGGTGGCAATCGCCCTATCGACGCGCCGACCATCCAGCGAGGATCGAAGCCGATGACCACCCGCCTTCTCGGCCCCGCCTGCGCCCTGTTGCTGGCCTCTGCGACGACCGCCGCCGCGCTCGAGCCCGTCACCTTCGGCACCAACTGGGTGGCCGAGGCGGAGCATGGCGGCTTCTATCAGGCGCTGGCCGAGGGGACCTACGAGCGCTACGGGCTCGACGTCACCATCCGCCAGGGCGGGCCGCAGGTGAACCACGCGGCGCTGGTGGCCGCCGGCAAGCTGGATTTCTACATGGGTGGCAACATGTTCACCCAGTTCAACTATACCCGGGCCGGCGTGCCGGTGACGACGGTGGCGGCGATCTTCCAGAAAGAACCGCAGACCCTGATGGCCCACCCCACGAGCGGCGTCGACGGCTTCGACGATCTCGAGGGCCGGACGATCTTCTTGAGCAATACCGGCATGCTCACCTATTTCCTCTGGCTTCAGGCGGAGTTCGGCGTCACCGAGGAGCAGGTGCGGCCCTACACCTTCAACCCCGCCCCCTTCATCGCCGACGAGGAGAGCCTGCAGCAGGGCTACGTGACCGCCGAGCCCTTCGCCATCTTCCAGCAGACCGGCTGGATGCCGACGGTGCTGATGATGGCCGATGCCGGCTACGACACCTATTCGACCACCATCGTCGCCCAGAACGCCCTGATCGACGAGAAGCCCGAGATCGTCCAGGCCTTCGTCGACGCGTCGATCGAGGGCTGGGTCTCCTATCTCTACGGCGATCCGGCACCCGGCAACGCCCTGATCAAGGCCGAGAATCCGGAGATGACCGACGCGCAGATCGCCTATTCGATCGAGGCCATGAAGGAGCACGGCATCGTCGACAGCGGCGACGCGCTCGAGCTCGGCATCGGTGCCATGACCGACGAGCGCTGGCGGAGCTTCTTCGACGATGCCGTCGCCTGGGGTGTGTATCCGGCCGATCTCGACCTTAAGGGCGGCTATCGCCTCGACTTCGTCAACGAGGGTGTCGGCCTCGACCTGAAGCGCAAGCTCGCCGCCCCTTGAGCGACAGCGACCGGGGAGGAGGGGGCCGGGGGAGCGCACTGCGGCTCGAAGGCATCGCCAAGACCTTCTCCGACGGCACGGTGGCGCTCGAAGGGCTCGACCTCGACGTCCGCACCGGCGAGTTCCTGAGCATCCTCGGGCCTTCGGGCTGCGGCAAGAGCACCGCCCTGCGGCTGATCGCCGGCCTTGCCGAACCCACCTCCGGCACCGTGCACCGCCCCGCGGCGAACCCCGCTGCGGCGTCGGAACCCGACCGGCCGGGTGACGTCCGGGCCGGTGACGTCCGGGCCGGTGACGTGGGTTTCGTCTTCCAGGACCCGACGCTGATGCCCTGGGCCACCGTCTTCGACAATGTGCGCCTGCCGCTGCGGCTGATCGGTGCGAACGGGCCGGCCGCACGCCACCGGGTCGAGGAGGCGCTGGCCATGGTCGGGCTCGCGGACTTCGCCCGGGCCCATCCGCGCCGGCTCTCGGGCGGCATGCGCATGCGGGTGTCGATCGCCCGTGCGCTGGTCACCCGGCCGCGGCTGCTGCTGATGGACGAGCCCTTCGCCGCGCTCGACGAGATCACCCGCTTTCGCCTCAACGACGATCTGCTCGCCCTCTGGCGCGAGCGCCGCTTCACCACCGTCTTCGTCACCCACTCGGTCTACGAATCGGTCTATCTCTCCGAACGCATCGCGGTGATGACGGCGCGACCGGGCCGCATCGCCCGCCAGATCGTGATCGATCCGGACGCACCGCGGGATGCCGAGTTCCGCCTCTCGCACGGCTTCGCCGAACACTGCAGGGGGGTCTCGCGGGCGCTGCAGGCGGCGATGGAGGAGCGCCGATGACGCGAACGGTCCGGCGCATCGCGCCGCCGGCGGTGCTGGCTCTCGTTCTGCTCGTATTCTGGGAGGCGATGGTGCGCCTGAACGGCACGCCCGAATACATCCTGCCGGGGCCGCTTTCGATCGGCCGCACGCTCTGGAGCGATTGGCCGGTCTTGTGGCCGTCGCTGCTGGTGACGCTGCAGATCACCTTCCTCGCCCTTCTGGTGGCAGTTCTGGGCGGCGGCGGGCTGGCCGTGCTCTTCGCGCTCTCGCCCACGGTCGAACGCGCACTCTTTCCGTTCGCCGTCGTCCTGCAGGTCACGCCGGTCGTCGCCGTCGCACCGCTCATCCTCATCTATGTCGAGAACACGCTCGTGGCGGTGGTGCTGGTCGCTTGGATCGTCGCCTTCTTTCCGGTCCTCTCCAACAGCGTGCTCGGCCTCAATTCGGTCGATCACAATCTGCGCGATCTCTTCGCCCTCTACGGCGCCGGCCGCTGGCGCACCCTGCGGCTGCTGCGCATCCCCGCCGCCATGCCCTTCTTCATGGCCGGTTTGCGCATCGCCGGCGGGCTGGCGCTGATCGGTGCGGTCGTCGCCGAATATGTGGCCGGCACCGCGGGCTCGGGCACCGGGCTCGCCTGGCGCATCCTCGAGGCCGGCTATCGCTTGCAGATCCCGAGGATGTTCGCCGCATTGCTGCTGCTCGCCCTCACCGGCATCTTCGTCTTCCTGCTGTTCTCGGCGATCAGCCACCTCGTCCTGCGCCGCTGGCACGAGAGCGCCCTGCCGCCGGAGCGCTGAGCGGTTGCCGCCGGACGCCGCTTGCGACAGAACAGCCGGGACCACGCCAGTATCGAGGAACCATGCGATGGCGACGCGCTATTCGATCGAGAGCCTGCGGACCTGCGCCGCCGCGCTGATGACCGCGACCGGCTTTCCCGGCGAGGTGGCGGCAATCGTCGCCGAACGGCTGGTCGACGCCGACGCCATGGGCCACGACACCCACGGCCTGCAGCTTCTCGGGCCCTATCTCGACGACGCCGCGGCCGGCCGCATGACGCTGGAGGGCGAGCCCGAGGTGATCGCCGACCGGCCCGCCGCCGTCACCTGGGACGGACGCCGGCTCTCGGGCGTCTGGCTCACCGAAATGGCCGTGGGCCTGGCGATCGAGCGGGCGCGCGCCTGCGGCCAGGCGACCGTGGCCATCCGCCGCAGCCACCACATCGCCTGCCT
>JAGREO010000370.1:1487-1697 GCA_020446525.1 Geminicoccaceae bacterium | reverse complement strand
GCCCAAGACCGGGCCCTTGCGGCTCAAGGCCAAGTTCTCGCGCTTCATGTCCAACATCTCGCTGGAGCTGCGCCGGGCGCTGATCTGGCGCTTCTTCGAGTCGCGGACGGGTGCCTATGATTTCGCCTGGTTCTGCGTCGGCCACGGCCGCCTGCCGCGCACCCGTGCGGGGATCGACCAGTATAGCGCGACGCTCGATGCGCTCGAAGC
>JAGREO010000370.1:0-1475 GCA_020446525.1 Geminicoccaceae bacterium | reverse complement strand
GAAGCCGGCGCGCCCGGCGATGCGTCCACAGGCATGGCCGCACCGTCGCCGGTGCCGGAGTCCGCTCCGTCCGTCGCCGCCCGTCCCGAGATGGAGCCGCGCGGCCGGCTGCCGGACTGATATCCCAGCACGTCCCATCGCTGCTTGTTTCGCTCTGCATTCCACCGGAATGCGGAGCCGGAGGTGCTGGGGGCTTCAGAAATTCAGGGAGATGTCGCGGTGGTGGGCCGTGCAGAGGGCGATGCGGGCGGCCAGTTCGTCGTTCAGGCGGGGCTGCTGGCGCAGGCCGATGGTGTCGCGGATCGAGGCTTCGTAGCGTGCGAGCGGTTCGGCCAGGGTCCGGGCGGCGGCGGTGCGCCACTGCGCCTCGGTCCGTTGTTCCTCGAGGGCGCCCGCGATCTCTCGTGACGCACGTTCCGTGTCGGCATCGTCGCGCAGCGCCCGGCGTGCGGTGGAGAGGGCCTGGCGGATCGCCGACGTGCCGTCCAGGGCGCCGACCTCGTCCATGACCTGCTCGATGGCGGGGATGGCGGCTCCGGCGTCGGCGCGAACGAGCGGCTGCAGGGCCTCGATCGCGTGTGCCAGTGCGGCCACCGCGTCCGCCTGGTCGATGCGTCGCCTAAGGTCGGCCAGGGCCGTATAGGCTTCGTCGGCGGTACGGCGATAGCGCTGCCGGGCGGCGTTCTCGGCGCGGGCGAGGGTGAGATAGGCCGCGTGGCGCTCGGGCCATTCGGCCGGGATTTGCGCCTCGAGGGCGTCGCGCTCGGCGGTGGCCGCTTCGATGCGCTCGGTCAGCCGGGCGATGCGGGCCTCGTCGTCGCGGGTGCGGGCGCGCGCCTGGTCGAGCTCGGCGATGCGCCGGGCGACGCGGCGCGAGGCTCGCTCGACGGCGCTCACTTCGGCGTGCAGCGGCCGGTAGGTGCGGGCTTCATCTTCGGCCGCGATGCGGGCGGCATCGGCGGCGTCCGCCAGCGCGAAGACGGCCCGCGCCTGCTCGAGGCTCTGCTCCAGCGCCCGGCGTTCCTCGTCGGGCAGCATCGAGCGGTCGAGGCCGGCCAGCTCGTCGATGGCGGCCGTGTAGTCGGCGCGGTCGCGGCGGTACGCGTCGAACAGCATCTCCTCGATGCAGAGCTGCAGGCGCGGATTGATCGGCGGCGGCGCGGTCTCGGAGGAGAGCGCGATGCGCCCGGGCAGATAGTTGACCAGAGCCGGAAACCAGCCGGCGATCGCGAGCGCCGTCAGTTGCAGAAGGATGAAGGGGATGACGCCCTTGTAGATCTGCACGGTGCGGACGATCGCGGGCGCCACGCCGCGCAGGTAGAAGAGCGCGAAGCCGAAGGGCGGAGTGAGGAAGCTGGTCTGGATGTTGAGGCCGATCATCACGCCGAGCCAGACGGCGGTGACGTTGGCGGCCGGATCGAGCAGCAGGATCGGCGCCACGATCGGCACCACGACGACGGCGATCTCGATGAAGT
>JAGREO010000369.1 GCA_020446525.1 Geminicoccaceae bacterium | reverse complement strand
CCCTACCAGGGCGGCGGCGACATGATCGAGCGGGTGTCGTTCGCGGGCACCACCTGGAACGAGCTGCCCTTCAAGTTCGAGGCCGGCACCCCCGACATCGCCGGCATCGTGGCGCTCGGTGCCGCGGTCGACTGGCTGGACGCGATCGGGCTCGAGGCGGTCGAAGCGCACGAGAGCCGGTTGCTCGCCTACGCCATGCGGGCGATGCGACAGGTGCCGGGCCTGAGCCTGATCGGCACGGCGGAACGCAAGTGCAGCGTGGCGGCCTTCTCGCTGGAGGGTGCGCACCCGCAGGACATCGGCACCATGCTCGATCTCGACGGCATCGCGATCCGCACCGGCCATCACTGCGCCATGCCGCTGCACGAGCGCCTGGGCATGACCGGCAGCGCCCGGGCCTCGATCGGCGTCTACAACGACGAGAGCGACGTCGATGCGCTGGTCTCGAGCCTGCACCGCATCGCCGGAATGTTTCAATGAGCGACGACGCGTCGGAGGAACCCATGCACGAGCGACACACGAGCGAGGAGGGGATCGAGCGCGCCGAGGCGTTCCTGCAGGCGCAGGGTGACGAAAGCGTCGATGCCGAGCGCATGGCCGAGGTGAACAGGCTCGGTGATGCGATCGTCGACGCGTTGCGCGAGATCTTCGATCCGGAAATCCCGGTCAACATCTACGAGCTCGGGCTGATCTACAAGATCGACGTGCACGACGACAATGCCGTGACCCTCGACATGACCCTGACCTCGCCCAACTGCCCGGTGGCGGAGAGCCTGCCGGGCGAGGTGCAGAACCGCATCGAGGACGTGCCGGGCGTCGGGAACTGCGAGGTGCGGATCGTCTGGGATCCCCCCTGGCACCCCTCGATGATGACCGAGGAAGCACAACTCGAACTCGGTCTGATCTACTGACGCGCAAGCCTTCCCGCTTGGCGCGCATCGTCGCGACTGCTATCGATGATTGTGTGCGCTCGAAGGGAGCATGCGCGTGCGGTTGATGGACCCGCACGCTGCGCCGTCGATGGTACCGGACGACACGAAGGGACGCTGACCAGAGGTACCAGAAATAGGGGGAGACGGTCATGGAAACCGGATCGACCGTGCGCTTCTTCGGAAAAAGCCGTTTGCCGCTCGTCCTGGGCTGCTTTCTGGCTGCCGTCGCGATCCCGCCGGCGTTCGCGCAGAATTCCGGCGACGCCTCCGAGAAGATCATCGTCCTGATCAACCCGAACTCGAACGCGGACGCCACGCGGTCGATGGTCGAACTGGCCCGCCTCGAGACGGCGGGGGTCGCGCAGGTGGAGGGGCGAAGCAATGAGAGCGCCCCGCGCCTGCTGACGACGCCCGAGGATATGAAGAACGCCGTATCGGGTGTCGTCGGGATCGGGGTGGAAGCGGCCAAGGATGAGGATGTCGCGGCGATCATCGTCTCGGCGTTCAGCGATCCCGGCCTCGAGGAACTGCGCGCCGAGGTGGACATTCCGGTCTTCGGCATCGGCGAGGAGGTGTTCCACGAGGCGGCGCAGGACGGCCGTGCGTTCGGGATCGTCACCGTCACGCCCGACGAAGGCCTGATCAGGTCGTTCGAGGTCAAGGCGGCGAGCCTGGGCTATGAAGCACAGTATCGCGGAGTCCGGGTGACGCCGGGTGATCCGAAGGAACTGGTCCAATCGCCCGACGAACTGGACGCGGCGCTGGCCGAAGCCGTGCGCGCCTCGATCGACGAAGACGGGGCGCAAGCCGTGATCATGGGCGGCGGACCGCTCTCCGCTTCGGCCGTCAGACTTCAGCCGCAGTTCGACGTTCCTCTCGTCGTCGCCGTGAGTGCCGCGGCACGCGCCGCCGTTCGGGCTCTGCAGAAAGGCGGCTGAAGGCCGACCTCACGGTCTTCGATCGAGCCGACCTTCGGACCGGGCGGCAGGCCGCGGGCCCTGCAGGGATGGCCGGCGCCTGCACGCCGATGCGCGGATGGCCGGCCTGCGAGGGGCCGAAGGCCTCGTGCAACAGCCGCGTGTTCTCCCCGGCGAGCGCGATCGAACGGCTGAGCCGATCGAGGATCGGCACGTCGTCGGCCAGCACCTGCCGCGCCTCGGGGCGGCCCTCCACGCCGGAGAACGCCCCATCCGGGCCCTCCCGCCTCCACCACCGCCAACGAACAAGAAACCAGGAAAAAGCAGGTGGCCCGGAGGATGCAACCCTCCGGCGTCGGCCGGGGCGGC
>JAGREO010000057.1 GCA_020446525.1 Geminicoccaceae bacterium | reverse complement strand
GTTGCTCCGGACCTCCGGCTTTCTCTTTGTTTTTCGCAAGTTGAGGTGGGGGAGGCGGGTGCGAGGGTGGGCCTTCTCGAGCAGGCGAAGCGCGCCCTGCATCGCGGCCCGGCGCGGCCGCTGCCACAGCGTGTGTTACCCGGTGACGATGATCGGTGCGCGATACGCGTCTTCAGGGGGAGAACTCGCCGCGAACGCGCGATGCCGACGGCACGGCGAGCCGCGCCGGAAAGGTGCTTCGCACCGATCCAGGCAGGGACAGGCGAAAGCCGGTCCCACCGCCATGCGAGCACGGTCATAACAGGACCTCGATTGCTCGACGATCCGCTCCCTGCTCATGCGGCATCCATTGCGAAGTTCGAGGAACTCCCGGATTTCACCCCGCAAGGGAAGATCGGGGTGCTGGCTGGGGCGCCAGGATTCGAACCTGGGATCGAGGGACCAAAACCCACTGCCTTACCGCTTGGCTACGCCCCAACGGGGCCTTCTAAATAGAGGCTCGCGCCTCGGGTGGCAATCGGACGGGTCGGTGTCGGGCCGGTTCTCCCAGGGCGCAGACCGGTTCGGCGGCGCATCGGCGGGGATCGTCGTGGGGGCGATCCACCAGTCCGGGCGGGTGGCGGCGAGGGTGCGGGCGGCCTCGCGGGTCGCCTCGGGCGTCGCGAAGAGGCCGAAGCAGGTGGCGCCGCTGCCGGACATGCGAGCCAGCAGGGCGCCGGGCAGGGCGCGCAGTTCTTCGAGGATCGAGTGAATCACCGGTTGGCGGGCGATGGCGGCCTCTTCGAGATCGTTGCGGCTCGAGGCGAGCCAGACCGCGAGGCGGGTGACGCCGGCGCCGACGGGCATGGGTGCGCGTGGTGCGGCGGTCCCGGCGATGCGCAGGCTGCGGAAGACGTCCGCGGTGGGCAGGGCCCGTCCCGGATTGACCAGCAGGAGCGGGATGTCGGGCAGGCCGCGCACCGGATCGAGCCGCTCGCCGATGCCGCGCATCCGAAGCGGCTGCCCGTGGATGCAGGCCGGCACGTCGGCGCCGAGCCCGAGGCCGATCTCGCGCAGACGCTCGTCGTCGATCGTGAGGTTCCAGAGCCGGCGCAGGCCGCGCAGCACGGCCGCGGCGTCGGCCGAGCCGCCGCCGATGCCGCCGGCGACCGGCAGGTTCTTGGTCAGCCGGATGCTCACGGGCGGGCGGTCGGGTGCGTAGCGGTGCAGGCGCTGCGCGGCGCGCCAGACGAGATCGTCCTCGACCGCCGGCAATCCCGCGGCGAACGGGCCCCCGGTCTCGAGCGACCATGAATCGGCGCGACGCAAGGTGAGCCGGTCGGCCAGTTCGGTGAAGACGACGAGGCTGTCGAGGTCGTGATAGCCGTCCGCCCGGCGCGCGGTGACCCGGAGGTCGAGATTGACCTTGGCCGGGGCGCGTTCCTCGATCACGCGATCCGGGGCCGCATCGTCGCCGGCCGGATCATCGCCAGTCGTATCGTCGCCGGCCCGAGCCATACCGGAGAGCGGGCCGCGTTCAGCCGCGGTCGGCATCGCCGGCGATGTCGGCGGGCGGCAGGCCGGAGCGGAGCTTCTGTTCGATCTGCGCCACGTCCGCCTCGGTCGGCTCGAAGGTCAGCGCGCGCTCCCACTGGAAACGGGCCTCGCGCTCGCGGCCGACGCGCCAATAGGCGTCACCCAGATGGTCGTTGATCACCGGATCGTCGGGGGTGAGCTCGACCGCCCGCTCGAGCTGCGCGACGGCGTCGTCATATTCGCCCAGGCGATAGTGCGCCCAGCCCAGGCTGTCGACGATGAAGCCGTCGTCGGGCCGCAGCTCGATCGCCCGGCGCAGCATCTCCTTGCCGCGGTCGAGATGCTCGCCGCGGTCGACCCAGCTGTAGCCCAGATAGTTCAGCACGAAGGGCTGATCCGGGTCGATTTCCAGAGCCGCGAGGAAATCGGCCTCGGCCTCGGGCCAGCGGTCGGTGCGCTCGTAGGCGATGCCGCGGGCGTAGAGCAGGCGCCAGTGGCCGGGGCCCGGCTTGGTGATCCGCGCGAGTGCGTCGCTGTAGGCGTCGGCCGCCTCGGCGTAGCGCTCCTCGCGGCGCAGCAGGTCGCCCAGCGCCACCAGGGCGTCGGCGCGCTCGGGCCGCTGGTTCGCGAGCCGGCGCAACAGCGCGGCGGCTTCGTCGGTGCGCTCCTGATCGGCCAGCGCGGTGGCCTGCAGCAGGCCGGCGTCCCAGCCGTAGATGCTCCCGGGCTCGATCCGGTCGAGTGCGGCGACGGCGGCCGGTGCGTTGCCTTCGACCAGCATCTGCTGGCCGATCAGCAGCCATACGTCGCCGTCCTGCGGTGCGAGATAGGAGGCGAGGCGGGCGAACAGCAGGCCCTGGCCGGCGGCCCGCTGGTCGGTCAGCGCGCGCGCCAGGCTGAGCATCGCATCGGCCATGCCGGTGGTCGCGTCGGTGATCGGTATCGCGGGCGTGGTACGGGCGTCGATCTCCTCGCTCAGGCGGCCGAGCACCACGTCGTCCGGCGCCATCGCCCGTTGCGCCGCGAGCAGCGCCGCCGCCTCGTCGTAGCGGCCGGTGCGGGCTTCGAGCGCCACCAGCGCCATCAGCAGACGCGTGGGGATGCGCTGTTGCGGATCGATGGCGCCGCGCAGGAGATCGCGCGCTTCGGCGTCGCGGTCGAGGAGTGCGAGCATCGAGGCGCGGTGATAGGCGCGCACCAGCTCGAGCCCGCCCGCGTCCTCGCCGCCGGTGAAGGCCGCCAGCGCCGCATCGGTGCGGCCGCGATCGAACATCATCCAGCCGTCGAGCAGCGGTTTGGCGACACCGGTGACACCGTCGGAGCCGACCGCGGCCAGATGCGCCGCCGCTTCGTCCTTCGCGCCCTCCCTGGTCGCGGCGAAGGCGAGCAGCATGCGCGCCTCGTCGCTCTGGATGCCGTGCTCGATCAGCGTTCCGGCATCGGCCACGGCCCGCTCCAGCGCCCCGCCGGCGAGCCGGAGCAGGAACATCTGCCGTCGCAGTTCCTCGTTGTCCGGATCCGCTTCGAGCGCGATCTCGAAATTGTCGGCGGCGAGCAGCACGTCGCCTTCGTCCATCGCCACCCGGCCGGCGAGATAGGCGCCGGCCATCGAGGGCCGATCGGCGGTCTCCCAGCGGATCGTGCCGCTGCGTCCCGCCGCCGGGCGAAGCTCGAGGTCGCCTTGGGCGGCATCCGGAGCCGCATCCGGTCCACCGCCTTCGGCGAAGCGTGCGCCGGCCGCCTCGCCGGGGCCGCCCGGATTGCCACCATGACTGGCGCCGGCGCAGGCGGCGAGCACCAGCGTCGACAGCAGGACGAGGCCGGCGGTGCGCTTGTGTTCCGGGGGTGCGGCAGGGCCCGCCAGCCGGCTTGACGGCCGCAAGGGCGCGCGCCACATAGGCGCAACCTTCGAGATGGAGCTGATGTCGGACACGCCGTCCCGCCGCTTGTTCAGGAGAATTCGCGATGCTGAAGATGTCGAAGAGCAAGAACGACCCGACCGCGCGTGGTCCGGCCCAGCAGATGAAGTCGTTCGAGGGCAAGAAGGTGAAGCCCGCCCTCTACGTCGGCACGGCCGTCGGTCATGGTCGTTACATAGCCGCGCAGGACGAGAGCGGCAAGCTCGTGATGGATCGCGAGGGCCGTCCCGTGGCGTTCCGCGACATCTGACCGCCGCGTTCCGCGGCATCCGACCGTCGCGGTCCGCGGCATCTGACCGTCGCGTTCCGCGGCATCAGACCGTCGCGGTCCGCGACATCCGACGAGGCTTCGCCCGCCGCGACGCGACAACCTTCGCGTGCCTGTCAAGCACGATCATTTGCCCGGGATGCGCCGGCGGGGCGGATGCAGCCGCGTCCTGCGGCATGTGGGTGTGTCTTCGTGACGACAGCGGCGAGAAAGCTTGCTCTCGGCGGGCGCTTCGCCTATGGGTTTCGGCCGGTATCCTGGTGCGTGACCGGCACGCCCTCAGAGTCGGAGATGGAGGCTGTGCGACGGCCGTGAGCAAGGCCGTGGTCGCGTGGTCGGATCATGACTTCGAGCATGACGGATCGAGAACCCGCGCTCGGCGCAGCGGCGGCCGCATGGTTCGGCTGGTACGCGCAGATGGGTGTGGACTGCAGCCTGCAGGACGGGCCGACGGCGGCGTTCGGCGACCGGTTCGATGCCGTCTCCGTCCGGGCGGGCGATGAACCGGCACGCGGCGGCTCGCGGATCGGCGGATCGCGTGTCGCCGCAGCGTTCGCCGGCGGCTCCGCCGACACTTCGGGTGCGGCTGCGGCCACCATCGCGGGTGGAGCGGTCGCGCGAGCGCGTGCGGTGGCGGCAGGATGCGATGGTCTGGAGGCGTTGCGCGCGGCGCTCGCGGCCTTCGACGGCTGCGCGTTGCGGCGGACGGCCAGCCATTGCTGCTTCGACGATGGCGATCCGGCCGCCCGGCTGATGCTCGTGGGCGACGTGCCGGACGACGACGAGGACGAGCAGGGGCGGCCCTTCGCCGGACGCGCCGGGTCGTTGCTCGATCGGATGCTGGCGGCGATCGGCCTGCGTCGTGCCGAGGTGTGGGCGAGCGACGCCGTCTTCTGGCGTCCGCCCGGCAAGCGGCCGGTGACGCCGCACGAGCGGGCGGTATGCCGTCCCTTTCTCGAGCGGCAGATCGAGCTGGTCGATCCGGCGGTGCTGCTGTTCCTGGGTCGCGGTGGTGCGGCGACGCTGCTCGATCTCGAGCGGGGCGAGGCCAGACTGCGCGGTCGCCGTTCGTGGTATGACCGGCCGGCCGACGGCCGCCGGATCCCGGCCCTGGTGACCTTTCACCCGACCCATCTGCTGCGCTCGCCGTCGAACAAGCGATTGGCGTGGCGCGATCTGCTGACGCTGGCCGACATGCTGGCGGAGGTGGAGGCGGTGGCGCGGGGTTCCTCACGCGAACGGTCGGGACACGACGAGGCGGGGCGCCATGCGGTGCACTGAGGTGGCGCGCATGGCCCGGCGCCGCGGATCGCGTGTCCGTTCGAGAGCCGCGCTGGCGTTGACGATGGCGCTGGCCGCGTTGTCCGGGCCGTCGCTCGTCGCACCCGCGGCTTTCGCGCAGGAGGCGGAAATCCGGGTCGCCCGGCTCACGCCGGACGTCGACATTCCGACCCAGTTGGGCCATCTGCCCCGGCCGATCGGTGCGAAGGACGCGGCGCGCTACCGGATGATCTTCGAGTTGCAGCGTGACGGGCACTGGAGTGCCGCCGACCACGTGGTCTCGCAACTCGGCAGCGACCTTCTGCTCGGCCACGTCCTGGCCCAGCGTTATCTCCATCCGACGGCGTGGCGCTCCAGCTATGAAGAGCTTCACGGCTGGCTCGAGCACTATTCCGATCTGCCTCAGGCGGCCGCCGTCTACGCGCTGGCGCTCCAGCGCCGGCCGCCCGGTGCGGCGCCGCCGAAGGAGCCGGTGGCGGGCTATCTCGGCGGTTCGGGGCAGGAGCTGCTCGAAGAGCGCGACACGGGCTATGCCGGCCCGGACGGCCGTTCGGCCGCACGTTCGCGGGAGGTGCGCGACTGGCTTGCCGGCATCGCCGCACTGGTGAGCAAGGACCGGCCGACCCAGGCACGCAGCCGGCTCGCCAGAGGTCGTGCGCCGGCCGCGGCCGATCCGGTCGAGCACGATCTCGCCCGATGGACCATCGCCAAGGGTTACTTCGCCAACCGGATGGACGAGGAGGCGCTGGCGCTCGCCGCACCGGCGGCCGAGCGTTCCGGAGCCATCGAGCCGCGTATCCACTGGACGGCCGGGCTCGCCGCCTGGCGGTCGGGTCGGATCGAGACCGCGGCCCGGCATTTCGCGGCGCTCGCCCGCAGCGGCGTGTCGCCCGAGGACGCGGCGATGGGCGGCTTCTGGGCGGCGCGCGCCTGGCTGCGGTTGCGTCGTCCCGACCTGCACCGGCGTTATCTCGAGCTGGCGGCGAAGAGTGACGAGTTCTACGGCCTCCTGGCCAAGGAGCGGCTGGGGCTGCCGATCACCTTCGACTGGTACGAGGCCGGTCTGCGCGGCGACATGATGGATCTGCTCGAGAGGTTCCCGGGCTCGAGGCGGGCGATCGCCCTGGGGCAGATCGGTCAGCCGGCCCTGGCCGAGCAGGAAATCCGCAAGCTCGCGGCGCGCGCCCGGCCGCAGCTCACCCAGGCCCTGGCGGCTCTGGCCGAGAGTCTGCGGCTGCCGGCGGCGCAGATGCGGGTGGCGCAGCGCCTGCGGCTGCAGGACGGCCGGCGGCACGACGGTGCCACCTATCCGATGCCCGCCTGGCGCCCGGACGGAGGCTATCTCGTCGATCGGGCGCTGTTGTTCTCACTGATGCGCGCGGAGAGCGGGTTCGACCCCGAGGCCCGCAGCCACGCCGGTGCCCTGGGGCTGATGCAGGTCCTGCCCTCCACCGCCCGGGTCGTCGCCGAGCGGGCGCAGATCGCCTATGAGGGCGAGGCCACGCTGACCGATCCCGCGGTCAACCTCACTTTGGCCCAGGCCTATGTCGACGGACTGATCGCCAATCATATCGTCGAGGGCAGTCTGATCCACGTCGCCGTCGCCTACAATGCCGGGCTCAAGCGGCTGCAGGACTGGGTCGCCCGCTTCGCCGACCTCGAGGACGATCCGCTGCTCTATCTCGAGAGCATTCCGGTTCCCGAGACGCGGCTCTATGCCAAGAAGGTGCTGGCCAATCTCTGGGCCTATCGCATCCGGCTGGACCAGCCCGCCTCCTCGATGGCACAACTCGCCGCCAATGCGTGGCCGATCTACGCCTCGAGCGACACCGCCACGACCGTGGCCCGCCGCGACTGAGTTCGCCTCGTCGGCCGGCGGCGCGAGCAAATTCCGTTGCGCCGCGCGGACGGCAGGAGAGAAGCAGGATGCCCGGACGGATCGACGAGACCATCGCCTTCAGGCCGCTGCGGATCGCGGTTCTGACCGTCTCCGACAGCCGAACGGCGAGCGACGACCGCTCCGGCGACACTCTGGCGGCACGCATCGACGCGGCCGGCCACCGGCTCGTGGCGCGGGCGATCGTCGAGGACGAGATCGAGCCGATCGTCGCGCGCCTGCGGGACTGGATCGACGATCCCGGGATCGAGGTGATCCTGACGACGGGCGGCACCGGCGTCACCGGCCGGGACGTGACTCCGGAGGCCCTCGATCGGGTGGCGGAGAAGAAGATTCCGGGCTTCGGCGAGCTCTTTCGCCAATTGAGCTACGCCAAGATCGGCAGCTCGACCATCCAGTCGCGTGCCGATGCCGCCGTGGCCCGGAGCACCTACCTCTTCGTCCTGCCTGGCTCGCCCGGTGCCTGCGGCGATGCCTGGGACGGCATCCTCGCCAGCCAGCTGGACATCCGCCACCGACCCTGCAATTTCGCCGAACTGCTGCCGCGGCTCGGTGAGAGCTGAACGGTTTCGGAGCGGCGTGGGGCCGGTGCTCAGGGCAGGGCGGCGGCGTGACGTTCGCCGGCACGGCGCTGCCTCGCGGCGTCCTTCGATCCTCGTGTCCGGCCGGCGCCGATCGCCGTACCGGCCGTGGCGACCTGCGTCTCGCCGCGTTCGCCGGGCCGCGCCTCGCGCGAGGCGGTGAGCGCCTTCAGACGTGAGGCGGGCATCGGCAGCCCGGTATAGTAGCCCTGGACGATGTCGCAGCCGGCGGCGAACAGCGCTTCGAGCTGCTTCTTCTCTTCCACACCTTCGGCGCAGACCACCAGATCGAGCTCGTGGCCCAGCTTGATCACCGAGCGGACGATCGCCATGGCATGCTTCGACCAGAGCATGCGTTTGACGAAGGACTGATCGATCTTCAGCTTGTCGAACGGGAACATCTGCAGATAGCCGAGACCGGCATAGCCCGTGCCGAAATCGTCGAGTGCGAACTTGAACCCCTGCTGCTTGAGGATGCGCAACTTGCCCAGCGCCGCATCGGTATCCTCGATCAGCACGCCCTCGGTGATCTCGAGCTCCACCCGGGCCGGGCTCATGCCCGCATCGGCCACCGTCGACTGGACCCATTGAAGAAAATCCGGCTCGCGCACGTCGAGAGCCGAGAGATTGACCGAGATGGTCGCGTCGCCCCAAGCGGCCGCGTCCTCGCAGGCCCGGCGCAGCGCCCAGCGGCTCAGATCGCCGATCAGACCGGTGCGCTCGGCCATCGGAATGAACCGGCCGGGGGAGACGAAGCCGAATTCGGCGTGATGCCAGCGCACCAGCGCCTCCGCACCGACGATACGCCCGGATTTGAGCGACACCTGCGGCTGGTAGTTGAGCGCCAGTCCGTCGTCGCGGATGGTGATCCGCAGTTCCTCCTCGAGCCGGCGCTGCGTCTCGGCCTCGACGTCCATGCCCTGACCGTAGACGACCGCCTGCTCACCCGACTTCTTGCCTTGCCGCAAGGCGATCAGCGAGCGGCGGATGCAGGTCTCGTAATCGGCGTCGGCGGGCTCGACGTAATAGATGCCGACGTGACCGGTGACCTGAATGCGCTGATCGTCGACCACGAAGGTCTGCGAGAGCGCCTGGGTGATCCGGTCGACCAGCCCGTCGACGCTCTCGAAGGGCGAGGGCCGCGCGCGCAGCACCGCGAATTCGTCGTTGCCCTGGCGATAGACCCGGTCCTCGGGGTGCAGGCCCGTAACGAGCCGCGCGGCGAAGGCGCGCAGCAGACCGTCGCCCACGGCCGCACCGAAGGCGTCGTTGATCGAGCCGAAACGGGCGATGTCGACCGCCAGCAGCACCGGCCGGTCGGCCTCGCGCCGGGCCGCCTTGAGCACCCGCTCGAGATCCTCGCGCAGCGCCAGCCGGTTGGCCAGCCAGGTCAGGGCATCGTGGCGATCGAGATAGCGCACCCGGTCCTTGGCCTCGACCAGATCGCTGACGTCGCGCCCGGCACCGCGATAGCCGCGGAATTCCCCGTCCGCATCGAAGAACGGCCGTGCGGTCAGCCGCAGATGATGGCGTTCGCCGTCGGCGCCGTCGAGGCTGCAGGCGATGTCCCGAAAGGAGCGCTGTGCAGCCAGCGCCACGGCGAGAGTGCGGCGCGCCTCCTCGGCCATGCCCAAACCCGGCACTTCCGGCCAGACATGGCCGATCAGCGCCTGCGGATCGCGTCCGACCGTCTTCAGGAAACCTTCCGACAGGGAGGAGACCCGAAGGTGTTCGTCGCATTCCCACAGGAAATCGGCGGCCACGCGTGTGAGGTCGGCGAAGAACTCCTCGGACGCCTTTGCCTGCTTGCCGGTGCGGCCGAGGCGCTGGCGAAGATGCACCGCATAGCCTGTCGTCAGGCCGACGATCGAGCAGAAGGCGATCACCGCGACGGCCGAAGGCGCGCCGGAAAAACCCTTCGTGCCGATCGAGATGGCACCGCTGGTCGCGAGCCAGGCGACCGCCGTCATCGCCCAGATCCACCAGCCCTGCCCGGCGAGCCGGTCGACGAGCAACGTGAACCGGCCGCGGCTGTTCGCCCGCCGCCCGTCCTCGACCTCCTCGACCTCGCGCACCGCCACGTCTCGTCTCATCCGCTCACCAAGGGGACTCCGATCGTCCGATCACGCGGACCTTAACACCGGCGCCCTTAATTTTCGGTGAAGGCTGCTCCAGCTCGCATCACCGCACGTCGATCGACATGTCGGAAGGTTATCGGCCGATGCCGGTATGCAGGCGGCCGATCAGTCGGGTGCGGGGAGACCGAAGATGGCGGGATCGCGCCAATGGAACAGCGAAGGATCGAGCGGCACGCCGATCTTCACGTCCTCCAGCACGACGTGCGTCGCCAGTCCCTGGGCATCGACGACGGTCCAGCGGCGTAACGCCACCGGGCTCTCGGCGAACACCAGGGTCACGCTTCCCTGCTCCGCCTCGCCGCGACGCACCAGGGTGACGGCGATCTCGCCCGCACCGCGCCGGATCTCGACCACCTCGATTTCCCGGCCCAGCCGAAGATCCCGGTCGAGCAGCACGCCGAGCGGCGTCTGGCCGATCGGCAGGACGTTCACCTGACGGATCGACGCATCGTAATAGATGAGCCGCCAGTCTCCGGGCGCGATCAGCAGGATCTGCGAGGGCGGATCGTAGTCGAGCCGCAGCCGCCCCGGCCGGTGGATCGCCAGCGAGCCGGTGGTCTGGCCGCCGTCCGGGCCGATCTGGGTGAACCGCGCGGACAGCGTCTCGAGCCGGTCGATCCAGTCGACGATCGGTGCCAGGATCGTATCGTCGTCCGCTCGGGCGGCCGGCGCGGCGGTGGATGTTTGGGCCGCGCGATCCGTCGTGCCGCCCGCCGGTGCCTGATCGAGCGCTAGGACCAAAGGCGCCCGGCCGATCACCGCCGTGGCCGCGAGCAGCAGGAACAGCCCGACTCGCGTCAGCCGCCACGAAAGGTTGCGTGCCGCTGCCTTCGATACGCTTCGGCGATCAATCATCCTGTGTCGGTTCGTCGCCATCGACACCGCCGCGCCCCATCAGCACCCGGCGGCGGCCGACGTGATCGGCCGCGGTGATGAGACCTTCGGCTTCCATGCGCTCGATCAGCTTGGCCGCGCTGTTGTAGCCGACCGACAATTTGCGCTGCAGATAGCTGGTGGACGCCTTGCCGTCCCGTGCGACGATCTGCACCGCCTGATTGTAGACGCCATCGGTGCCGTCGCCGGAATCCATGCCCGGCGGCTGATCCAGCGGCAGCTCGCCGCCGCCTTCCTCGGTGACGCCTTCGTCATAGTCGGGCTCGCCCTGGGTGCGCAGATGCGCGACCACCCGCTCGACGTCGTGGTCCGAGACAAGCGCGCCGTGTACCCGCACGATGCGGTCGCCGGGCATCAGATAGAGCATGTCGCCCTGGCCGAGCAATTGCTCCGCACCGGGTTCACCCAGGATCGTCCGGCTGTCGATCTTCGAGCTGACGCGGAAGCTGATGCGCGAGGGCAGATTGGCCTTGATGACGCCGGTCAGTACGTCGACCGATGGGCGCTGGGTGGCGACGATCAGATGGATGCCTGCGGCGCGGGCTTTCTGTGACAGCCGCTGGATGGCGCTCTCGATCTCCTTGCCGGCGGTGAGCATCAGATCGGCCACCTCGTCGACGATGACGACGATCAGCGGCAGGTGGGTCATGTCGAGCGGCTGGTCCTCGATGATCGGCGCACCGCTGCCGGGCTCGAAGCCGGTGCGCACACGGCGCGTGAGCTGCTGGCCCTTGGCCCGCGCCTGCTCCAGCCGGCGGTTGTAGGCGAAGATGTCGCGCACGCCCAGATGCGACATCAGCCGGTAGCGCTCGTCCATCTGGCGGACGACCCATTTGAGCGCGACGACGGCCTTGTGCGGCTCGGTCACCACCGGCGCCAGCAGATGCGGGATGTCCTCGTAGACCGACAGCTCGATCACCTTGGGGTCGATCATGATGATCCGGCACTGGTCAGGCCGCAGCCGGTAGAGCAGCGAGAGGATCATCGCGTTGATCGCCACCGACTTGCCCGAGCCCGTGGTCCCGGCGATCAGCAGATGCGGCATTCGGGCGAGATCGACGATGATGGTGTTGCCGCTGATGTCCTTGCCCAGCGCCAGGGGCAGCCGTGCTTCGCTGGCGTTGAACGGATCGGATTTGATCAGATCGCGCAGAAAGACGATCTCGCGCTGGTCGTTGGGCAGCTCGATGCCGATCACGTTGCGGCCGGGCACGGTGGCGACGCGGACCGAGAGCGCGCTCAAGGAGCGGGCGATGTCGTCGGCCAGACCGATGACCCGCTGCGAGCGGGTGCCGGGCGCCGGCTCGAGCTCGAACAGCGTGACGACCGGCCCGGGCTTGGCGTCGATGATCTGGCCGCGGACGCCGAAATCGTCGAGCACGGTTTCCAGCTGGCGCGAGGTATCCTCCAGTTGCTGCCTGGTGAGGTTGGTCGTGCGCGCACCCTGGCGCGGCGGGGTGAGCATCTCGAGCGCGGGGAGCTGGAAGAGATCCATCGAGACCTGGTGCGAAGAGGCCTGCGCCGCCGGTCGCGACGGCGTGCCCGACGAAGGCGGCCTCGAGCGCGCCGGCCCCGGCTCGGCGTCGTCCTCCGGTGGATCGAAGGGCGACGCTTCTTCCATCGTCGAAGCATGCGTGTCGTCGTCTCGGGTCGCCGGCTTGCGCGGGCGGCCGGGTCGCGCCACCGGCCTGGGGTCGCGCATGTCGAGATCGATGAAGTTGTTCTCGACCTCGATCGGTGCGGAGCGGAACCAGCCGAAGAAATTTCCGAGGGTTTCGCGCAGGGACCAGCTCTCCTCCTGTTCGCCCGGCAGTTTGAACGACCGCTCCTCGGTGAAGGCCGGTGCGTCGGTCGGTCGACGCCGCTCCATGTGGCGCCAGCCGGCGCCGATCGCCCGGCCGGAAAGATGCGAGGCCGTCTGTGCCGCATGGCCCGCCGCATGGCCGAACTGACGGCCCACGCGATAGGAGCGATGGCCGATGGTCTGCGCCGTCGACAGGCTCTCGCGCCAGCGCAGGCCGAGCGACAGGAGCGCCGCCACGGCGCCACCGATGCCGGTGATCCAGCCATAGGCACCGGCACTCAGGTGTGGCTGCAACTGCATGAAGAGGAAGTCGCCGACCAGCCCGCCCATGCCGGTGCGCAACGACCAGCCTTCCTCGGCGCCGCCCAGCGTGCCGGCCGGCCAGGTCGCCAGATAGGCGGAAACGAGCAGCAGGGCCGCCGGCAGCGCCACCGCCGGCAGCCACGGCCATGTCAGTCGCTTGTCCAGCAGCAGTCGCACGCCGAGCGAGAGGAAGGCGATCGGCAACAGCCACACGGCGTGGCCGAACGCCTGGAACAGGAGATCGGAGACGACGGCACCCGGAACGCCCATCCAGTTGGCGACCGGTGCGTCGGTGGCATGGGTGAAGGAGGGATCGTTCGGATCGAAGCCGGCGCAGGCGAGCGAGACGAACACCGCCGCCGTCAGCAGGGCCACGCCGCCCAGACGTCGGGCGGCCGATACCAGCCGGTCGCGGATCGCCGAACCCGTTCCGTCGCCTCGGGCGCTGTTGATCAGGAGGGACGCCATGTGACCCATCTCCGCTTGCGGCACCGTCTCATCCCAGCACCTCGATCAGACGATCGAAGGCGCCATCGATGGTCGTCTCGTCGTGCACCAGCGCCAGACGAATGTAGCGGGCGCCGGGATCGTCCTCCAGCCCCGGTTGCACCGAGCCCATCGTCAGAAAACTTCCCGGAAGCACCTTGAGCGCGGCCTCGCTCCAGAGACGGCGCGCCGCCGCCACGCCGTCGCCGACGTCGAGCCAGAGGAAGAAGCCGCCGGCCGGACGGTAGAATCCGAAGCGGTTGCCGAGCCGCCGCTCGGCCAGATCGAGCTTGGCCCGGTAGGCCGCGCGGTTGGCTTCGACATGGACCTCGTCCTGCCAGAGCCGGGTTGCGGCCGCCATCAGCGGCAGCGGCTGCACGGCTGCGCCATAGGCACGCAGCCGGCCGAAGCGGGCGAGCAGGTCGGAGTCGCCGGCGATGAAGCCGCTGCGCAGGCCGGCGGCGTTGGAGCGCTTGGAGAGCGAGTGCAGGACGACCAGATGATCGAGCCCGCCGCCCGTCGCCGCCGCTGCCTGCAATCCGCCGGCCGGCGGCGCCTCGTCCCAGATTTCGGCATAGCATTCGTCCACGATCAGCAGGAAATCGTGGCGCCGCGCCAGCCGCAGCAGTCGCTCGAGATAGGCTTGCGAAGCCACGGCGCCCTGCGGATTGGCCGGCGTGCAGAGGAAGAAGGCCGTGGTGTGCTCGAGCAGGCGCTCGTCCAGCGCGTCGAGATCGGGCAGAAACCCCGTTGCGGCTGTGGTCGCCAGCGGCACCGGCCGGGCTCCGGCCAGCACCGCACCGCCGAGATAGACGGCATAGAGCGGGTTGGGCAGCAGGATCGCGGCATCGGGCTTGGCCGGCAGCACCGAGGGCAGCAGGAACAGCCCCTCCTTGGTGCCGGCCAGCGGCAAGACGTGGCGATCGGCGTCGAGCATGCCCTCCGGCAGAGCGTAGCGCCGCTGCAGCCACGCCGCGACGGCAGACCGGAACGCCGGCGTGCCGCCTGGGGGCGGATAGCGGTTCCACGTACCTGCTTGGGCGGCGACCGTTTCGGCCAGTAGCGCCGGCGGTGCGTGCTGCGGCTCGCCGATCGACAGGTCGAGCACCGGCACGCCGTCCGGCGGAAGCCGTTCGGCGAGCATGGCCGCCAACCGGCGGAATGGAAAATCCGGCAGAGCGCCGAAGCGTTCGAAGACGCCGGTCACGAAGACTCCCGTCGCTCATTGGGGTAGTTCGGTCACCATCAAAGTCGCCGAAGGGTCGGGTCGAAGACAACCGGAATCTGCCTCCGGCCACTTCGCGCGGGCGATCCGCCGCAAGGCTGTTGCAAGAACGACAACCGCTTTGCGGGACGGACACCGAGCGTGATGACGCTGCCGCGACGATGTTCTATGGTCCTCGGGTGCAGCCGGAGGTCTCGCCTGATGGGTATGGCCGCGATCGTTCTTCGAGGAAACACGTCGCCGATCCCGAGGAGAGGGGGGCGCATCCGGCCGTTCCTGCGACCCGCGCTTCTTGCGGCCGTCCTGGTCTGTCTGGCGTCCGCGACAGCGCCCGCGGCAGCGCAGGATGTGCTCGAGCGGCTCGAGGGTACGTGGCGCGGGGCGGCGAGCGGAAGTGCCGGCGAGGGGCCGGTGTCCGTCCGTCTCGACGAGGATGGCGGGGGCTTTTCCCTGGCGATCGAGAGCCCGGCCGGAACGTTCGAGGAAACCACCTTCAGGCCGGCCGGCGAAGCGGGTGTCTTCGAGCCCGCGCAGGAACGGGGCCTGCTCGCCTTGTTCACGGGCGACCGGTTCGGCGACGATGCCGAGAGGCCGTTGGTGGGTGCTCCGGTGGTCTGGTCGCGAACGACCGCGGACAGCTTGCATCTCTATCGCCTGACGCTCGATGACGAAGGGCGCACCTCGCTCGAGAGGTTCGTGCTGAGTGCCGGGCCCGCAATGCTGAGCGTCAGCCGTCTGCAGGTCGAAGGCGGTGAGGCATCGGTCGCCGAGGCGCCGATCGAGAAGGAGGGCTGAGCGATGGCGCGCGCAACGACGGGCGCCGGGGTGCCGCGGTACCGCATGCGCGTTCCGCTCCTATGCATCGGTCTGTTCGCCCTCGTCCTGGTCGCCGCCGTGCCGGCCCGCTCGGCCGGACTGGAAGACTATGTCGGAGCGTTCGTCGGTCGCGCCGACGTGGAGGATCCGACGACCGGAAAGACCGGCGTGCGTGATTTCGAAATCGTCGTCGGTCCCGCCAAGGACGGCGGGTTCCGCATCGATTGGGTCAACGTCTCCCTGGTGGACGGCCGCCGCGACGTTCCGGGCGTCGAGCGGCGTGCCGGCGGATTGATCTTCCGCCCGGTAGAGGGTGAGGACTGGTATGCCGAAGCGCCCTCCTACAACCCGTTCAAGGAACGCGACGAGTTGGCGCCGGTGCGGGGCGATCCCTTGCGCTGGGCCAGCTTCGGCGAGGACGGTCTGACGATCGTGTCCTTCGTCATCCTCGAGGACGGCACCTACGAGTTGCAGCGCACCGTGAGGGCCCTCGACGGCGACCGCCTCGATCTCTTCTTCGAGCGTATCGTCGACGGCGTGGTCGTCCGGCGCATCACGGGCCGGGGTTATCGTGCCGATTGATTTTTCCTCCGTCGCCCGCCGCACCTTCCTGTCCGTGGCGACGGCGGCGGCGGGGTCGGTCTTCGCATCGCGAGCGCCGGCCCAGACGCCCGGTGTCTTTCGCATCGGCACCGGCGGCATCGCCGGCACCTATTATCCGATCGGCGGTCTTCTGGCCGACATCATCTCGGCACCGATCGGCGGCCGGAGCTGCGACGCCGGCGGCAGTTGCGGCGTCGACGGGCTGATCGGTGTCGCGGTCACGTCGCAGGGCTCGATCGCCAACATCGAGGGTATCGTCGCCGGCACGCTCGACAGCGGCCTCGTGCAGAGCGATATCGCCTTCGGCGCCTTCGCCGGCGAGGGGGTGTTCGCCGACCAGCCGCCGATCGACTCCCTGCGGCTCATCGCCAGCCTATACCTCGAGAGCGTGCATCTGGTCGCCAGCGTCGAGAGCGGCATCGTCCAGATCGGCGACATCGCCGGCAAGCGCGTGTCGATCGACGATCCGAGGTCGGGTACCCAATATGACGCGCGGCTCATACTGGGCGCTTTCGGTCTCGGCGCCGATTCCGGCCTGTTCGAGCCGGCCTTGCTCAACCCGCTCGACGCCGTGCGGGCGATGCGACGCGGCGAGCTGGACGCGTTTTTCGCCGTGGCGGGGCATCCGACGCCCAGCGTCGCCGAGCTCGCCCGGGAACACGTCGTCACCCTAGTGCCGATCGAAGGGCCCGAGATCGACAAACTGGTCGCCGCCTACCCGTTCTTCACCAGGACCGTGATTCCAGCCGACGCCTATACCGGTATCGCCGAGACGCCGACACTGGGCGTCGTCGCCCAGTGGCTGACCGACGCCGGGCAGGACGAGGAACTGATTTATTCGATCACCCGCGCCTTGTGGCATCCCTCCTCGCGTACCCTGCTGGATGCGGGACACACCAAGGGTCGCGAAATCCAGCTCGACACGGCGCTCGACGGCGTCGCCGTGCCGCTGCATCCGGGCGCCGAGCGCTACTATGCGGAGGCCGGGCTGTTGCCCTGAAGGGTCTTAGCCGCCTCGATGACGATGGCGGAGAGTTGCAGCCCGAACGGGCCGCCGCCCTGGTGCGTGGTCCGGCGGAAGCTGAAGAAATCGTCGGCGAGAGCATAAGTGTCGCGCTCGATCCGCTCCACCCGGCCGAGGCCGGCCGCGCGCAGGCGCGCCTCGAGAAAGCCGCTCAGATCGAAATGCAGGGTGCCGGCGGTGTCGCCGTCGGCGGGCACGTCGAAGTGGCGGACGAAGGAAGGATCGCTTGTCGCGAACCGGTCGAGGAACTCGCGGCCGACCTCGTAGGATCGCCGGGCGATGCAGGGGCCCACGGCGGCGACGATCGTGTCGGTCGAGGCGCCGGCGGTCACCATGTGGGCCACCACGGCCTCGACGATGCCGTCGAGCGCCCCCCGCCAGCCGGCGTGCACGGCCGCCACCACCGGCACGCCCGGATCGGCCAGCAGGATCGGCCCGCAGTCGGCGGTGGTGACTCCCAGCACGATGCCCGGGATGGTAGTCATCAGCGCGTCCGCCTCGACGGGCTCGCCGCTGCCCCAAGCACGCTCGACCCGATGAACGTGGATGCCATGCACTTGGCGTGCGGCCGCCAGATCCTCGGGGTCGGCGCCGAAGGAGGCCGCGATCCGCCGGCGGTTCTCGAGGGCATGGGCGCGATCATCGGCGTTGCGCAGACTGACGTTCAAGCTGGTGAACGGTCCGTCGCTGACGCCGCCGCGGCGGCCGAAAAAGCCGTGCGCGATGCCTTCGAGTGCCGAGAGTTGCGAAGCGCGATCGACCTTCATGTCCATTCCTCGTCCGCTGTGAAGCCGGCCGGTGGTGTCGCAGCGTCGCTCGCCGCGATCACCTTGAAGAGCATGCCCATGGCCGTCTCGTCGATCAGCCGGTCGACACCGGCGCGCACAGACGTGACCATTTCGGCATCGGCGCCGGCGAGCAGATGCCGCAGGCGCAGCTCGATGCCGAGCCGGCGCAGGAAGTCGCCCTGAGGCAGCGGGCCAAAGGCGTGAAGGCCGGTTTCTGTAATGGCCTGCAAGAGCGGGCGGAAGGCGACGTGCGAGGTCAGATCGGCCCGGCCCGGTGCGGCCAGCGGATCGATTGCCCGGTGTGCGCGCACCGCCTGCAGGCTGTCGCTGCCGTCGAGGTCGAGGGCGCCGTAGTCGATCACCAGCATGCTTCCGCCGGTGTGCTTCAGGCGCAGAGCGATCTCCCGTACCGCCGCCTCGCGGGCTGGCGCGATCTCGAGCATCGTTACGTCCGCCGGTGCGTCGGGCAGGGCCGCCCGCATCATCGGTGCGCCGGCGACGAAGGCCAGGTCCCCATGCGCGTCGAGGCCTACTCGCCGTTCGCGCCAGCCGCGGGTGTCGCGAACGAACTGGCGCACCGGCAGCGCGTCGAGGAACTCGTTGGCGAGGACGAAGCAGGGCGGGCCCGTCGGCACTTCGTCGAGCCGCGTGTGCCACGACACGGCGCGTTCTCCGACGGCGCGTGCCTGGGCGGCCCGAAGCGCCGGGCTCGACTCGACCAGATGCAGCGTCAGTGCTTCGTGGAAGCCGGGAAGGGTTCGTGTCGCCCGCAGCGCATCGCCGAGCAGCGTGCCGCGGCCCGGCCCGAGCTCGATCATCGCGAAGGGCCGGGGGCGACCCATCTCGATCCAGGCCTGTGCCAACGCGGCACCGATCAGCTCACCGAATATTTGTGAGATTTCCGGCGCGGTGACGAAATCGCCGGCGGCACCAAGAGGGTCGCCGCCGGTATAATAGCCGTGTCGCCGGTCGGCGAGGCACAGGGTCATGAAGGTCGCGACGTCGATCGGGCCCGTGGCTTCGATCTGCCGTATCAGCCTTCGCGCCAGAGGCGTCGCCTTCTCGTCGCTCATCCCCTACGGGCGCGCCAGATCAGGAAGAGACCGAAGAGCAACATCGGCAGCGACAGCAACTGACCCATGGTGATACCGGCGAAGAGGAAGCCCAGATGCGCGTCCGGCTGGCGGAACAGTTCGCCGATGGAGCGGGCGACGGCATAGCCGACCAGAAAGGCGCCGCCCAGGAGACCGCGCTCCTCCTCGCGGCGCGGTCGGCGCGCCAGGGTGAACATGAGTGCGAAGAGGAGGATGCCCTCGAGGCCGGCCTGATAGAGCTGGCTCGGATGGCGCGGCTCCGGACCCGCGTGCGGAAAGATCATCGCCCAGGGCACGTCGGTGACGCGGCCCCAGAGCTCGCCGTTGATGAAGTTGGCGA
>JAGREO010000368.1 GCA_020446525.1 Geminicoccaceae bacterium | reverse complement strand
TGCTCAGGCGCGTGCGCGACTTCGCGCAGGTGGCCGGCCGCGACAGCATCGACCGCGCCACCGCCGACGACGCGCTCGCGCGCCTCGGCGTCGATCCGCTCGGGCTCGACGCGCTCGACCGCCGCTATCTCAACGCCATCGCGGTGCATTACGGCGGCGGCCCGGTCGGCGTCGAGACGCTGGCGGCCGCCCTTTCGGAGCAGCGCGACACGCTCGAGGAGACGGTCGAGCCCTACCTCCTGCAACAGGGATTGCTGCAGCGCACGCCGCGCGGCCGAAGGCTGACGCGCGCGGCCTGGCGTCATCTAGGCATGACCGCCCCGGCCGCCTTCGAGGCGCAGAACGACCTCTTCGTCGGACCCGATAGTTGAACACGCCGTTCCGGCTGCGGCTGCGCGTCTATTACGAAGACACGGATGCGGCAGGCATCGTCTATTACGCCAACTATCTGAAATTCGCGGAGCGGGCACGAACGGAGATGCTGCGTGCGGCCGGGCTCGACCATCCGGCGTTGCTGCGGACCAGCGGGCTGATGTTCGCCGTGCGCCGGGTGAGTATCGACTATCGGGCGCCGGCCCGCCTCGACGACCTGCTGGACGTCGAATGCCGCATACGGGCGGTCTCGGGCGCACGCATGACGATGGATCAGTCGGTTTGGCGCGACGACGGACTGCTGGCGTCGATGCTCGTCGAGCTGGTCTGCATCGACGGAGGCGGCCGGGCGCGAAGGCTGCCGCCCAATCTCACGCAAAAGTTGAACTTGGGTGCGCGCGAAGCTTGACAGATGCCGGCGGCTTGCTCATAGAGCAGCCTGGCTTCTCAAGGAGCCGCATCGGCATGTCGCCGTAACACCCTGATACCGAAAATCTTTTGTGACCGGGACGTTGCGGTGGTCCGGCCGGGTCCTTCATCCATTCAGTGGTTCGAACATGGAAGAAAATGTCGTCGGCAGTGCCGCTCTCGGTGATCCGACCGCCGGCACCGACATTCTCTCGCTGGTGTTGCAGGCGGACATCGTCGTCAAGGCGGTGATGCTGATCCTCGCACTCGCGTCGATCTGGTGCTGGGCGGTCATCTTCTCCAAGAGTGCGCGGCTGCGCCGCATCAGCGGCAAGACCGGTGAGTTCGAGGAGGCGTTCTGGTCGGGCACGCCGCTCGACGAGCTCTACAAGCGGATGATGAAGCACGCCGATCATCCGGTCGTGCTGATGTTCACCGCCGGCATGGAGGAATGGCGCGAGGCGGCGCGCGGCCTGTCGCAGGAAGGTGCGACGCGGCTGCTCGATCGGATCAATCGTGTCATGCAACTGACGCAGGACCGCGAGCTGGTCGGTCTCGAGAAGAACATCTCCACGCTCGCCACGATCGGTGCCACGGCCCCCTTCATCGGCCTGTTCGGCACGGTTTGGGGCATCATGAACAGCTTCCAGTCGATCGCACTCACCAAGAATACCACGCTCGCCGTGGTGGCACCCGGCATCGCCGAAGCGCTCTTCGCCACCGCCCTCGGGCTGCTCGCGGCCATTCCGGCGGTGGTCGCCTACAATCGTCTCTCGACCCACGTCGATCGGCTGGGCGAGCGGCTCACCAGCTTTTCCGACGAGTTCAACATCGTCGTCAGCCGCGAGCTCGACGCGGCGCGGGTGGTCGCCTGATGGCGATGGCGGTAGGCCGGAGCGGCAACAGGCGGGCGCGCGGCAGGAGCGGCCGGCGCAGCATGTCGGAGATCAACGTCACGCCGA
>JAGREO010000367.1 GCA_020446525.1 Geminicoccaceae bacterium | reverse complement strand
TGACCCGGTCGCCCTTCCTGACGCCCTGGTCCTTGAGCACGTTGGCCAGCCGGCACACCTGGTCGTGCAGACGGCGATAGGTGATCTTGGCGTCTTTGGAGGGGTCGTCGCCCTCCCAGATGAGCGCCACCTGATCGCCGCGCTGGTCGAGATGCCGGTCGACGCAGTTGTGGCAGACGTTGAGCTGACCGTCCTCGTACCAGCGAATGCGTGCGTCGGCGGCGAAGTCGACGTCCTTGATCTTCGTCGGCTTCTTGTACCAGTCGAGGATCTCCGCCTGTTCGGCCCAGAAACCCTCGGGATCCGCGATCGAGCGGTCGTACATCTCGCGATAGCGCGCGGCGTCGCAATAGGCACTGCGCGCCATGCTCTCGGGAACTGGATAGACGTCCTTCATCGCCGACCTCCCTGGCTTTCGCTCCCCGGCGCGCCGCAGCACACCCGACCGGAGCGTCCAAGTCCTAACATCCGGACATTGTCACTCCAACGCCGGAGGGCTCAACGCTCGCACGACGTTTTGCCGCAAGCGGAAGGGTGCCGGAAGGGGCAATCGAACGGAGTTTCCTATTACGGGCCCCCGGCAACCGGGCCCCAGCAACGGATGCTCGGCATCGGGCGAACGAGATTGCCCGTGCTTCTCCACAGAATCATACACAAGAGGATCAATTTACGCGACGAGCGCCGCGCTATCCCCACATTCGTCAACAGTTTGTGGGTAAAGCACTGATTGCGGATCCGCAGAGGCCGGTCGACGGCCGGAGCGAAAAAAGAGCGACCGGCCCCTGCTGTCAAGGCAGAAGAGAGAAAATACGTTCGATGTTCAATCTACACGTTTCGAGCCGTCCGACGTCAGCCACGCCGCCACCAGCGGTCCGAGCCGGCCGGTGATCCGTGCGATGCCCTCGGCATTCGGGTGCAGCGCGTCCTCGATCAGCAATTCCGGTCGCCCGGCGACACCTTCGAGAAAAAACGGATAGAGCGGCAGGTCGTAGCGCCGGGCCAGGGTGCGATAGACGGCCGCGAAGGCGTCGCCGTAACGCCGGCCGAGATTGGGCGGCGCCAGCATGCCGGCCAGCATCACCTCGACGCCGGCGGCACGGGCGCGTCGCACCACGTCGTCGAGATTGCGCTCGAGCTGGTCGACCGGCAGCGCGCGCAGCCCGTCGTTCGCACCGAGCTCCACCAGAAGATGGGTCGGCGCGTCGGCCAGCACCCAGTCGAGCCGCGCCGCCCCGCCGGCCGAAGTGTCGCCGCTGACGCCGGCATCGACGACGGTGCAGGCGATGCCCTGCTCGTCCAGATGGCGCTGCAACTGGGCCGGAAACGACTGGTCGGCGGCGACGCCGTAACCGGCGGTGAGCGAATCGCCGAGCACGGCCAGACGGCAGGCGGCCGCCGCACCCGGTGCGGCGAGAAGGCCGCACGCGAGCAGCAGGACGGACAGCACCATGCGCGCCGGCATCCGGCCCGGCGCCCTGCGGCACGAACCACGCAACTTGAGACCCGGGGACCGGTGCGC
This sequence comes from Geminicoccaceae bacterium, assembly GCA_020446525.1. GTDB lineage: Bacteria > Pseudomonadota > Alphaproteobacteria > Geminicoccales > Geminicoccaceae > JAGREO01. Next base: position 1,921 of record JAGREO010000367.1, on the reverse strand, counting down.
CATGTAGAGACGGGGCAAGCGGCCGTCCTCTCTTTCGGTTCGGGGCTGTTTTCACTCGGGAATGAGCATGATCGATCTCTCGGACGTGCATCTGGAACTGGAGAGCCGGGCCGGCAAGGTACACATCCTCAAAGGCATCGACTTCCAAGTGGCCAGCGGCACGTCGACCAGTCTGGTCGGTGCCTCCGGATCGGGCAAGTCCAGTCTGCTGGCGATCATCGGCGGTATCGAGAAGGCCACGCGCGGCTCGGTGCGGGTCGACGGCGTCGAGCTCACCGACTGCGACGAGGACGAGCTGGCGCTGTTCCGGCGCGAGAGGGTCGGCATCATCTTCCAGTCGTTCCACCTCATCCCGACCATGACGGCGATCGAGAACGTGGCGCTGCCGCTGGAGCTGGCGGGCGGTGCCCGGGCTTCCGAGCGTGCGCGGGAACGCCTGGCGGAACTGGGGCTGGCCGACCGCCTGACGCACTATCCGGGACAGCTCTCCGGCGGCGAGCAGCAGCGGGTGGCGCTGGCGCGCGCTCTGGTCAACGATCCCATCCTGCTGCTGGCCGACGAGCCGACCGGCAATCTCGACAGCCGCACCGGCGCGCAGATCGTCGAGCTGCTGTTCTCCGCCCAGCGCGCGCGATCGACGACCCTGCTGCTGGTCACCCACGATGCGACGCTGGCCGATCTCTGCGACACCAAAGCGGTCATGACCGACGGCCGCCTCGACGCGGCACCCGCCGAACCGGCGGACATGCGCAGCGAGCGCGCGACGGCGGACGCGTCGTGACCTTCGATCTCCGGCGGAGGCATCGGGCGCCGTTGCGGCGGCACTGGCGGATCGCACGTCGCGACCTGCGCGGCAGCCTCGGGAGCTTCGCGATCTTCTTCGCCTGCACCGCCCTCGGTGTGGCGACCATCGCCACGGTCGGTGTCCTCAACGCCGGCATCACCCGCACGCTGGAGCGGGACGCCTCGTCGCTGCTCGGCGGCGACGTCGAGATCGAGCAGCCCAACAACGCCCTGGCCGACGCGGAGATCGACGCGCTGGTACCGGCCGGCGCTCGGCTCTCGCGCACGGTGCGCACCAATGCGATCGTGTTCGACGCCGAGGGCGACAGCCTCGCCGTCGAGCTCAAGGCGATCGACGGCGCCTACCCGCTCTATGGCGGCCTCGAGACGGCCCCGCCCGGCCTGCGTCCCGGCGAGGGCGGCGCGCTGGTGGAAGAAGGCGTTCTGACACGCCTGGGCGTCGAGGTGGGCGACACGCTCGAACTGGGCTCGGGGCGGGTCACCATCGACGGCGTCGTGCGGCGCGAGCCGGACCGCATCGGCGGCTATGTGGGCCTCGGTCCCCGGCTGATGGTCGACTGGCGCACGCTCGAAAGCCTGGACGTGCTGGTGCCGGGCGCCCTCGCCCGCTACGGCTATCGCCTGGCGCTGGCCGAGCCGGACAGCGCCGAAACGGTGGCGGCAGACCTGCAGAACCGCCATCCCGAGGCGACCTGGCGGGCACGCAGTGCGCGGGACGTGCAGCCGCGGGTCGCCCGCTTCACCGACCGCCTGGCGACCTATCTGATGATGGCGGGGCTGACGGCCCTGGTGATCGGCGGGCTGGGGATCGGGCTTTCCGTGCGCGCCTATCTCGAGGGCAAGACCGCATCCATCGCCACCTTGCGCTCGCTGGGCGCCCGTGCGGCCGACATCACCCGCATCTACGGCCTGCAGCTGGGCGCGCTCGCGGTGGGCGGCACGGCGATCGGCGTCGCTTCGGGTCAGGCTCTGCCCTTCGTGCTGGCGCCCCTGGCGAGCGGCCTCTTTCCGGTCGACATCGAGGCCACGATCGAGCCGCTGCCGCTCCTCTATGCCGGCGCCTGCGGGCTCGTGACCGTGGCGCTCTTCGCGTGGCTGCCGCTGGCGCGCTGCCGCG
>JAGREO010000366.1 GCA_020446525.1 Geminicoccaceae bacterium | reverse complement strand
CACCCCCCGACCCGCCCCCCGACTGATGCACCCGCGCCCGCACCGCGCCGCCCCAGCCCCGGAATCCCCGATTCCGGGGCCGATACCCCGTGGGCGTGAAGTTCGGGGGACATGTAACTCAACTATGCAGATCGCCCACAGCGGCCGTCGCCGGCGCCATCACGGACCGAATGACCCGGGCGCGGCCCCCGACGCCCCGGATCCGCCCACTCAAGCCCCCCGCCTCCACCACCGCCAACGAACAAAAAACCAAAGAAAAGCAGGTGGTCCGGAGGATGCGATCCTCCGGCGTCGGCACCGGCCGGCCGATGATCGAACCTCTGGCGCCGCCGGCCCGGGGCGTGCGACAAGCGGGCCGTGCGTGGCGCGGAGCCGCGGGCGAGCGTGCGGGATTTGGGCGAAGCCGGGAAGCGAAGGGCTGCGATGATCCGAGGGATCCCGGCATCCTGTGTGGCGATGGGCCTGCTCGCCGCCTTCGTCGGCTATTCCGCGTCCTTCGCCATCGTGCTCGCGGGGCTCACCAGCATGGGTGCCAGCGAGGCGCAGGCCGCCACGGGCCTCTTCTTCGCGACGCTGGGCATGGGCGTCTGCAGCATCTGGGTGCCGCTGGTCACCCGCATGCCGACGGCCGTCGCATGGTCGACGCCGGGTGCCGCGTTCTTCGCCGCGGCCGCGGCGCCGCCTGGCGGGTTCGCCGAGGCGGTGGGTGCCCTGATCGGCTGCGCCTGCCTGATCGTCGTCACGGGTGTCGTTCCGGCGCTGGCGCGGCTGGTGAGCGCCATCCCCAAGCCGATCGCCGGCGCGCTGCTGGCGGGTGTCCTCATGCCGCTGTGCCTCGCTCCGGCTTCGGCCCTGGGGACGGTGCCTCTCTCGATCCTGCCGGTGCTCGCGGCCTGGGTCGCGGGGCTGACGTGGAACCGGCTGGCCGCCATGCCGCTCGCCGTGGCAGCCTTCGTGATCGTGCTGGCCCTGGGCGTCGATCTCCCCGATCGCGCGCTCATGTCGGTCGAGCCGGGGCTCGCCGAATGGACGCCGGTCTGGCCGGCCTTCACGCTGCAGGGCTTCGTCTCGCTGGCGCTGCCGCTCTATCTGGTCACCATGACCGGGCAGAACATTCCCGGTTTCGCCGTGCTCGAGCTCAACGGCTACGGCGTCGACCGCGGCGCCCTCATTCGCAGGACCGGGCTGGCGGGCCTGGCGATCGCCCCCTTCGGCGGCATACCGATGAACATGTCGGCGATCACGGCGGCGATGATGGCGGGCGAGGATGCGGGGCCCGATCCGGCGAGACGCTACTGGGCGGCGGTGGTGTCGGGGCTGGCCTATCTGGCGCTCGCGGTTCTGGCCGAGCCCGTGACGCTGCTGGCGCGCGCGGCACCCGGCGCGCTGATCGCCGGTGTCGCCGGGCTGGCCCTGATCCCGGCCCTCGTCGCGTCGCTGCGCGTCGCCTTCGCCCGGCTCGACCAGATCGAGGCGCCCGCCCTCACCTTCCTCGTCACCTCGAGCGGCATGACGCTCGGCGGCATCGGCGGGGCGTTCTGGGGCGTTGTCATCGGTGTCGCGATCTGGCTAGTGAAGGCCGTCGCGAACCGCCGATCCTGACGGGTCCGTTCATTCGAGGAATTGCACCATGGCGCGCTATTCGGCCAATCTAGGCTTTCTCTGGACCGAGCTTTCCCTCGTCGAGGGCGTGCGGGCGGCGAAGAAGGCGGGCTTCGATGCCGTCGAGTGTCACTGGCCCTACGCCACGCCGGCAGCCGAGCTCGGGGCCGTGCTGAAGGAGACCGGCCTGCCGATGCTCGGCCTGAACACCGTGCGCGGCGACGCCGGGAAGGGCGAGTTCGGGCTGGCCGCGCTCGAGGGCCGCGAGCGCGAGGCGATCGCCGCGATCGAGCAGGCCATCGACTACGCCGCCGCGGCCGGTGTGCCCAACGTCCACGTCATGGCCGGCAAGAAGGGCAGGCCCGAGACCTTCCTCGTCAATCTCGCCCACGCGGCCGACCGGGCGGCGCCTCTGGGCATCGACGTCCTGATCGAGCCGATCAACCAGCGGGACGCGCCGGGCTATACCGTCTCGCTGGTCGAGGAGGCGGCGCATCTGATCGACGAGCTCGGCCGGAGCAACGTCAAGATCATGTTCGACTGCTATCACACGCAGATCATGCAGGGCGACCTCATCCGCCGGATCGAGAAGCACCTGCCGCTGATCGGCCACATCCAGATCGCCGCCGCACCCTCGAGACGCGAGCCGGACGAGGGCGAGGTGGCGCTGGACCGGGTCTGCCGGGCGATCGACGAGCTCGGCTGGCAGGGCTGGATCGGTGCGGAATACCGCCCGCGCGGCACCACCGAGGAAGGTCTCGGCTGGCTCGGGGCGTTCCGCGCAGCCGGCGCCTGAGCAAGCCGCCGGCGGCGGGTGCCGGAAGGCTTCAGCGGCTGCCGCGCCTG
>JAGREO010000056.1 GCA_020446525.1 Geminicoccaceae bacterium | reverse complement strand
GAGCCCGGGCCGATGCCCACCTTGATCGCATCGGCGCCGGCGTCGATCAGCGCCTGCGCGCCGTCGCCGGTCGCGACGTTGCCGGCGACGAGGCAGACGGCGTTGCTGGCGCGCCGCAAGCGGGCGACAGCCTCGATCACGCCGCGCGAATGGCCGTGCGCGGTGTCGATCACGACGGCGTCGGCGCCGGCTTCGATCAGCGCCGTCGCCCGGGCATGGCCGTCCTCGCCGATACCGGTCGCCGCACCGACGCGCAGCCGCCCCCGCTCGTCCTTGGCGGCGGCCGGAAACTGCTGCGCCTTCTCGATGTCCTTGACCGTGATGAGGCCCTTGAGGCGGAACTCCCCGTCGACCACGAGCAGCTTTTCGATCCGATGACGGTGCAGCAGGTGGCGGGCCTCGGCGCGCGTGACGGTCTCGCCGACGGTGATCAGACGGTCCGCGGTCATCAGATCGCGCACGGGAACGTCGACGCTCTCGACGAAGCGCACGTCGCGGTTGGTGAGGATGCCCACCAGCCGGCCCGAGGTGGCGTCGACGACGGGCAGGCCGGAAATGCGCTGCTGTTGCATGATCGCCAGTGCGTCGCCAAGTCGGGTCTCGGGCTCCACCACCCGCGGATCGACGACCATGCCGGCCTCGAAAGTCTTGACCCGCCGGACCTGCGCGCACTGTTCCTCGATCGAGAGGTTCTTGTGCACGATGCCCATGCCGCCGTGCTGCGCCATGGCGATCGCCATCGGCGCCTCGGTAACCGTGTCCATCGCCGAGGAGATCAGCGGGATCTGCAGATCGATCCCCCGGCCGACGCGGGTGGACACGTCGGCCTGAGCGGGCAGCACCTGTGAGAACGCCGGCACGAGCAGCACGTCGTCGAAGGTAAGCGCGTCGCCGAGAACGGGACCGGTACCCCGGCCGATCGGCAAAGTCGGGTTCTGGCTCATCGGCTGTTTCCTCGAATGGAGGCGGGTGTCCATCGCGGAGGTGCGGCGGCGCGGAGGTGCGGCGGCGCGGCGTGCGGCGCTCTATACAGCGCCGCGCGCGCCATCGGAAGCGCGCCGGCGATCAGCCCGCACCCGGCCGCCAGCGGCGCAGATGATCCGCCAGGCGCAGCGCCAGCGCCACCAGGGTGAAGGTGGGATTGGCCATGCTGCAGGTGGGAAAGACCGAGCTGCCGGCGACGAAGAGATTGTCGAGCCCGTGCACCCGCCCCTCGCGATCCACCACGCCGCATCGCGGATCGTCGTGCATGCGCGTCGTCCCGACGTGATGCCACGAGCCGATACCGGGCACGGCGAACGGATCTTCGAGCATCCAGGGCTCGATCCGCAGACGGCCGATACCGGTGCGTCCGGCTTCCGCGCCGACGATCGAAAGGCCGCGCCGGATGGTGTGACGGTCGAGCTCGCCGAGCCGCCAGTCCAGCACCGGACGCGGCATACCGAGAGCGTCCGTCTCGTCGCCCAGGGTCACCCGGCTCTCGCGGTTGGGCGCTACTTCCGGGTGGATGCGCAGGTGCAGCGTCCCGCTGCGGCCGAAGAAGCGACGAAAGCCGTGCTCGGCGGCGCCGTCCAGGTCGGCCGCGAGACTCGCCAACCGGCCCGTCAGATCGGCCGGCCATTCGCGACGCAGGATCGCCCGCCCTATTTCGCGCAGCGCCACATAGCCCTGCGGCTCGTCGAAGAGCTCGTCCCCCACGTGCATCGTCGTCATGAACCGCAACAGGCCCTCCTCGCGGGCGACATCCTCGCGCAGCGTCGCATAGGGGAAGACCGGTCGCATCAGCGGACGCCGCGCATCGTCCGAAGGCGCGTTCAGCAGCAGCGTGGCAGCATGGTGGCTCGGGTGATCCATGAAGTAGCGACCGACCAGATCGTGGCCGTTGCCCACACCGTTGCGCTCGACGTCGCGCGAGGCCAGCAGCAGACGGGCATTCTCGATGCCGCCGGTTGCCAGGACGACGGCCGCGGGTGTGACGCCGAACCGCCCGCCTTCGAGCGTGCCCACGTCGAGGCGCATCACCCGCCGGCGGCCCGGATGCAGACCGATGCGGAGCAGATTGGCGTGCAGCATGACCCGGACGTCGCGCGCCCGCTCGAGCGCGCCGCGGTATTTCTCGCCCATGCGGGTGGGCGGGCTGAGCTGGTAGACGACGGGCTCCAGCCTGCCCTCGAAGAGCGGCCCGCCGAACAGCGGCGGCAGCGCGTCACGCCATCGGGCGACGCTGAAATCGTCGTCGGCGAGATCGAGCATGGCCGCGGCGCGGGTATAGAACGGATCGAGATCGGCCCGCTCGATCGGCCAGCCGCTGTCCGGCACCCAGGGGCGTACGGCGAAGTCGACCGGATCGAAGGGCCGGCAGAAGCCGCCCCAATGATTGGTCGAGCCGCCGAAAAAGCGCAGGCGGGCGGCATCGAGTGCGTCGCTCGCGGCGCCGATCGAGCGCCCTCGGGCCAGAGCCTGAACCGCCGGATCGAACTCGAGCCCGCCCGATTCGAGCACGAGCACGTCGAGACCGGCCTCGATCAGCTCCAGCGCGATGGTGATCCCGGCCGCTCCGGCACCGACGATGCAGAGATCGCAGGCGATCACCGTTCCGGAGGGCTGGCTGCGGGCGTCGTCGAACAGGGGCCGACCTCCCGGCTGGGTTCGTCACGCACCGGCGACGAACGGACGCACCGGTCAGGAGCGCGATCGGCCCCGGTCGGCCTCGAAGGCGGCGCGGCTCCGGTCGGTCTGGGGATAGATGCCGGGCAGGGCCGCGCCCGCCATCACCTGCTCTTCCACCCAATCCTCGTAAGCGGTCATCTCGAAGGCTTCGTGCGCCAGCTCTTCGGCGAGATGGGCCGGCAGGCAGATGACCCCTTCCCCGTCGCCGACCATCACGTCGCCCGGAAAGACCGCCACGTCACCGCAGGCGATCGGCAGGTTGAAATCCGCGGCATGGTGGAAGATCGGTCCGGTGGGGGCCGAGGCACGTGTCTGGTAGACCGCGAAGCCCATCTCGCGGATGGCCGGCGTGTCACGGAAACCGCCGTCGGTCACCGCACCGACCGCACCCCGCTTCATGATGCGACGAAGCAGGATGTCGCCGGCCGAAGCACCGCGGGCATCCTTGCGGCTGTCGATCACCAGCACCTGTCCTTCACCGATCGTCTCCACGGCCTTGCGCTGCGGATGCTCCGGATCGCGGTAGGCGTCGAGCATGTCGAGATCCTCGCGCGCCGGGATGTAGCGCAGCGTGAAGGCGGTCCCGACCATACGCGGCATCGTCAAACTGACGGGCTCGACGCCCTGCAGGAACTGGTTCTTGAACCCGCGCTTGAACAGACAGGTCGAGAGGGATGCACAACTGACCCGGGCCAGCTTGCTTCGCGCGTCGGTGGAGATCATCGCTCCTCGGCTCCTTGGTTTTTCGTGTCCCGTCGATCGGGTATAGCCGCTGCCCGCGTCCCGAGGGAGGGCCTATCGGGCGACGCGCGGCGCGGCGGCGGGTGATGGCGGCGAAGGTGAGCGGCTTGCCGGCGACGGAGAGATGCGCCTATCTGGAGCCCGATTTGCGATACCCCATGGTGACCAGCGGAACGCCGGGGCGACGACTGACGGGGACACCGTGGATGAAGGTGGCGAAAGGATCGATCGATGCCGACGATCTCCTCGAGCGAATCGAGGACCTCGTTCTTCGCGGCGGGCGCATCCTCGAAGCGTGCCTGACGCGGCCGGCGGACGACGATCTGCAAATCCCCGATCCGCGGGTCGTCGGCGAGGCCTTCGGCCGGTTGAGCGACGCGATGCTCGCCGATCCGGAGCGCCTGATCGACCGGCAGGCGGACTACCGCGCGCAGATGGCGGCGCTCTGGCAGATGCATTTGCGGCGGTCGATGGGCGAGGAGGTGCCGCCCGTGATCGAAGCCGATCCCAGGGACCGGCGCTTCAAGGACGAGGCGTGGCGCAGCGACCCCGTGTTCGATTTTCTCCGCCAATCCTATGAGCTGACGGCACGCTGGCTGGAGGAGACGGTGGCCGGCGTCGAAGGCCTGGACGATGCGACGCACCAGAAGGTCCGTTTCTACACCCGCCAATATGTCGACGCGATCGCGCCCACCAACTTCGTCGCCACCAACCCGGCGGTGTTGCGCGAGGCGGCGGCCAGCCGGGGCGAAAGCCTCTATCGCGGTTTCAAGCAGCTGCTCGACGATCTCGAGCGCGGGGCGGGCCGGCTGGCGATCACGACGGCACCCGCCGATGGATGTCGCATCGGCCATGATGTCGCGGCGACGCCGGGCCGGGTCGTGCTGCAGAATGATCTGATGCAACTGATCCAGTATGCACCGATGACGTCGCGGGTGCGGCGGCGGCCGCTGCTGATCGTGCCGCCCTGGATCAACAAATATTACGTTCTCGACCTGCGGCCGGAGAACAGCTTCGTCCGCTGGGCTGTCTCGGCCGGAATCACCGTCTTCGTCATCTCCTGGGTCAATCCGGATGCCGGGCTGGCCGGCAAGACCTTCGACGACTACCTGCGCGAAGGACCCTGGGCGGCCGCCGCGGCGATCGAGCGGCAGACGGGCGAGACCCGGCTCAACATCCTCGGCTACTGTCTCGGCGGCACGCTCACGGCGATCTTCCTCGCCTGGCTCCAAGCACGGCGCGATCGCCGGGTCGCCGCCGCCACCTTTTTGACCACGATGATCGATTTCTCCGAGCCGGGCGATCTGGGCGTCTTCATCGACGACTATCAACTGGCGCTGATCGAGCGGCAGATGACCAAGAAGGGCTATCTCGAGGCGCGCCACATGCAGCAGGTGTTCTCGCTGATGCGCGCCAACGACCTGATCTGGAGCTTCGTCGTCAACAATTACCTGATGGGCCGGACCCCGCTCGCCTTCGACCTGCTCCACTGGAACGCCGACGGCACGCGCATGCCGGCCGCCATGCACCGCTTCTATCTGCGCAACATGTACCAGAAGAACCTCCTCATACATCCGGGCGGCCTGGAGATCGACGGCACGCCCATCGACGTCGGCAAGGCGGCCGTGCCCTGCTACGTCCTCGCCACTGAGGACGACCACATCGCGCCCTGGCGATCGACCTATGCCGGCGCACGGCGTCTGGGCGGCCGCGTCCGCTTCGTCCTCGCAGGCTCCGGCCACATCGCAGGTGTCGTCAACCCGCCGGCGAGCGGCAAATACGGCCACCGCACCTCGGACGCCCTGCCCGCCGATCCCGCGGCCTGGCTCGAGGCGTCGCAAGAACGAAGCGGATCGTGGTGGCCGGACTGGCTGGCGTGGCTGGGCCGCCGTGCCGGCGGCTGGGTGGACGCGCGCGATCCGGCGGCGGGCCCGCTGACGCCGATCGAACCGGCGCCCGGCAGCTATGTGCGCGTGCGCACGTCCTGACGGCGGCAGCGACATCCGATCCGTCTACGGGCGACCCGACGACGGGCGACCGGACGCGATCTTTTGTGCGAACGACGGAATAAACGACACAAAACGGGCGTCTATGAAGTGTGTCCCGCAAGGCAGTTTCGCGGCTCTTTCGCAGTCGCGGGAAGCGGGGCGCGGGTTCGAAGCGATCGCTTCGACCGATGCCGGGAGTTACCGCCCAACCGACTGGCCCCGCTCGAAATCGATCGATGAGCGGGGCCGCCTTTTTTCGGCGGCGGCGGACTGGACCTTCGCGGGCTGGAGGATGCATCATGGCGACACTGCGCGGACGAACCTTTCTTTTGACCTGGCTCTTCATGGGTGTGGGTGTCTTTCTGCTGGCATCCTGCGATCAATCGGAAGAGGTTCCCGAGAAACAGGGAAGCATCGTCCACTCGGCCGTCATCGCGTGACGCGGCGCCATTCGCCGCGGCTCAGCCGATCGTCGGCGGGGTGCTCGCTGGTCGGGACGCGACGTTCGGGATAGACGGCGGCGGATGGGGGAATGACGGAGCGTTCGAGACGAGGCGACGATGCCGGCCAGGATCTGTGCGAGGAGATGGTGGTCCACGTGGCCGGCCTTCGTCGCTACGCGATGCTGCTGGTCGGCGATCCGGTGGATGCCGACGACATCGTCCAGGACACGCTGATGCGGGTGCTGGCACAGGCGCGCGGCTGGCGGGAGGTGCGGGAGCTCAAACCCTACCTTTTCGCCACCCTGCACAATGTGCACATCGACTATACGCGTCGCCGCAAGCGGACGGGGCCGTCGATCGACATCGACGACGTCGTCTCGCTGCTGAGCAGTCCGGCGACGCAGCACAAGCGCCTGGAGTTGCGCGATCTGGCGCAGGCATTGACGAAACTGCCTCTCGAGCAGCGTGAAGTGGTGCTGCTGGTGGGGGTCGAGGGAATGAGCTATTCGGAGGTGGCCGAAGCGGTGGATGTTCCCATCGGCACGGTCATGTCCCGACTTTCGCGCGGTCGTGAAGCCCTGCGGCAACTGACCGATCGCAAGGATGCTACGAAGTTGCGTGTGGTCCGATGAACGAGCATTTCGACAGATTATTCGAGCCGGCCGACGAGACGCTGCACGCCTATCTCGACGGCGAGTTGGACGACGCGCGCAGCCGGGTCTTCGAGGCCCGCCTCGCGGCCGACCCGCGGCTGGCGGCTCGCCTGCAGGCGTTCGCCTCACAGGAGCGCTCGCTGCGTCTCCTGGCCGGCGGCCGCGACGTCACCGCGAGCCGTGACTTCCGCCCCGACCTGCAGCGGCGGATCGTGACGCGATGGGCGGAGTCCCGGCGCCGTCCGCGTGTCTGGTGGGCGGCCGCGGCGGCCGTCACGCTGCTGCTCGCCGCAGGGCTGGCGGGGTGGACCCTGGAATTGGGGGCACCCCAGGGCGAACGTTCGGCGCGCGGTGCGGCGCATCCGGAAAAGATCGTGGCGGACGCCGTGCCGCCGGCCCAGCGCGCCGCTGCCCAGCTCATCGGCTTCGGTGCCGGCGTGTCCACCGGCGAGCTCGACAAGGCCATCGTCGAGGGCGAGGCGCCGATCACCTGGCTGACCGGGCAATTGGTGGACTATTCCCTGCGCAAGCCCGAGCTCGATGCGCTGGGCCTGAAATATCTGGGCGGCAAGGTGCTCTCCTCGATACACGCGCCGTCCATCCGGCTGGTCTATGCCGATGCCGCGGGCAAGCACATCTTCCTCTATGTCGGACTGCCGGCCGCCGGCTCGGAAGCATCCCTCGCGCCGGCGCCGGAGGGCTATCTCTCGCTGGTCTGGCGTCGCGGGCCGCTGCTGTTCGCGCTGGTCGCACCCACCGACAGTGCGCAACTCTTGGAAATCGTCCGGCTGGCGAGCGAGGGTGTGGCGGCCACCACACCACCGGCCGCCACCGATGTCGTCGCCCCGCCGGCGCCGAGCATCGTCCCCACCGAGCCGCTGGCGAAGAACCCCGTCGTGGTTCAGGAAGTGGCGTCGCCCGAGGTGCAGCGGGGGGTGATGCTGATGCCGGTCCCGCGGCCGCCGTTCGCCGTGGAGACCGAGCCCAAGCCCGACCTGGCGCAACCCAAGGCCCTCTGATCGAATAGCCGCCCCCGGTGTCTTCGGCACCGGGCCCGGCTTGATCGGGATCAAGGCCGGCGGTGGTGAAACGTGGCACTGCGCGGTGCCGGCCGTTCGGGTGCCGGCGAACCGGGAGCGCCGACCGATGCGTCGCGAGATCGCGGGCAAGCTCGAATCGAGCCGCGTGCCGCGCTACACCAGCTATCCGACCGCACCCTCCTTCGACGGGCGCGTCACGGCCGGCACCTACGCCTCGTGGCTCGGCGCCATCGCGGCCGGCGAAGCGGTCTCGCTCTATCTGCACGTTCCCTTCTGCCACCAGCTCTGCTGGTATTGCGGCTGCAACACGACCATCACGCACGATCAGACGCGTGTCGACGCCTACATGCACGCGCTGCATCGCGAACTGGCGCTGGTGGCGGAGCATCTGCCGGCCGGGCTGCGGCTCGGTCATCTGCACTGGGGCGGCGGCACACCCTCGATCGTCGGCTCGGCGGGTTTCGGCGAGGCGATGCAGGCCGTCGCCCGACACTTCGAGCCGGTAGCCGGGGCCGAACGGGCGATCGAGCTCGACCCGCGGCATCTCGACGCGCCGACCATGGACGCGCTGGCCGCCCATGGCATCGACCGCGCCAGCCTCGGCGTGCAGACCTTCGATCCCGGCGTGCAACGGGCGATCAACCGCGTGCAGAGCGAGGCCTGCACGGCGCGCGCCGTCGAGGGGCTGCGTGACCGCGGCGTCCGCGGGATCTCCTTCGACCTGCTCTACGGACTGCCGCACCAGACCCCGTCGATCAGCCGGACCACGGCCCTGGCCGTCGCCGACATGGCGCCGGATCGGGTTTCCGTGTTCGGCTACGCGCATCTACCGGGCCGCATGCGCCATCAGCGGATGATCGACGATGCCGCACTGGCCGACGCCGAGGGGCGCTGGGCCCAGTTCGAGGCGATCGAGGAGGTGCTGCTCGCGGCGGGCTATGTGCAGATCGGCCTCGATCACTTCGCCCGGCCCGACGACTCCATGGCACGCGCAGTGCGGACCGGCACCCTGCGGCGCAACTTCCAGGGCTACACCACCGACACCTCGGCGGTCCTCCTCGGCCTCGGCAGCTCGGCGATCGGCGGTCTGCCGCAGGGCCACGTGCAGAATCACACGCGCCTGCCCGAGTGGCGCCGGGCGATCGACGCGGGCCGGCTGCCGACCGCCCGGGGCTACGCGCTTTCGCCGCAGGAGCGCATCGACCGCGACACCATCGAGACCATCATGTGCCGGGGCAATGTCGACCTCGCCGCGATCGCCGACCGCCACGCGGTGCCGCTCGCCCGCTGCGAGCCCGTGGCCGAGCGTTTCGCCGCGCTCGAGACCATGGGCGCCGTCACCCGCCGGGGCACGCGCATCGAGGTGGCGCCGTCCTGCCGGCCCCTGTGGCGCATGGTCGCATCGGCGTTCGACCGGCATCTCGACCCCGCCACCACACGCCACGCACCGGCCGTCTGATCCTCGGGGTCATCCCTCGCTACGCGCATCGTCACCCGGCCCGGACGCCGCGGGTGACGATCGGCTAGACCGGCTCCGCGAAAGGGCCGCGGGGCGGGATCATGTGCGGATTTGCGGGCGCCTTCCAGCCGGCGCGACCGATCGACGAAGCGGCCGGCACGCGCCTCGCACGGGCGATGGCGGCACCCATCCTGCATCGCGGGCCGGACGACGAGGGCGTCGTGGTGGTGCCCGAGGCCGGCTTTCTCGCCGGGTTTCGCCGGCTTGCGATCGTCGATCTCTCGCCGGCCGGCCATCAGCCCATGACCTCGCGCGACGGCCGCCTCACCATCCTCTTCAACGGCGAGATCTACAACCGTGAGGCCCTGGCGGCGGCCCTGCCCGATCGCGGTGCCGTCCTGCGCGGCCACTCGGACACCGAGGCGATGCTCGAGCACATCGCCTGTTTCGGCCTCGAGGCGACCCTGGCCGAACTGATCGGCATGTTCGCCATCGCCCTCTTCGACCACCGCGAGCGCAGGCTCACGCTGGTGCGCGACCGCCTCGGCATCAAGCCGCTCTATTGGAGCCGATGCACCGGACGGCCGGGCGGGCCGGCCCTGCTGTTCGCCTCCCAGCCCAAATGCCTGCACGGCCACCCGGCCTTCGAGCCCTCGATCGACGAAGCGGCCATGGCGCAATATCTGCGCTACGGCTACGTGCCGGCGCCGGCCTCGATCTACCGCGGCGTGCACAAGCTGAGACCGGGCCATCTGCTGACGATGGATGCCGGCGGCGCGATCCGGGAGCGCTGCTGGTGGACCCTCGATGCGATCCGCCACGACGCCGCGTCCGCCCCCGACGACGACGCCCTGCTCGACGGCTTCGCCGGGCTGCTCGACGACGCGATCGCGCGGCGCATGGTGGCCGACGTGCCGCTCGGCGCCTTTCTCTCGGGCGGCATCGACAGCTCGCTCACCGTCGCCCGCATGCAGCACCTTTCCGACCGGCCGATCGCCACCTTCACCATCGGCTTCACCGACCGCCGCTACGACGAGAGTGCCGCGGCCCGGGCCGTCGCGCGCCATCTCGGCACCGATCACACGCATCTGACGCTCGAGCCGACCGACGCGCTCTCGCTCGTCCCCGATCTCGCCGAGTGGTTCGACGAGCCCTTCGCCGACTCCTCCATGCTGCCGACGCTGCTGGTCTCGAGGCTCGCGAGGAAGGACGTGACCGTGAGCCTCTCGGGCGACGGCGGCGACGAACTCTTCGGCGGCTACACCCGCTACGACGACGTCGAGCGGCTGTGGAGTCGCACCGCCTCGATCCCCCCGGGCATCCGCCGCCTCGCCGCATCGGTGCTGGGCACGCTTCCGGATCCCTGGCTGCGCGCCCTCGATCGCCTGCCGACGCCCCGGGCCCTGCGGCTCGACGAACGGCGCCGGCGGCTCGTGGCGCTGCTCGGCGGGCGCCCGCGCCTACTGATGCGCGACATCGTCAGCCACTGGCGCGATCCTTCGAGCCTGATGCCGGGCGTCGTCGAGCCGCTGCCGCCGGCCTGGGCCGCGGATGGAGAAGAGCGCCCCTCACCCGGCGCCTTGGGCGATACCCTGCAGCGTTGCGACATCGCGACCTATCTGCCGGACGACATCCTCACCAAGGTCGATCGCGCCAGCATGGCGGTCGGGCTCGAAGCCCGGGTGCCGCTGCTCGACCACCGGCTGGTCGAGATGGTCTGGCGCGCCCGGCCGGACCAGCGCCGACGCGCCGGCACCACCAAGTGGCTGCTCGGACGGCTGCTCGACCGCGATTTCCCGCGAACCTTCTTCGACCGGCCCAAGCAGGGCTTCTCCCTGCCGATCGACGACTGGCTGCGCGGCGCGCTTCGCCCATGGGCCGAAGAGCTCCTGTCCAGAGACGCGCTGGACCGCCTGCCGATGCTCGACGCCGGGCGCGTGCGCCGGGCCTGGGACGAGCACCGAACCGGCCGCGCCGACCGGCGTTTCGAGCTGTTCAACATCCTGATGCTGTCGGCCTGGAACCAGCGCTGGGGCACCCGGGTCGCGACGTCACCGGCCCGGGCGGTCTGATCGACGACGCCCCCAGCACCTCCGGCTCCGCATTCGGAGCGAATGCAGAGCGAAGAGAGCAGCGATGGGACGTGCGGGGAGATCAGTCCGGCAGCCGGCCGCGCGGCTCCATCTCGGGACGGGCGCCGACGGACGGAGCGGACTCCGGCACCGGCGACGGTGCGGCCATGCCTGTGGACGCATCGCCGGGCGGGCCGGCTTCGAGCGCATCGAGCGTCGCGGTATGCTGGTCGATCATCGCGCGGGTGCGCGGCAGGCGGCCG
>JAGREO010000365.1 GCA_020446525.1 Geminicoccaceae bacterium | reverse complement strand
ATCAAGGAGCGGCTCGATTTCTCCTGCGCCGTCTTCGACGCCGCCGGCGAGCTCATCGCCAATGGGCCGCACATGCCGGTGCATCTGGGCTCGATGGGCGAATCCGTCCGCACCATCATCCGCCGGCGCCGGGACACGATGAAGCCGGGCGACGTCTTCGCCCTGAACAACCCCTATGACGGCGGCACGCATCTGCCGGACGTCACCACCATCATGCCGGTCTTCGCCGCCGACGGCGCGCTGATGTTCTATACCGCCTCGCGCGCGCACCATGCCGATATCGGCGGCATCAGTCCGGGCTCGATGCCGCCCTTCTCGACCCACATCGACGAGGAAGGCGTCCTCTTCGACAATTTCCTCCTGGTCGACGGCGGCCGCTTCTGCGCCGAGGCTCTGGACGCGCTGCTCTCCTCGGGCCCTCATCCGGCGCGCAATCCGGCGCAGAACGTGGCCGATCTGCAGGCCCAGATCGCCTCCTGCGCCAGCGGTCGCGTCGAGCTCGAGAAGATGGTCCGACAGTTCGGCTTCGACGTCGTCTCCGCCTACATGAAGCACGTCAAGGACAATGCCGAGGAGAGCGTCCGCCGTGTCCTGGGCCGGCTGAAGGACGGCAGCTTCACCTACGCCCACGACAGGGGCCCGGTGATCCGGGTGCAGGTGACGGTCGATCGCGAGGCGCGCACGGCGAAGATCGATTTCACCGGCACCAGTGCGCAGCAGGAGTGGAACTTCAACGCGCCCGCCGCCGTCACCCGCGCCGCCGTGCTCTACGTCTTCCGCACGCTGGTCGACACCGACATCCCGCTCAACGACGGCTGTCTCGAGCCGATCGAGCTGATCATCCCCGAAGGCTCGATCCTCGCCTGCCGCCATCCGGCCGCCGTCTGCGCCGGCAACGTCGAATGCTCGCAATGGTGCACCGACACGCTGTTCGGCGCCCTAGGCGTGCTCGCCGCCGCACAGGGCACGATGAACAACGTCACCTTCGGCAACGACCGCTATCAGTATTACGAGACCATCTGCGGCGGCTCCGGCGCCGGACCCGATCACCCGGGCACCTCGGCCGTCCACACCCACATGACCAATTCCCGCCTGACCGATCCCGAAGTGCTCGAATGGCGCTATCCCGTGCTCTTGGAGGAGCACCGCATCCGCCGCGGCTCCGGCGGCAGGGGCCGTTTCGACGGCGGCGACGGCACGCTGCGCAAGATCCGCTTTCTCGAGCCGATGCACGCGGCCATCCTCTCCAACCACCGCAAGGTGCCCCCCTTCGGCCTCGACGGCGGCGAGCCCGGTCAGTGCGGCGATCAGTGGGTGGTACGCCGCGACACGGGCATCGAGCGCCTCGAAGGCTGCGACGAAACCGACCTCGAGGCCGGCGAGACCGTGGTGATCCAGACCCCAACCGGCGGCGGCTACGGCCGCCCTTGAGCCACATCCGGCGCTTGCGGCTGGACAGTCGCGATGCCGCTCGCTATAGAGCCGCGGTCCAAGCGCCCAGGTAGCTCAGTTGGTAG
>JAGREO010000055.1 GCA_020446525.1 Geminicoccaceae bacterium | reverse complement strand
CGAACATGATGCCCTGATCGCCTGCACCGTCCTTGTCGACACCCATGGCGATGTCGCCGCTCTGGGCATGCAACAGGACCTCCACCTTGGCGGTCCGCCAGTGGAACCCGTCCTGCTCGTAGCCGATCGCCTTGACCGCCTCGCGCGCCGCATGCTCGATTCGCTCGGGGGTCACCGAGGCCGGCCCCCGGACTTCGCCGGCGATCACGATCCGATTGGTCGTGGTCAGCGTCTCGGCCGCGACCCGCGCCTGCGGTTCGGCCGCCAGGAACAGGTCGACGATCTCGTCGGAGATGCGGTCGCAGACCTTGTCGGGATGTCCTTCGGACACGGATTCGCTGGTGAAGAGGAAATCGGCTTGAGGCATGTTCGGGCGTTACCTTCTGCGCGCGGCCGGAGCGGGCGCGTTGCTGTCCGACGGGCGTCGGCGAAAATGGGCCGGGGTTTCGAGCGCGGACCTTGTTCACCAGATGAGCGGGCGCGTCAATCCTCGTCGGTCCGCCGACGAACACCCATGAGTGCGGCGCCGATCAGACCGACGAGCGGCACCACCCATGCCAGCCACGGGTGACGCGCGATCGGCGGCGGGTTGAGCAGCGACGGCGGCAGCGCCGCATCGAGAATGCCGGTCTCGCCGAGGTCGAGCCGCGCCAGCACCCGGCCATAGGCGTCGGTGACCACGGAAACGCCCGTATTGGCCGCGCGAACCAGCGGCACGCCGCTCTCGATCGCGCGCATGCGTGCCATGGCAAGGTGCTGGTAGGGTCCGCTCGAGCGACCGAACCAGGCGTCGTTGGTCAGGTTCAGGAGCCAGCGGGCGCGACCGCTGCCGTCGGTGGCGCGCCCCGCGAAGACCACCTCGTAGCACACCAAGGGGCTGTAGGCGGGGATCTCGTCGATCTTCACGCTGCGGCGACCGGTCCCGCGCGAGAAGTCCACAGAGCCCACCGCCAGCGCGTCGAGGCCGATCCGGCTCAGCACCCGGCGAAAGGGCAGGAACTCGCCGAACGGTACGAGATCGACCTTGTCGTAAC
Source organism: Geminicoccaceae bacterium (assembly GCA_020446525.1). GTDB lineage: Bacteria > Pseudomonadota > Alphaproteobacteria > Geminicoccales > Geminicoccaceae > JAGREO01. The sequence goes on along the minus strand of JAGREO010000055.1, from coordinate 5,007 downwards.
GATCGAGGATCGTGCCGTCCGCCGCCAGCGCGTAGACGCTGTTATGGACGACCATGGGATCGGCGCTGCGGTCGACATGATCCGATCCCACCAGCGCCACCCGGCCGGCGCCGATCGCTCTGGCCATCGCCGCCCGCGCACCCGCGTCGGTATCGAGACTGTAGGGAATGGAGCTTTCCGGCCAGACGAGGATGTCGAAGGCGCCAGGCTCGAGCGAAAGTTGCACGTGCCGATCGAACCAGAGGCGGAGCGCCTGCGGATCCCACTTGTGATGCTGGCCGACATTGGCCTGCACCAGCCGGAGTTGCCGATCCGGATCAGGCCGCAGAGGAAGCCGGTCGAGCCGCCAGGCGCCCAGACCGAAGAGCAGCAGCGACAGTGCCAGGGCCGCCGCGAGCGCGCGCCAGCGCCGATGCATCAGGGTATGGCCGGTCAGGGCGCCGATGGCGACGGTCGCGAAACTCAGGCCCGGCTGCCCGATCCAGGCGAGGTTCTGCAGCATCGACGTCGAGCCCGCCCAGACGATGGCGGGCGGGTTCCAGGGAAACTGCACACCCCAGGTTCCGCGCAGAAGTTCGGCCAATGTCCAGGTTCCGGCCATCGCCAGAGCTGCCGCAGGCCAGCGCGAGCGAAGGAACCAGATCGTCGAGACCGGCAGCGCGCTCAGCGCCGCAAGGATCGCCGCCAGCGCCAGGACCGCAGGCACCGCCAAGGCACCGAACCGCTCGGCATCGGCGAAGAACGCGATGCCGACCCAATAGAGCCCCGCCAGATACCAGGCATAGGCGAAGAGAAAGACACGAACACAGGCTGATCGCCAGCAAGGGGCCACACGGACGCATTGCAGCAGCACACCCCATGCGGCGATGGCCGGAAAGACATAGAGTGGCGGCAGGGCGGCCACCGCGGCCAGCCCGGCGATCAGCGCGGTGGTGCGCGGCCAGACCGTCACCAGCCTCGCAGCGGCCCTAGCGGCCATCACTCCCTTCGCTGCCGGAACCTCCGTCACGTCGGTGAAGGTGCGGCGGCGTCACCCGCACACGTTTGATCCGGCGGGGGTCGGCGTCGACGATTTCGAACAATGTGCCGCTGGGATGGCGGACCTGCTCGCCCACCTGCGGCACCCGGTCGACCAGGGTGAAGACGACGCCGGCCAGCGTGTCGACTTCGTCGCGCTCTTCGTCCTCCAGCAGGGGAAAGCCCAACCGCTCCTCGAGTTCGTCGAGGTCGAGCCGCGCCTCCGTCTCGAAACTGCCGTCGGCGGCGGTAACGACCGGCGTCTCTTCCGCCTCGGCATGCTCGTCGTGCATCTCGCCCAGGATTTCCTGTACCAGATCCTCGACCGTCACGAGACCGTCGGTACCGCCGAACTCGTCCACCACGGCGGCGATGTGGGTCCGCGTGTCGCGCATCTCCAGGAGCAGATCGAGCACGCGCATCGACGGCGGGACGACGAGCACCTTGCGCATGACGTCGGTCATGGCGAAGCCGGTGCCGTCCGAGCCCCAGAACGGCAAAAGATCGCGTATGTGAATGAAGCCGACCACCTCGTCGAGATTGTCCTTGAACACCAGAAGGCGCGAATGTCCGGTCTGGCCGAACCGGGCCACGAGACCCTGAAGATCGGTGGCGAGATCCACGGCGGCGATGTCGCTGCGCGGAATCATCACGTCGTCGACGGCGAGCTCGCTGAAGCTCAGGGCGTTGAGCAGCAGTTCGCGCTCCTCGCCCGTCAGCGCGTCGCTGGCACCCGGCTCCTCTTCGAGAAGCTCCTCGAGCGTCTCGCGCAGACCGTTGTTCTCGTTTTCGCCGCTGGCCAGACCCTTGAGCCGGCGCAGGAGATTGTCGAGCAGGGATGGCTGGCGTTCTTCACGCCGGGCGAACTGCCGCATCAGCCCACCTCTCCCGGGGCGCCCGCGTGCCGCACTTCCTCGACGGTGCGGCGAGCCACCGCCTCGGTGGCCGGGTGCGACATGTACGGATCATCATAGCCGCAGGCTGCGAGGATGCGTCTTTCGTGCGCCTCCATGATCGAAGCCTCGTCGTCGTCCTCGTGATCGAACCCGAGAAGATGCAGAACCCCGTGCACCAGCAGGTGCGCCATGTGCGCCTCGACCGTTCGGTCCTGCTCGTCGGCCTCGCGCACCACTGTCTCGAGTGCCAGAACCACGTCGCCCAGGAGCAGCGGCCCCTCGGCCGGCCAGGTGCGGCAATCCGGGAAGGCCGCGGGCGGCAGAAGGGGAAATGAGAGAACGTTGGTGGCCCGGTCCTTGCCGCGCCAATCGCGGTTGAGCGTCCTGATGTGCGCGTCGTCGGTCAAGGTTACGCCGATTTCGATCCGGCGGCGTACCTGTAAGGCCAGATCGACGAGTGCTGCCGCCGCCGTTCGTCCACACAAGGCGTCCGGTTCGGTGACGACCCTCGTCCATGCCGGGGTCGCGACCGTCACCGGCGTGGATTGCGCGTCGTCGTCCAAAGCCGATGGAACCGGTGTTTTCGCCGGTGGCGACGACGGGGGTCGTGGCGTGGATTCAGGCATGTCTCGTTCGGGACATCGCTTCCGGTTCGGCTTCCAGCTCGGCTTCCGGCTCGAATTGCGCTGCCCGCTCGCTCCTCGTCAGTTGGGGGTGGAACGGATGGGGGCACTCGGAGGATCCCCGCTGGTTTCGGTCTCGTACGCTTCGACGATCCGCGTGACCAGCGGATGGCGCACGACATCGTGCCGGTCGAAACGAATGGTGGCGATCCCGGCCACCCGCTCGAGCCGATCGACGGCATCCACCAGGCCCGAGCGCATACCCGGCGGCAGATCGACCTGGGTCGGGTCGCCGGTGACGACCATGCGCGAGCCGTCGCCCAATCGGGTCAGGAACATCTTCATCTGCGCTGAGGTGGCGTTCTGGGCTTCGTCGAGAATGACGAAGGCATGGGCCAGCGTGCGACCGCGCATGAAGGCCAAAGGCGCGATCTCGAGCTGGCCGCTCTCGAATTGGGTGGCGAGCTTGCCTTCGGGCAGCATGTCGTGCAGCGCATCGTAGAGTGGCCGCAGATAGGGATCGACCTTTTCCTTGAGGTCGCCGGGCAGAAAGCCCAGCCGCTCGCCCGCCTCGACCGCGGGACGCGAGAGGATCACCCGATCGACACGCCGCTGCTTGAGCATGGCGACCGCCGCCGCGACCGCGAGATAAGTCTTGCCGGTCCCGGCGGGGCCGAGCGCGAACACGAGGTCGTGCCGTTCCAGGGCCGAGAGATAGGCGGCCTGGTTGGGCGAACGCGGTTTGATGGCGCGCCGGTGGGTGCGCATCTCCAGAGGGCCGTCGCCGTCGGCGGCATCCTCGAGGCTGCCGGCCATGCGCAACGCGGCGTCGACCTCCGCATGGTCGACGGGCTGGCCCTTCTCGAGTTGGGCGTAGAGCCGCTCGAGCACTTGCACCGCCGTCGCCACGTCGGCTTCGTCGGCGCCCTGAATGAAGACCTCGTTGCCGCGGGTGACGATGCTGACCGGAAGCTTCTGCTCGACCCGCGCGACGTTCATGTGATGCTGGCCGAACAACTGTGCGCAGATGTCGTTGTCGGCGAAACGAACGCTTCGGCTGGCACCGGTTCGATCGGCCAGGGGTGCGATCGAAGTCAGGCGGTTCTCCTTTCGTGCGGCGGCGTCACGCGGGCGGCAGCGTCCGGCGCCGCGGAGGGGGCGAGACGACCGGCCAGACTGTGCGCGGCCCTGCCGGTGATGTCGACCGTCACCAGATCGCCGATCGACGTATCGACGTCCGCCTGCAGATGCACCGCCTGAAGATAAGGCGTGCGTCCGACCAGTTGACCCGCATGTCGGCCGCGGCGCTCGAGCAGCACCGGCAACCGCCGCCCGATCGTGGCCCGATCGAACGAAGCCTGCTGGCTCCCCAACAGCGCCTGCAGGCGGCCGAGGCGCTCGGCCGCGACACGCTCCGGCACGCGGCGTTTCATCGCCGCCGCAGGCGTGCCCGGCCGGGCACTGTATTTGAACGAAAACGCCTGTGCGAAACCGATCTCCTCGACCAGCCGCATGGTCGCCTCGAAATCAGCATCGCCTTCACCTGGAAAGCCTACGATGAAATCTGACGAAAGCGCGATATCCGGCCGAACCGCCCGCAGCCGGTCGACGATCCGCCGGAAATCGTCCGCACCATAGCGCCGGTTCATCGCCTCGAGCACCGCATCGGAGCCGCTTTGCACCGGAAGATGCAGGAACGGCATCAGTTGCGGCACCTCACCATGCGCCGCGACCAGCGCGTCGTCCATGTCGCAGGGATGCGAGGTGGTATAGCGGATTCGCGCGAGACCATCGAGTTCCGCCAGCGCACGAACGAGACGGGCGAGATCCCAGACACGGCCATCGGGCCCCTCACCATGATAGGCATTGACGTTCTGGCCGAGCAGCACGATCTCGCGCGCGCCGCGATCGACCAACCCGCGTGCCTCGGCCAGGAGTGCCGCGACCGGTCGGCTTTCCTCGGCACCGCGGGTGTAGGGCACGACGCAGAAGGTGCAGAACTTGTCGCACCCTTCCTGCACCGTCAAAAAGGCGCTCGGACCCGCCGCAACCCTCTCGACCGGCAGTTCGTCGAACTTGCTCTCGAGCGGGAAATCGGTGTCGACCTGAGCACCGCCGTGTCGCTTGCGGCGTGCCAGCAATTCGGGCAGCCGGTGATAGGCTTGGGGGCCGACGACGATGTCGACGAACGGCGCGCGCTCGATCATCGCCGCTGATTCCGCCTGGGCGACGCAGCCGGCCACCGCCAGAATGGTGTCGCGGCCCGAGGCGACGCGCCGCTCGTCGCGGACGCGACGCAGCCGGCCGAGCTCGGAATAGACCTTCTCCGCCGCCTTCTCGCGAATGTGACAGGTGTTCAGAAGCACCAGATCCGCATCCGCCGGCGACGCCGTCGTCTCGTATCCGTGATGCGCCAGCAGGTGCGTCATACGATCGCTGTCGTAGACGTTCATCTGGCAGCCATAGGTCTT
>JAGREO010000054.1 GCA_020446525.1 Geminicoccaceae bacterium | reverse complement strand
CCAAGGACAAGGTGATGATGGGCGCCGAACGGCGCTCGATGGTCATGACCGAGGAGGAGAAACGACTGACCGCCTACCACGAAGGCGGCCATGCGGTGGTGGCGTTCTTCTCACCCGCCTCCGATCCGATCCACAAGGCCACCATCATCCCTCGCGGCCGAGCGCTCGGCATGGTCATGCGCCTGCCCGAAGGCGATCGCATCTCCGTCAGCCGCGAGCGGCTCGACGCGGACATCGCCGTCGCCATGGGGGGCCGTGTCGCCGAGGAACTGATCTTCGGCCACGAGAAGGTCACGGCCGGTGCCGCCTCCGATATCCAGCAGGCCACGCGCATCGCCCGTCACATGGTCACCCAGTGGGGCATGAGCGACGAACTGGGGCCCGTCGGCTACGACGAGAACCAGCAGGAGGTGTTCCTCGGTCACTCGGTGACCCAGCAAAAGAACGTCTCCGAGGCGACCGCGCAGAAGATCGACACCGAGATTCGCCGCATCGTCGAGACCGGCTACAAGCGGGCGCGCGAGGTGCTCGAGGAGCATCTGGCCCTTCTGCACGAACTCTCCTCCAAGCTGCTCGAGCACGAGACCCTGACCGGCGACGAAATCCGCGCCATCTTGCGCGGTGAGCCGATGCCGGCGTCCAAGAGCTACGACGACACGCCGCCGAAGTCGGACACACCCGGCGGCAAGCGGGGCTCGGTGCCGACCACCAAGCCGCGCGACGACGAAGGTCCGGGCGATTTCCATCCGGAGCCACAGCCCGGCACCTGAAGCCGCACGGCCGACGACGGGGCACGAGACCCTTTTCGGCTCGTGCCCCACGATGATCGGTCGACGCTACGAGGATTTGCCGGGCGGCGAGGCGGCCGGCACCTTCATCAGCCGGAACAGCAGGGGTGCGAGTGCCACCACCAGGGCGATGCGGACGATGTGATGCGTCGCCACGAAGGCCGGTTCGACACCCGTCGCCAGCGCGATCAGGCTCATCTCGGCCACACCGCCCGGTGCGAGCGCCAACAGTAGTGCCGTGACCGGTGTGCCGATGATCAGATGCACCACCGCACCCACGACGAACGTGGCGGCGAACATCACCACCATCAGGCCCACGCCCGCGATCATCGTGCGAAGCACTTCGATCACCCGGAAAGCGGCAAATCGCGAGCCGATCTGGCTGCCGATGACGATCTGCGCCAGCGCCACCACGTGCGACGGCGGCGCCGTATGGGCCAGGCCCGCCACGTGCGCCAGAGCGCTGATCACCATCGGCCCGAGCATCATTGCCGCCGGCAGCCGCAGGCGGATCCCGAGCCAGGCGCCGAGGACCGCGCAGACCGCCAGCACCAGCCAGTCGAGCAGCAGCGCGGGCAGCGCAGCCCCGGCTTCGTCGCCGGCCGCGGCCACCACCGCCATCAGACCAGAATAGCGCAAGAAGAACGGCACCACGAGGACGATCAGCAGCACCCGCACCGAATGCACCAGAGCGATGCGGCGCATGTCGCCGCCGGCCTGCTCGCCCATCAGGACCATCTCGCCGAAACCGCCCGGTGCCGCTGCGAAGTACGCGGTGCGCGGATCGAAGTCGGTGGTGCGCCGCAGATAGAAGTAGCTGGCGCCGCCCACGACGACGACATAGACCGGCAAGGTCGCGATCGTCGGCAACCAGCGCCATGCGCCGGCCATGACGTCCAGGGTGAAGTTGGAGCCGAGCAGCACGCCGATCACCGCCATCATCGGATTGCGCAGCCGGGAGGGAACCGAGACCGGAACACCACTCATGGCGGCAACGGTGGTGGCCAGCATCGCTCCCAGCATCCACGGCAGAGGCAGCGCCAGGGCGAAGAAGACGGCACCTCCACCCGCACCCAGCACGAGGGCGAGCAGGACCGGCCGGTACGTCTTCACGAGCCCCATTCGGCCATGTCCGGCGATCCGGCCATTCCGCAGAGCAGGCGCCAATGGGCGTCCTCGACCGGCATGACCGAGAGCCGCGACTGGCGGACGAGTGCGAACGACGCCAGCCGCGGCTCCGCCTTGATCGCCTTGAGCGACACCTCCTGGCCGACCGGGGCGATCGGTGCCACGTCGACTTGGACGAACTTGCCGGTGTCGTCGTCGGGTGCCGGATAGGCTTCGCGCACCACCCGCATGAATCCGACGATCGCCGGGTCCTTCAAGGATCGATAGAAGAACACCGGATCGTCCTCCTTCATCGCGCGCATGTTGGCCGCGGCCTGATGGTTGCGCACGCCGTTCCACGCGGTCCGTCCCTCGGCGACCAGGCGCGCCCAGTCATAATCGCCCGGTTCCGTCTTCATCAGCCATCGAGCCATTGCCGGCGTTCCCCTCGCATTTCTTCGCGTGCAGCAATAACGTGACCGGTCGTGCCGATCCACCACGTTGCATGCGGCGGCCGACGACGCTAGGCCGACCGGAACCCGAGAGGACCGCACATGCCCGGAACCAACGACGGCGCACCGCTGCTGCATTTCGACCGTGAGGAGTACGAGGAGCGACGCCGGCGCCTGCTCGAAGCCATGGCGTCGGCGGAGCTCGATGCGGTGCTGCTCTTCAACCAGGCGAGCCTGTACTGGCTGACCGGCTACGACACGTTCGGGTTCTGCTTTTTCCAGAGCCTCGCGGTGACGGCCGACGGCGGGACCGCCCTGCTCACCCGCTCCGCCGACCAGCGCCAGGCCCGGCGCACCTCGATCATCGAGGATGTCCGCATCTGGCGCGATCGCGCAGATGCGGAGCCGACGGCCGAACTGGCCGCTCTCGTGCGTGACTTCGGCCTCGAGGGCAAAAGCGTGGGCGTCGAATGGGACACGCACGGGCTGACAGCTGCCAACGGCCGCAAGCTGCAGGCGGCTCTGGGTGAGATGGTCGACCTGAAGGACGCGTCGCGGCTGGTCGACCGGCTGCGGCTGGTCAAATCGCAAGCCGAGCTGGCGCATGTCCGCAAGGCGGGCGATCTGTGCGATCGGGCGCTCGAAGCGGCCGTGGCGCAGGCCGGCGCCGGCGTCGACGAGGGCCTGATCCTCGCACGGATGCACGACGCCGTGTTCGAGGCCGGCGGCGACTATCCGGCCAACCCCTTCATCGTCGGATCGGGCCCGGACGCCTTGCTCTGCCGCTACCGAAGCGGCCGCCGCCGACTCGATGCGCAGGACCAGTTGACGCTCGAATGGGCCGGCGTCTGGCGCCAGTACCATGCGGCCGCCATGCGCACTTTGGTGATCGGAACACCCTCGCCACGTCACCTCGCATTGCACGACGCGGCGCGCGACGCGCTGCTCGCCTGCGAGGACACGCTGCGGCCCGGTCGCAGCATGGGCGAGGTATTCGAGACGCATGCGCACACGCTCGACACACACGGGCTGGGCGCGCACCGGCTGAACGCCTGCGGCTATTCCCTGGGCGCCGTCTATGCGCCTTCCTGGATGGATTGGCCGATGTTCTACGAGGGCAATCCGGTGGTGCTCGAGCCGGGCATGGTGCTGTTCCTGCACATGATCATCGCCGACAGCGACAGCGGCACCGCAATGACGCTGGGCCGCACCTCGATCGTCGGCGAAACCGCACCCGAATCGCTCTCCCGGCTTCCGCTCGACCTCATCCGTCGCTGAAAGCCTCGCCGAGGCCGGCGGCATAGTCGAACGCCGCGGCCTGCCGCCGGCGCAGCTCGGCCACCGCCTCGGGCCCGACGAGCGAGCCCTGATAGCCTTCCTCCTCGCGCAGACTCACGAAATAGCCCTCGCCCGGTATGCCGTCACTCTTGCGCACCACGAGACAGGCCATCTCCGGCCCGCCCCGCGCGGCGATGCGCTCGCCCACCTTGCCCAGATCCTTGCACAAGGCCGCCACGTGGATCCAGGTCACGCGCCGTTCGAAGAAGCCCAGGAGTTCGCCATAGGTGACCGAACGACGCTCGCGCGCGGCGCGCAGCAGGTAGCGCTCGAGAAGATCGAGATCGACCACCTCAGGGCTCGACCCAGACGCCGCCCTCGCTGCTGGACTTCACCACCGCCTCGATGAACCGCACGCCGTCGACCCCGGCCCGCACGTCCGGCACGAGCAGGGCGCCGGCGTCGGGCTGGCGGCGCTCCAGGGCGGCATGGATCAGTTCAGCGGCATCGGAATAGATGGTGGCGAAGCCTTCGAGATAGCCTTCGGGATG
>JAGREO010000009.1 GCA_020446525.1 Geminicoccaceae bacterium | reverse complement strand
CACGCTCTACATCACCTGCCGCCCGAGCGCGCAGAACCGCGCCAGCCGCCCCCTGTCGTGGGTCGTGGCGTTCTGCCAGAACAAGCGCATCCAATCCCCCAGCGCGAAGCGCGCGCAGGCGGATGGGAGCTCGTCGTGTGGGGCGGCGTGATGGTGGGTCATGGGGCGGATTATAGACGTTGCGTATGACCCATGTCAACGCCTTTTTTCCTATAATTTTGTGTCGTTCAGGCTTCGCCACCGCAAACGAACAAAGATCGAGAAAAAGCGGGTGGTCCGGAGGGTGCGACCCTCCGGCGTCGGCTGCGGCGGCCCGGACCGCTGGCGAAGGTCAGGGTCCGTCGTGGCGGGTGATGAAGGCTTCGATCCCGGCGTTGACCTGTTCGGCTTTTTCCATGTGCGGCAGGTGGCCGGCGTCGTCGAGCAGGGTCACGTCGATGGAGGGCGGCAGGCCTACGGAGTGGCCAGGCGACAGGATGCGGTCGTTCTTGCCCCACATGACCTGGATGGGCCGGGTCATGCGCGGCAGGCGCTCGGTCAGAACGAGGTTCTGCCGGCCGCCGTCGAAGCAGTTGTTGGCGATGGTGTTGAGGGCTTCCTCGGCGCCGTCGAGGCGTTTGAACTTGATCACCTCCTCGACCATCTCGGCACTGATCATCGAGGGGTCGTGGACCAGCATCTCGAGATAGGGGCGCAGCTTCTTCGCCCGCTTCTCGCGGATGAAGCCCTGGATATAGTCCATCTCGATGTCGGGGCCCAGCGCCGCCGGCGCGATCAGCGTGGCCGAGGCGACGAGCTCGGGATGGTTGCGCACCATGTCGAGGGCGATGGCGCCGCCCAGGCTGTGGCCGACCAGATGCGCCCGGGCGATGTCCATGGCCTGCATGAAGGCGCACACGGCCGCCGTCAGGCTGCCCACGTCGCCCTGGCCCACCGCCTTGGTCGAGCCGCCGTGGCCCGGCAGGTCGATGGCATAGGCGGTCCGGTCGGCGGAGAGCTCGGCCTGATTGAGCATCCAGGAGAGATAGTCGCCGCCGAAGCCGTGGATGAAGATCAGCGGCAGTGCGTCACCGCCGCCTGCCTCGAGATAGCGGATGCGGCCGGCCCCGGTCTCGACCGTCTTCGGCTCGGGACCGCCGGCTCCGGCGTCGTCGACCACGAAATTGGCCTTGAAGTCGTCGACGAAGGCGTCGATCGCCGCATCGTCGACGCTCCCGGGCGCACAGACGGCGATCAGATAGCCCACCGGCACCGTCTCGCCCTCGGCGGTCACCCTGCGGCGCAGCGTGCCGCTCACCGGGCTCTCGAAGACGTTGGCGATCTTCGAGGTTTCGATGTCGCAGATCTCCTGCCCCTTGGTGATGGTGGCGCCTTCCTCGACCGACCACGCCGCGAGCATGCCCTCCTGCATGGCGAGGCCCCATTTGGGCATGACGATGGCTTCAATGCCGCTGCTCATCCGCTGGCTCCGTTCAAGGCGGTCCCGTCGAACCGCGCCCGGGTTCGACGGGACCGGGAATGGCTTCTTACGTCGTCGCAACTTTCGATCGATCCGGCACACGCCGCCGTATCGGGGAAGGCTCTTCCATCACCGCATTCCCTGATCGATCCGGCGTGCCGCCGTATCGGGGAAAGCTCTTCCATCACCGCATTCCCTGATCGATCCGGCGTGCCGCCGTATCGGGGAAAGCTCTATTCGGCCGCGCGTGCGTGCACGCCGCTCATCACCTCGTGCACCGCCGCCTCGATCTTGGCGGCATTGGGGATGTAGAGATCCTCGAGCGCCGGCGAGAACGGCACCGGGCAATGCGGCGCCGTCACCATGCGCACCGGCGCCTTGAGGGCGCCGAAGATCTCCTGGCCGACCAGGGCCGCGACGTCGGTCGCCATGTTGCAGCGCGGGTGCGCCTCGTCGACCACCACCACCCGGCCAGTCTCCTCGGCGGTCTCGAGAATGGTGTCGCGATCCAGCGGCGAGGTGGTGCGCGGATCGACGACGGTGCAGGAGACGCCCTGCTTCGCCAGGTTGTCGGCCGCTTCGTTGGCCATGTTGACCATCCGGCCGAAGGCGACGATGGTCACGTCGTCGCCCTCACGGGTGACGGCGGCCTCGCCGAAGGGAATGGCGTACGGCTCGTCGGGCACTTCCCATTCGTCGTCGTACATCGCCTTGTGCTCGAAGAACATCACCGGGTCGTCGTCGCGGATCGCCTGGATCAGCAGGCCCTTGGCCTCGTAGGCATTCGACGGCAGCGCCACCTTGAGCCCCGGTATGTGGGTGAAGAGCGGATAGAGGCACTGGCTGTGCTGCGAGGCGGCCCGGAACCCGGCGCCGTACATGGTGCGGATGGTCAGCGGAGTGACCGCCTTGCCGCCGAACATGTATTTGAACTTGGCGGCCTGGTTGAAGATCTGGTCGAAGCAGACCCCCATGAAGTCGACGAACATCAATTCGGCCACCGGCCTGAGTCCGGTCGCCGCCGCACCCACCGCGGCGCCGATGAAGCCGCTTTCGGTGATCGGCGTGTCGAGCACGCGCTCGCGGCCGAATTGCGTCATCAGCCCCTTGGTGATGCCGAGCGGGCCGCCCCAGGCGTCGTCCTCGCCCGGCGCACCCATGCCGCCGGCGATGTCCTCACCCATGATGATGACGCGCTCGTCGCGCTCCATCTCCTGCCGCAGGGCCTCGTTGATCGCCTGACGATAGCTTTTCTTGGGCATCGGAATCCGTCCTCAGTAAGCGGAGGTGTAGACGTCGGTGAGCAGGGCCGCCTCGGTCGGCGCCGGCGCCGCCTTGGCTTCGCTCAGACACTGATCGATGCGGGCCTTCGCCTCGCGGTCGGCCTGATCGAGCGCCTCGGCGTCGAGCAGACCGGCTTCGGTCACCCTTTGTCTGAAGAGCATGAGGCAGTCCTTCTCCGCCTTGACCTTCTCCACCTCGCCGGGCGCCTTGTAGGTGACGGCGTCCCCCTCGAAATGGCCGTAATAGCGATTGAGCCTGCAGTGGATCAGCGTCGGGCCGCCGCCCTCCCGGGCCCGCTCGATCGCCTCGCGCGCCGCCTCCCAGACGGCGAAGAAATCGTGCCCGTCGACCTCGATCGCGGGGATGTCGAAGCCGGCCGCGCGCTTGGCCTGGCTGCCCGAGACCGACCAGGCGCTCGCCGTCGCCTCGGCATAGCCGTTGTCCTCGACGACGAAGATCGCCGGCAGGTTCCAGACCTTGGCGAGGTTGTAGCTCTCGAAGGTGGTGCCCTGGTTGGAGGCGCCGTCGCCGACGAAGGCCACGGCCACGCCGCCGGTCTTGCGCTGCTTGGCCGACAGCGCCGCGCCGCAGATCAGCGGCGGTCCGCCGCCGACGATGCCGTTGGCGCCCATCATGCCCTTGGAGAGGTCGGCGATGTGCATCGAGCCGCCCTTGCCGCCGCACAGCCCGTCGGCACGGCCGTAGATCTCCGACATCATCGCCCGCTCGTCGCAGCCCTTGGCGATGCAGTGGCCGTGGCCGCGATGGGTCGAGGCGATGGCGTCGCGATCGTCGAGATGCATGCACACGCCGACTCCGGACGCTTCCTCGCCGGCATAGAGATGGACGAAGCCCGGTATGTTGCCGGCCGAGAATTCCTCGTGCAGCGCATCCTCGAATTCGCGGATCAGCCGCATGCGCTTGTAGGCGTTGAGCAGATCGTCTCGACTGAGTTGCACATCATCCTCCCGTGCCATGATGCAAGGGAGAAGGCGCGGCGCACAGGCCGGCCGATCGTTCTCCTCCCTCGCCTCTCGAACGCGCGCCTCTCGAACGCACACCGTCGGAGCGGCTCGCCCGCCTCTGGTTACGGCGAGGCTATGATTGGGTCCATCCGGTGTCAAGCGTGCACGGCAGACGGGAGAGCCAGAGGCCGCGCCTCTCGAAGAAGCCGCAGCTCAGGGCGCACGCGTGCAGGCCGCGCTCGAGGGTTCCGCGGTCGCCGCGGGGCGTGTGAAGCGCGATCTCGCGGCAGCGGAGGTGTGCGGCGAGCTCCAGCGTCAGGTGCAGGGTCGCTGCGAGCGTGGTCGGGCGGGCGCCGAACTCGAGGTGGCGCATGCGCTCGATCTGAAGACGATCTCGATCACGGTGCACGGCATACAAGAACGCGGCAACGGCCGTACGGCTCGCGGTGTGCAGCGCGATCACACCCGCCGAGGCTTCGCGATGGCCGGGGCGATGGTGGGAGCAGCCGTCGAGCCTGTGCTCCGCCTCGCGCCGCCAGCCGGCGGCGCTCCGCGTGTCGACGGCGAGGACGAGCGGCCACAGTGCTTCCAGGTCGGCGGGCGCGACGAACGTCCAGAGCCAGGTTCGCTTTTCGACCGCGAGCACCCGCCAGCCCGCTGTTCTCGCATCGGCATCCATGAGGTCACATGCGTCGATGGACGCGCGTCGTTCATTGACCCAGATCAACCGGAAAGCCTAGTCTGGTGCGGACCGTTCGCCGTGGGACGGTCTCGGGGAAACGTTCCGAAGTCGTGATCGAGGGTGAGATGGAGCGACTCGACAAGCGCGAGACGGTCTGCTGCGGGGCGAGCGTCGCCTGTGAGAGCTGCGCCGTCCGTCCGCTGGCCGTCTGCGGCGCCCTGCCGACCGACGCTCTGGCCCGTCTGGCGCGAATGACCCACCCGCGGCGTCTCGGTCCGGGTGCCACCCTGATCGAGGAGGGCGAGCCGGCCCTGGACGTCTTCACGGTGGTCGAGGGCATGCTCAAGCTCTACAAGCTGATGCCCGACGGGAGGCGGCAGATCACCGGCTTCATGATCCCGGGCGACTTCGTCGGCCTGTCGGTGGGCGAGGCCTACATCTATTCCGCCGAAGCCGTGATGCCGACGACCGCCTGCCGTTTCCGGCGCAACTTCTTTCACGGCATGATGGAGGACTATCCCGATCTGGAAACACGTTTGCTCGGCATCGTGAGCACGGAACTGGCGGCGGCGCAGGGTCAGATGCTGCTGCTCGGCCGCAAGACCGCCAAGGAGCGCCTCGCGAGCTTCCTCCTGTCGCTCGCCGGGCGGCTGGAGGTGGCGGCCGGCGACCGGCTGGCGCTGCCGATGACCCGCAGCGACATCGCCGATTTTCTCGGCCTGACGATCGAGACCGTCAGCCGCACCTTCACGGTCCTGCGCAAGGAGGGCCTGCTCGCCCGGGTCGACAAGGCGGGCGTCGTCGTCGCCGACATCGACGCCCTGGCGCGGGCGGCGGGTGACTGACCTTGCGCTTCGCAGCCCGGCTCCTCCTGGTGTGGGTGCTCTTCGGGTGTGCGCCGAGCGAGCCGATCGCTCCCGTCGAACCCGAGGTGGTGCCGTTGCCGGAGCTTCCCGCGGAACCGCCGGCCGCGACCGGCGCTGCGGCGGCCGACGGGTTCTGCGGCGCACTGACGCGGATCATCGAGGCCGAGCACGACGCCTTCGCACCCTTGCGCAGCACCCCGGTCGACCAGCGCACCTGGCGGGGGCGCACCGTGCCGGAGCCGTTCACCGGTTGCCGCGTGCAGGGCGACTATTATCCGGGCGCGCTCTATGTCTGCCGCAGCGGCCTTGCGCCGGCGACGATGCTGCAGGGCCGCTTCGCCGACCTGTCGTCGCGGATCGATTCCTGCCTGCGCCGTCCGTCCTGGTATCCGCGGGACTGGCGGCGTGGTGACGTCTTCCAGTTCGCCGGGGCGGAAAAGCAGGTGATGTGGCGCGACGTCGCCGAGCAGCCGGCGCCGGCCGTGACGCTCAAGATCGAGGAGGATTTCGCCCGCGCGCGCTATCTCCTGCGGCTGGCGGTGCGCACGCTGCGTTGAGCGCGGTGGCGATCAGGATCGGCCCCGCTCGACCTTCTCGAGGGCGCGCCGGCGGGCGTCGGCATTGTCCCGGGCGTCGACATAGAGCAGGCCGGTGATGCGCCGCATCAGGGAAGCCTCGTGGTCGTGCAGTTCGCCGTCGACGAGGACGACCTCCCAGAGCATCTCGACGAGCTCGACCCGCTCGCGGTCGTCGAAGGCGTCCTTGATGGTGCTCGTGAAGCCCTGCCATTCGACGCTGCGCTCGGCGGCGGCGCGGCCGTGATCGTAGAGCATGCGCGCCTCGCCGGCGCTCAGGCCGAAGCGCTCGGCCAGCAGCCGCTCGACCCGCGCCGATTCGTCCGGACCGATCACCCCGTCCATCAGCGCCGCCTCGACCAGAAGCGCCGCCGCCGCCAGCTGGTGCTCGGTAAATCCCGTGGTGTCGACGTCGACCAGATCCGCGCCGACCAGCCGTTTCCACAGATTGCGCATGATCGCTTCCCTCAGGCTCTCCAGAACATCGGTGCGAAGAGCACCAGCACGGTGAACAGTTCCAACCTGCCCAACAGCATGGCGGCGGAGAGGATCCATTTGGCGCCTTGCGGCAGATCGGCGAAGTTGCCGGCCGGTCCGATCTCCGGACCCAGCCCCGGCCCGACATTGCCCAGCGCCGTCAGCGCCGCCGACATGGCGGTGAGGTAGTCGAGGCCGTACCAGGAGAGCAGGACGGCGATGATCGAGAAGGTGACGGCGAAGAGGAAGAGGAAAGCCAGCACCGACACGGCCATGGCGTCGGTGATCGGCTGGTTGTTGTAGAGCGAACGGAACACGGCGTTGGGGTGGATCAGGCGGAACGCCTGCACCCGGGCGATGCGATAGACGACCACGAGGCGAAAGACCTTGATGCCGCCGGTGGTCGAGCCCGTGCAGCCGCCCACACACATCAGGAAGAAGACGAGAGCGATCGGCAGATGGCCCCACAGGCCGTAGTCGGTCGAGGCATAGCCGGTGCCGGTGACGATGGAGACCGTGGCGAAGACGGCATGGCGCAGCCCTTCGTGCCACCCCCAGCGATGCTCGCTGTAGAGCCAGAGCGTCAGCACGATCGACGAGCAGACGAGGATGCCGAGAAACCAGCGCACCTGAACGTCGTGCATCAGCGGCCGCCTGTTGCCGCGGACGGCCTGGATGTAGAGCACGAAGGGAATGCCGCCCAGGATCATGAAGACGATGGCGATCCACTCGATGACCGGGCTGGCGAAAAAGCCGATCGAGGCGTCGTAGGTCGAGTAGCCGCCCGTCGCGATCGTCGTCATGGCGTGCGCCACGGCATCGAAGAGGCGCATGCCGGCGAGCCAGTAGGCGCTCGTGCAGGCGAGCGTCAGCGCCAGATAGATCATGCCGATGGCCGAGGCGATCTGTGCCGCGCGCGGCAGGATCTTGTCGGAGAGGTCGGAGCTTTCCGTGCGAAAGAGCTGCATGCCGCCGATGTTGAGCATCGGCAGGATGGCGATACCCATGACGATGATGCCGATGCCGCCCAGCCACTGCAGGATGGCCCGCCAGAGCAGCAGTCCGGGTGGCGCATAGTCGAGCCCGATGATGGTGGTGGCGCCGGTCGTGGTGATCCCGCTCATCGCCTCGAAGAACGCGTCGGCGGCCGTCAGATCCAGTTCCGAGAGCGCGAACGGGATCGACGCGAAAACCGCCGTCACCAGCCAGACCATCGTCGTCAGCAAGAAGCCCTGACGGACGCTGAGCTGTTCCGACTCCCGGCCGCCGTTCATCAGCACCAGCGCGGCGCCGACGAAGAAGGTGATACCGGCGGATACGAAGAAGACCTGCCAGTCGGGATGGCCGATCACCAGATCGGCGACGAGCGGCGGGGTCATGAAGAGCCCGAGAACGATCAGCACCGTCCCCGCGGCCGTCAGGATCGGCCGGAGGTCGAGCACCTCACCGAGCCGGGGCAGGCGCATGCGCAATCCGAAACCCGCCACCTCAGGCGCCCGCACCCGTCGGGAGGACTTGCCCGGAGAACCGGGGGTTGCGGGCGGTATCGGCATCGATCGCGGGTTCGAGCATGATCCTCGTTCGGGTGCAGCCTCTACGTGTACGCGAAATACACAGCTTATGCACGATCGTCGCCCGATCGCGGTCGGCCGAGCCGCCACCGATAGAGGGTGATCGCCACGCTGGTGGCGAGATTGAGCGACGACAGGCCCGCACGCATCGGGATCGAAAGGCGCATGTCGGCAGCATCGCGCGCGGTCGCCGAGAGCCCGTCTCGTTCCGAGCCGAACAGCAGCACCGCATCATCGGGTATCTCGACGTCGCTCAAGGCCCGGCCGGTCGGATCGAGCGCGATCAGCGGACGTGCCGGAGGAATGCGCTCCACCCGGGCGACCGGCAGGGCGAAGTGCGCGCCGGCCGACCCGCGCAGCGCCCGGGCGTGCCAGGGATCGTGCGGCCCGGTGCAGAGCACCGCCGAGGCACCGGCGGCCGCGGCGACACGCACGACGGCGCCGACATTGCCCGCATCGGCCGGCCGGTCCAGCACCACGACCGGTGCCGTCCGATCGCAGGCGCACAGGCGCTCGGGGTCGACCGACGGCCGGCGGGCCAGCGCCACGATGCCGGTCCTCGGCGGGTCGGGCGACAGGGCGTCGAAAACGTCGGCGGCAACGCGCACACCGATCGCCCGCAAGGTCGGGGCGATGTCGGGTGCGAGGCGTTCGGACAGTGCCGCCACGTCGGTATCGTCCCGGATGCAGCAGGTTTCGAGCCGGGCGTCGAACCGCAGAGCGTGCTTGATCGCATGCAGCCCTTCGAGCACCGCGCGATCCGGGTCGCGGCGCGCCGCAGCGAACCTATCAACCAGAAGTTTTGTCACCGGGCGACTTGAATTTGTTTGCTGCACTGCACCATTTCAGTCCAGACTCCTCGATGGTGACAGCAGATCGGACCTCTCACTCATGTCCTTGCGCAATCTCGATGCGATGTTCAAGCCGCGATCGGTGGCTTTGGTCGGCGCCAGCCGCAGGCAGGGCTCGCTCGGCGCCGTGCTCGCGCGCAACCTCCTGACCGGCGGCTTCCAGGGACCGATCCTGCCGGTTCATCCCGAGGCGCAGGCGATCGGCGGCATCATGGCCTATCCCGACGTCGCCTCCTTGCCGCTGACGCCCGATCTCGCCGTCATCGCCACCGGCCCCGCCAGCGTCCCCGGCCTGATCGGCGAATTTGCGGCGCGCGGAACCAGAGCCGCGATCGTCGTGACTTCGGAATTCGCCGGCGACGGTGCCCTGCGCCAGCGGATGCTCGATGCCGCGGAACCCGCACTCCTGCGGATCCTGGGACCGAAGAGCCGGGGCATCGTCCGCCCTTCGATCGGGCTCGACGCCAGCCTCGCGCCGCGCAAGGCGCTGGAGGGCGACCTTGCCTTCGTCTCGCAGTCCGGTGCGATGCTCGCGACGGCACTGGAGTGGGCCACCGAGCGCGGCATCGGCTTCAGCCATCTGGTCTCGCTGGGCGAGATGGCGGATATCGATTTCGGCGACATGATCGACTATCTGGCGGCCGATACGTCGGCGCAGGCGATCCTGCTCTATGTCGAGGCCATCACCGACGCGCGCAAGTTCATGTCCGCCGCACGCGCGGCAGCGCGGGTCAAGCCCGTGGTCGTGGTCAAGGCCGGCCGCACCGGGCCCGGTGCGAAGGTGGCCGGCACCCACACCGGTGCGCTGGTCGGCGAAGACGCCGTCTATGATGCGGCCTTTCGCCGGGCCGGCATGCTGCGGGTGGGCACGCTGGCGGAACTGTTCGACGCGGTCGAGATGCTGGGCAAGGGCTTCATGCCCAAGGGGGACCGGCTGACGATCGTTGCCAACGGCGGCGGTGCCGCGGTTCTGGCGACCGACGCTCTGATCCAGGCCGGCGGCACGCTGGCGGAACTCGACGAGAAGACGATCGCGCGGCTGGACGGCGTGCTGCCGAAGAACTGGAGCCGATCCAATCCGCTCGACATCGTCGGCGACGCGGACGGGGCGCGCTACGTCGCCGCCTTGAAGATCCTGCTGGAGGAGGGCGGCTCGGACGCCATCCTGGTGCTCAACTGTCCGACCGCGGCGCACCCCTCGATCGACGTGGCGCAGGAGATCGTCGGCTTCGTGGAGGCGGAGCGCAACCGCGGCAAACGGCCTCCCGTCATCGCGACCTGGCTCGGCAACGGCTCGGCCGCCGCGGCGCGACAGACCTTCGCCCGAGCCCGGATGCCGAGCTACGACGTGCCCGAAGCCGCGGCGCGGGGCTTCATGCAGCTCGTCGACTACAAGCGCAACCAAGCCCAGCTCATGCAGCTCGCCACCTCGCGTGCCGCGGATATCTCACCCGATCTGATGCGCGCCCGGGCGATCATCGACGAGGCCCGGGCCGACGGCCGCGAGTGGCTGAGCGAGATCGACGCCAAGGCGATCCTGGGTGTCTACGACATCCCCACCGTCGTCACCCGTGCGGCGAAGACCCCGGCCGAAGCAGCCCGGGTCGCGCGCCTCCTCGGCGTGCCGGTGGCGCTCAAGATCGTCTCGCCGGACATCCCGCACAAGAGCGACGTCGACGGCGTACGGCTGCACCTCGAAGGCCCCAAGGAGGTCGAGCACGCGGCGCACGCGATGCTGGAAGCACTCGCCGAGACGGCACCCGAGGCGCGGATCACCGGCTTTTCGGTGCAGGAGATGGCGCGGCTCGACGACGGCGTGGAGTTGCTGCTGGGCGCGAAGGACGACGCCCTCTTCGGCCCCGCTTTGATCTTCGGCGCGGGCGGCACCGCGGTCGAGGTGATCGACGACACCGCGATCTGTCTGGTGCCGCTGACCGCCGAGCTGGCACGCCAGACGATGAGCCGCACGCGCATCTGGCGCATTCTTCAACGCTATCGCGGCCGGCCCGGCGTCGATCTCGACGCCCTCACCCTGACCATGCTCAAGGTCGGTCGCCTGATGACCGATCTCGACCGGGTGGCGGAACTCGACATCAATCCGCTGCTCGCCGGCCCCAAAGGCGTGATCGCACTCGATGCGCGCATCCGCTTGGCCGAACCGCGGCTGGACGGTGTCGCCCGGCTGGCGATCCGCCCTTATCCCCGCGATCTCGAGCGGGTGGCGACGCTGCGCGACGGCTCGAGCGTGCAGTTGCGACCGATACGGCCGGAAGACGCGCCGGCGCTGCAGGCGATGATCGAGGCCAGCGACATCGAGGATTTGCGCTTGCGCTTCTTCACCGCACTCCGCCGCCTGCCGCCGCAGATGGCCGCGCGCATGACGCAGATAGACTATGACCGGGAGATGGCGTTCGTCGCCACGCCGACCGACGACAGCGCCATCCTCGGCGTAGCGCGCCTGGCCGCCGATCCGGACCTGGAACGGGCGGAATACGGCATCCTCGTTCGCAGCGACGTCAAGGGCCGCGGGCTGGGCTTCAGGCTCATGCAGACGCTGATCACCCATGCGGCGGACGTCGGCATCAAGGAGATCTTCGGCGAGGTGCTGGCCGAGAACCGCAACATGCTGGAGATGAACCGGCATTTCGGCTTCGAGGTGCGCACGCATCCGGGCGAGATGACACTGATGGACGTCCGCCTGCCGATCGCGGCGGCTAACGGCTGAGTTCAGGCGCCGCGTCTTCGCCGGCCGCCGCGGCCTTCGCCCTCCCGGCTCGCGATCTTGGCCGGCGGCAGCGTCACGGCCGCTGCGAGATTGGGTGTGGGTGCGGTCTTGTGGGGGATCGCCATGGCGGCGACGAAATGCTCCTGAAAGCGCGGCTCGACCGCCGTCTCGACCTTCTCGATGGTCTTCACCACCGTTTCGATCTCACGGCGCGAGGCGCGATTCAGCAGGGCGATGCGTGCGCCCGTGCCGGCGGCGTTGCCCCCGGACTGTACCTTTTCCAGGGGACAATCGGGCACCAGCCCGAGCAGCACGGCATAGAGCGGGTCGATGTGGCTGCCGAAGGCGCCGGCCAGCACAATCCTGTCGACGCGATCGATGGCGAGGCGGTCCATCAGCAGCCGGCAACCGGCATAGAGCGCGGCCTTGGCGAGCTGGATCGCCCGGACGTCGTTCTGGGTGATGCGGATCTCCTGCTCGCCCTGGTGCAGGACATAGGCGAAGGTGCGCCCGTCCGGCACCACGCGCGGGGATCGCGCGGCCAAGGCACCGTCGATCACGCCGTCCTGGCCGATGATGCCGGCCAGATACATCTCGCCGATCACCTCGATGATGCCGGAACCGCAGATGCCCGTGATGCCCGTGCCGCGTGCCACGTGCGCGAAGGCCTCGTGATCGGACCAGAGGTCGCTGCCGATGATGCGAAAGCGCGGCTCGAGCGTCTCCTTGTCGATGCGCACCCTTTCGATCGCGCCCGGTGCGGCACGCTGGCCGCTCGAGAGTTGAGCACCCTCGAAGGCGGGACCGGTGGGCGACGAGCACGCGAGCAGCACGCCACGATTGCCGAGCACGATCTCGGCATTGGTGCCGACGTCGACGATCAGCATCATCTCGTCCTGCCGATGCGGCGATTCCGACAGGATCACGCCGGCGCAATCGGCGCCGACATGGCCGGCGATGCAAGGCAGGACATAGACGCGCGCGCTGTCGTTGAGCGCCGTCATGTCGATCTCCGACGCCCAGAGCTCCATGGCGCTGTCGGTCGCCAGCGCGAAGGGCGCGCCGCCGAGTTCCACCGGGTTGATGCCGAGGAGCAGGTGATGCATCACCGGATTGCCGACGAAGACGATCTCGAAGATGTCGTTGGTGTCGATGCGTGCTTCGGCGGCGAGTTGGCCCACCATCGCCGTCAGTGTCTCGCGTACCGCCATCGTCATCTGCCGGTCGCCGCCCGGGTTCATCATGACGTAGGAGATGCGGCTCATCAGATCTTCGCCGAAGCGGATCTGCGGGTTCATCACGCCCGCCGATGCGACGATCGCGCCGGTCGTCAGGTCGCACAAATGCGCGGCGATGGTGGTCGAACCGATATCCACGGCGATGCCATAGGCGTCGGGGCGAAAGCCGGCCCGGGTCGCGATGATCCGGTGGCCCTCGTGGACCATCACGGTCAGCTTCCATTCCCCTTTGCGCAGCTTGGCCTGCAGGGCCTTGAGCGTCTTCAGGTCGATGGTGACGTGGCCGAGCCCCCATTGGCTTGCGAGCGCCTCCTCGACCCTCTCGAAATCGCCGCGCGCCCGGTGCATGTCCGGCTGATCGACCTCGACATAGTAGGGGCGCAGCACGGGATCGAGCTCGATCACCCGGGCGTCGGCGCGCTTGCGCACCAGTTGCTTGTGCACCTGGCTGTCGGGCGGCACGTCGACCACCACGTCGCCGGACAAGCGGGCCTGGCACGAGAGCCGGCGGCCGGGCGCGATCCCCTTGCGCGCGTCGAAGCGGAGCTCGACCGCGGTACGCTCCTCGACGTGCGTGCCGCTGCTGGTGATACCGTGCTTGGCGAACGCGCCTTCGCCCACCTCCACCTGACAGCGACCGCAGATCGCCCGGCCGCCGCACACCCCGTCGATGTCGACCCCGAGCGCCCGGCCGGCGTCGAGCAGGCTGGTGCCGAGCGGAAACCGGCCGCGCTTGCCCGAGGGTGTGAAGACGACGAGCGCGTCCGCCACGCGCTTCAGCCGGCCCGGCGCCGGCGCCGCTCCGCCCGGCCGCCGTCGGCACCCTCGGCCTGCGGCTCGCGGAAACTGGTCAGCCAGCGGCGACAGTTGACGTCCTTGCCCATCATCACGTCGGATCCGAGGATCGCCGTCATCTCCTCGGCGTGCAGCGGGTTCATGATCGCCGAGGTCATGCCCGAGGCCGCCGCCATGCAGAGAAAGGCGGCGTTGAGGCCATGCCGGTTGGGCAGCCCGAAGCTCACGTTCGAGGCGCCGCAGGTGGAGTTGACGCCCAGCTCCTCCTTGAGTCGGCGCAGCAGCCTGAATGCCGAATTGCCGGCCTGGCCCAGGGCGCCGATCGGCATGACCAGCGGGTCGACGACGATGTCCGAGCGCGGAATGCCATGATCCGCCGCCCGCTCGACGATCTTTTTGGCGACCTCGAAGCGCACGTCGGGATCTTCGGAGATGCCGGTCTCGTCGTTGGAGATCGCGACGACGGCGGCACCATACTTCCTGATCAGCGGCAGCACCGCCTCGAGCCGCTCCTCCTCGCCGGTCACCGAATTGACCAGCGGCTTGCCCTGATAGACCGCCAGGCCGGCTTCGAGTGCGGCGACGATCGAGCTGTCGATCGACAAGGGCACGTCGACCAGCGACTGCACCAGTTGGATGGTCCGGGCCAGGATCGCCGGCTCGTCGGCGAGCGGAATGCCGGCATTGACGTCGAGCATGTGGGCGCCGGCCGCGACCTGGGCCAGCGCGTCGGCCTCGACGGTGGAGAAGTCGCCCGCCGCCATTTCGGCCGCCAGTTTCTTGCGCCCGGTCGGATTGATCCGCTCGCCGATGACGCAAAAGGGGCGGTCGAAACCGATCACCACTTCCTTCTTGTGACTGCTGACGCGGGTTTCTGTCATCGGTGCGGCCCTGTATGGCGTGGATCGGGATTGGTCGGCGGCGCCTTGAAGCACGCCATGCGGGCCGCCGACGCGCGTGAAGGCGCCCAAAAACAGCGCAATTGCGTCAAGCGGGTGCGGCGGGCAGAGCCCGGGCCCGGCCGCGCCGGCCCTGCAGCACGCCCGATGCGGTGATGATCTCCGAGACGAATTCCTCTTGCCGGTACGCCATCACGTGCACGCCCTTGACGCCCTTCATCTCGCGCAGGCGCTGGATCAGCTCGACGCAGATCGCCTTGCCCTCGGCCTTGGCGGCCTTGGGCGGTCCGGCCTTCTCCAGCCGGTCGATCAGCGCGTCGGGGACGTGCACGCCGGGCACGTTGGCGCGCATCCAGCGTGCCGTGCGGGCCGAGGCGAGCGGCCCGACGCCGGCCAGGATGAAGCACTTCCGGTCGAGGCCCAGATCGCGCACGCGCGCCATGAACCGTTCGAAGATGTCGAGATCGTAGACATACTGGGTCTGGATGAATTCGGCACCGGCGGCGACCTTCTTGCCCAGATGATCGGCGCGATAGGCGAGCGGCGGCACGAACGGGTTGGCGGCGGCGCCGATGAACATGCGCGGCGGCACGCTGAGCTTGCGCCCGGTGAGAAAGCGGCTCTCGTCGCGCATCGTGCGCACGGTCTGCAGGAGGGAGATGCTGTCGAGGTCGAAGACGGGCTTGGCACCCGGCTGATCGCCGCACTGCACCCCGTCGCCGGTGAGGCAGAGCACGTTCATCACCCCCATCGCCGATGCGCCCAGGATGTCGCCCTGGATGGCGATGCGGTTCTTGTCGCGGCAGGCCACCTGCAACACCGAGGCATAGCCCGCATGGCTCAAGAGCGCGCAGATGCCCATCGAGGACATGTGGACGTTGGCGGCCGACGCATCGACGGCGTTGATCGCGTCACAGACCTCCGAGAGCACCAGTGCGCGATCATAGACCTCGGCCGGATCGGCCGAATCCGGCGGGTTGAGCTCCGAGGTGACGGCGAACCGGCCGCTGCGCAACACGCGCTCGAGCCGGCCGTGACTCGAATAGCCGGCGGGCGGCGGCCTCGAGGTGTCGGGCAGGCCGGCGCGCCCGGCCCTCACGCCGCGGGCTCGCGATGCACCAGTCCCTTGTCGCGCAGCACCCCGAGCCAGGAGGAGCAGCCTTCCTTCGAGCGATCGACCGGCGGCTGCCTCTCGAGGATCGCGTCGCCACCCGCCATCCGCCTCGAGCCCTCATAGGCCTGCACCCAGACGCACTTCATCTCCGGCCTCACCTCGCAATGACCGTTCAGGCGCACGCCGCCGCAAGGGCCGTTGCGCATCTGCTTGGGGCAGTTCATCGGGCACGACATGCCGGTCGACGACAGGATGCACGCACCGCACATCCGGCAGTCGAAGAGCGTGCCCTTGACGGTGCGCTCGACCGCCGCCACCGGCCGTTCCAGCCGGTTGGCGCCGATCCGGCGCACCAGCGGAGCCGCAGCCACGTAAGTGGCCTCGAAGAAGCCGTAGAAACGCTCGAAGAAGCGCGCGTGACGGACGGCGAAAAGGCGCAGCGCGTACATCAGTCGGCGCCCTCGAAGCCGCCGGCCGCGACGATCGCCCGGACCCGCTCGACCGTATAGTCCGCCTCGAGCGCCTCCGCCGCCGCTGCGGCCTCGGCCTCGATGTCGTCACTTACCGGACAGGGATCGCTCCGGCGCCACTGTTCGAGATAGGCGTCGCTGCCGGTGAGGCCGGCGCGCATCGCGGCCCGGTCGATGGCCTGCTCGAAGCGCACGCCAAGCTGCCTCTTCGCCGTCGCCCGGCCCTGCTTGACGATCACCTGGGCCGGAATGTCGCGCCAGTAGAGAACGATCTTTTGCGCCACCTTCTTCTCCATGTGCCGCCCGACGCACGAAATCGCCCAGTTCGCCCAAGCCCGCGAAGCGGCGCTCGAATTCGAGCCCCAGACCAGCCGCCACCCGGCGCGCCTTATCGGTCAGTTCCGCATCGTCGGTCTGCGCCAGATAGACCAGACGGCGGTAATTGCCGAAATAGAGGCTCATCAGTTCGGGATGCCGGTCGGCACCCAGGCTTCGCAGGACGATCCGGTCGAACTGGCGGGCGAGAAAGTCGGTCAGATAGAAGGTCGCGGGCTCGGCGTCCGCCAGGGCCACGAAGGTGCTCTGCCCGGCATAGAAGGCGTAGCAGTGCGGCCCGTCGATCCGCTCCACGCCCTCGGCCTCGAGCACGGCGTCGAGCCCGTCCGCGCCGCACTGGGCATAGGCGCAATAGATCCGGTCGTACGCACCGCGCGCCCTGCGGATCGCCAGGCGCACGCCCTCGGCGATGAGTTGCGGGCGCATGTGCAGATCGGCCGGCAGGCAGGTCAGATCGACGTGATCGAGCCCGTCGGCGCGCAACACCGAGCGGATCTCGGGCGCCAGCGCACCGCAGGCAATGATCAGCACGCGTTCGCGCAAGACCGGACCTCTCTTCTGCTCCTTCCCGCCTCTAATTCACCGCAGGCGACGCGACGTGCCGCCGTGCGACATGGCGTGACGCAAACCGGGCCCGCCGCGAGGAGCGACACCGCCGCTATCCGCGCGCCGAAGCCAGACGCGCCCGCGCGGCGGCCAGCCCCGCCCGAACGACGGAGAGCTTGCCTCTGGCCCCACTCTCGCCCGCATGGTGCATCCCGGGCAGGGACGCGGCGCGGGACAGCGCCTTGACGCCGAGCGGTACGCTCCGTCCGCGCACCGCGAGGTCGTGCGTCGCCGCCTCCTCCAGCGACACTCCCGCGCGCGCGAGCAGCTCGTCGGCCACGACCAGTTCGACGTCGAGCTCCTTGGTCGCGGCCTCGAGCCGGCTGGCGACATTGACCGTGTCGCCGATCGCCGTCAGCCCGGTCGTCTCGCCGTAGCCCATCTCGCCGACGATCGCCGGCCCCATGTGCAGGCCGATGCCCATGCGCAGCGGCTCACGCAGATCGCCCTGCAACTGCGTGTTGAGCCGCTCCAGGGCCAGGCTCATCGCGCGTGCCGCGGCGAGCGCACGGCGTGCCGCGACGGGTGCTTCGCTCTCGATGCCGAAAAGGGCCATGATCCCGTCGCCGACGAACTTGTCG
The DNA here is from genome assembly GCA_020446525.1 of Geminicoccaceae bacterium. Lineage (GTDB taxonomy): Bacteria > Pseudomonadota > Alphaproteobacteria > Geminicoccales > Geminicoccaceae > JAGREO01. The sequence goes on along the minus strand of JAGREO010000009.1, from coordinate 4,925 downwards.
AGCCGGCCACCCGCCCCTTCGATCGCCTCACCCATCGCCGCGAAATAGCGGTTGAGGACGTAGACCACGTCGTAGGGCAGCCGCCGCTCGGCGAGACGGGTGAAACCGCGCAGATCCGCGAACAGCACCGCCACCTCGCGCTCGACGCCCTGGGCCGGGTCCATGCGTGCGAGGGCGTCGCGCACACCGGCATCGGCCGGCATCAACCGCACCACGTCGATGTCGTGCCCGGGACGCAACTGACAGGCCAGACGCACCTCGGGTCCCGCCCCGAGGCGCTCGAGCACCCGACCTTCGGCAGCGCTCGGTGCCGGCAGACCCTGGGCGCCGCCGGTGATCCTGATCCGACATGTGGAGCACCGCCCGCGCCCGCCGCAGACGGACGCGTGCGACACGCCGCCGATCCGGCTCGCCTCCAACACGCTGGTACCGATCGGCACGCGCACGGTTCGCCCGCCGCCATAGCCGACACGGAAGGTGCCGATGCGCAGGAGCCAGCCCCGGAGCAGTCCGTGCCAGAGGACGATGCCGATCAGCACGCCCATGAAGATCGCGAAGATCGTGTCGCGCCAGACATAGATCCAGGCGGTTTCGGCGAGCGGCACCCAGTTGCGCGCCTCGCCGAGCGAGGTCAGGAGGTTCGGATCGGATGCGATGCGCGCGTGCATCTCGCGCGAGCCGGCGACGAAGCCGGCCAGCGAGAGAGCGGGAACGAGCACGGCCGGGACGAGCAGTGCGGTCTGCACGCGCCTGTAGGTCCGGTGCTGGCGCAACCAGAAGTGAATGCCGATGCACCCGTGCAGCCAGACCAGCAGCAGGAGGGCCGATTGTTGCGCCGCGAGGCCGGGCCAGAGCAGCCAGAATTCGAGCCAGTAGTCGACGGCCATGTCGTGCCGCAAGCTCAATCCGCGCGTCGCCAGGATGTGGATGAGCAACCAGAACGGGATCGCCAGACCAAGCAGGATTTGCGCCACCTGCCAGGGCGGCATCTTCAGGCTGCGTCGCCGTGCGAGACCCCAGAGCACGGCCGACACGTGCACGGTGAGGGCGGCGAGCAGCAGCAGCCAGAAGGGCGTGCGGTGCCAGAAGCCGAGAACCGAGCGCGCCGCCTCGGCGGTCTCGATCGAGAACAGCGCGAAGGCGTGGTTGGTGAAATGGGTGACGGCGTAGAGCATCAGCACGAGGCCGGACCAGAGGCGTGCGCGTGAAAGCCAGACCTGTCCGGTCGGTGCCAATCAATCGACCCCGGCGAGCAGCAGGTCGATCGCCCGCAACAGAGCCGGATCGTCCGGTGGCGTGGACGACGGCCATGCCGCCACCGCCTCTCCCTCGCCATCAATCAGGAACTTGTAGAAGTTCCAGCGCGGTCCGGCGTCCGCCCCCAGCTCGCGTCGCAGGTCGACGAACAGGGGGTGCGATGCCGGACCCGTCACCCCGACCTTCTCGGTCATCGGAAAATCGACGGCGAAATTGACCGAGCAGAACTCGGCGATGTCGGCGTTCGAGCCGGGTTCCTGGCCGCCGAAATCGTTCGACGGCACGCCCAGAACGGTCAACCCCTGCGCGCGATAACGCTCCCAGAGTGCCTGCAGGCCGCGATATTGCGGGGTGAACCCGCAGAGCGAGGCGGTGTTCACCACCAGGAGCGGCCGGCCGCGAAATTCCTTGAGCGGCAGCGGTCGCCCCTCGATGGAGACGAAGCGATGGCTCAGCAGATCACCAGCGGCAACGGTGAGTGGCAGGAGCACCAGCAAGCAGGCGAGGCACGAGCGTATCACGTCCGTCTTCCATACTCCGTCGCGGCGTGCACCGACGGCGGCCCGCGCGCACCACTGGTCATCCCCATCACCGCCGCTATGTTGACGGCCGGCGGTCGGTGACGCAAGTCGTGCGGGAGACCGCCGTCGAGGTGGGGGAACGATGAGCAATCTGCTGGTGGCCGCCATTTTCTTCGTCGGCACGCATCTGGGCATCTCCAGCACCCAGTTGCGCAGCCAGCTCATCGACCGGATCGGCGATACGCTCTATCGCATCCTCTATTCCGCGATCGCCCTGGTGGCGCTGATCTGGATGATCGACGCCTATGCCGAGGCGCCCTATCAGCCGCTCTGGTACGGTGGCGGTTTCTGGCGCTTCGTGCCGACACTCGTCATGCCGTTCGCGCTGATCCTGCTCGTCACCGGGTTGAGCGGTCCCAATCCCACCGCCTTAGGGCAGGCACCGGACCCGGACGCTTCGGAGCCGGCGCGCGGCATGTTGCGGGTCACCCGGCACCCGGTGATGTGGGGTATCGGTCTCTGGGCCCTCGCACACCTGCTCGCCAATCCGGATCTCGCCTCGTTCATCCTGTTCGGCGCCATGGCCGTGCTCGCCTTCGGCGGCGCCTTCGCGCTCGACCAGCGTCGCACCAGGGAGAACCCGCCGGGCTGGGGCGTGTTCGTGCAACGTACCTCCTTCGTGCCGTTCGGCGCCATCGTCGAAGGTCGCCAGCGCTTCGTCGCGCGGGAAATCGGCTGGATCAAACTGGCCGTGGCCCTGGCCCTCTACGTCGTGCTGTTCGTGGCCCATCCCTATCTGTTCGGCGTGCCCGTCGCCGGCTGAGGAACATCCTTGAGCGATCAACAGATCATCGACTCCGCCGAGCCCGCCGCCGTCGAAGAAGCATTCGTGATCGAGGCCCGCGCCCTGACCAAGAAGTTCGGTGAGATCGACGCGGTGCGCGGCATCGATCTCACCATCCCCAAGGGCCGCTGCATCGGCCTGCTCGGCCCCAACGGCGCCGGCAAGACCACGACGATGCGCATGATCATGGGCCTGACGCGACCGACCTCCGGCAGTGTGACGGTGCTCGGCGAAGAGGCCAGCCGATTGCCGCGTTCGACACGTGCACGCATCGGGCTGGTACCCCAGGACAACAATCTCGACCCGGATCTGAGCGTGCGTCAGAACCTCGAGGTCTTCGGGCGGTATTACGGCCTGCTTCCGGCCGAGATCAACGAGCGCGTGCCGCAACTGCTCGACTTCATGCAGCTCTCACAGCGGGCGAAGTCACCGGTGATGGGGCTCTCGGGCGGCATGCAACGCCGGCTGATCCTGGCGCGCGCGGTCATCGGCAATCCGGACCTCATCATTCTCGACGAACCGACGACCGGGCTCGACCCGCAGGCACGGGTGATGATCTGGCGCCAGCTCCTGGTGCTCAAGAACCAGGCGAAGACGCTTTTGTTGACCACCCATTACATGGACGAGGCCGAGCGCCTGTGCGACGATATCGTGCTGATCGACAACGGCCGGATCCTCGATCAGGGCACACCCCGGGAGCTCATTCGCCGGCACGTCAAGCCGCAGGTGATCGAGATCAGGAAGCCGCTGCCGCGCCACCTGCCGCTCAGTCAGACCGAGGATCTCGGCGACAGCGTGCTGCTGTTCGTCGATGATGCCGAAGCGGTGATCCGCGGCATGCCGGCCGAGACCTCGTTCCAGCATCGCCCGGCCAATCTGGAGGACGTCTTCCTGCGGCTCACCGGCCGGCAGCTCCGGGAAAACTGATGGAAGCGCTGCTCAACCGCTACACCTTCGCCGTCTGGCAACGCAACGCGCTGACCTGGCGGCGACTGATGTGGTCGTCGCTCGCATCCAACGTCGCCAACCCGCTGATCTTCCTCTTCGCCTTCGGTTTCGGGCTGGGCAGCGTCATCGACACGATGCAGGGCGTTACCTACCTGGCGTTCATCGTGCCCGGCATGATGGCCTACTCTGCGATGTTCGCGGCCACGTTCGAGACCACCATCAGCGCCTATGCCCGGTTCAAGATGCAAAAGACGTGGGACGCGATGCTGTCCTCGCCGCTGACCCTGGCCGAACTGTTGACCGGCGAGCTCCTCTGGGCGGCCTGCAAGGGCATGATCTCATGCAGTTGTGTGCTGCTGGTCGGCGCTCTTTGGGGCGGTGTGCCGTCGCTGCTGGGCGGCGTCCTGGCCCTGCCCGTATTGTTCCTCGCGGCGCTGTGTTTCGCCGCCTGCGGGCTGGCGGCCACCGCTCATGCGTCGAGCTGGGAATTCTTCAGTTACGTGTTCACGTTCTGGGTGACGCCGATGTTCATGTTCTCGGGCGTCTTCTTCGAGGTGGCGCGCTTTCCAGAGTTCATTCAAATCCTATCCTGGGTGCTGCCGATGACTCATCTTATCGAAGTCATCCGGCCGCTCGCGACCGGAGGGCCGCTGGCCCTGACGGCGGTTCTGGGTCACATCCTGCTTCTGGTCGTGCTCACCGCCCTGGCGTTCACCCTGGCGCACCACCGTCTCAGGCGGCGCATGTTCGACTGATCAGGCGGCGAGGCGGCCGTCGGTATAGAGCTTCGTCATCGCCGGATCGAAGCGCATGTGGCCGAAGCCGTCGGGCACGGGCCGATCCTCGGGTACCCGGACCATCATCGCATGGGGCCCGAGACCGACCGTGATCAACTGGAAATTGCCCAGATTCTCGACCTTGAGAATCTGCACCGGTACGCTGTCGCCGCTGTCCTCGCCGACCACGTCGAGAAATTCCGGTCGAATACCGAGCTCCAGCTTGCTGTCCGGCTTCTCCCGCGCGCGCGCCGCCCAGACGTCGCCCAGGACGATTTCCGTGCCGTCGATGCCCAGTCCGTCCGCGACCAGGCTGCATGGCAGGAAATTCATGCCCGGTGAGCCGATGAAATAGCCGACGAAGCGGTGTGCCGGCTGCTCGAACAACTCCTGCGGCGTACCGACCTGGACGATCTCGCCGTCGCTCATCACCACGACCTTGTCGGCGAAGGTCAGCGCCTCGTTCTGGTCGTGCGTGACGTAGACCAGCGTGTGACCGAACTGCTTGTGGATTTCCTTGAGCTTGCGGCGGACCTGCCACTTCATGTGCGGGTCGATGACGGTCAGCGGCTCGTCGAA
>JAGREO010000053.1 GCA_020446525.1 Geminicoccaceae bacterium | reverse complement strand
AGAAGCCGTAATATTCGTCGAGCTCGCCCGGCCCGACGGCGCCGGCTTCGGCGGCCCGCGCGGGGCTGGGCGCCAGACCGGCACCGCCGGCGAGGCCGCCCGTCAGGGCCGCGACACCGGCCGCACCGGTCAGCCCGCCGGTGCCGGCGAGGGCCGCCGCCTTGGCGGTGCCGCTCATCAGATGGCGGCGTGACAGGTCCAGCCGCGACTTTTCGTTGCTGCTCATGCCTCGAACTCCTCTCTGGGTTGTCGGTTCGCTGAAACCGGCCTTGGCGGCAGCACCGGTCTGGCGCTGTCGCCGCTGCGTGCCTTTTGACGCTCCCGCTTGAGCCGGGCTTTGACGCAGACCGGGCACTTCTTGTCGTCCTTGTAGAGCACCTGACAGTGCAGGCACTGGATGCACTCGTTGGGGTTGATGTTGCCCTCGGGATGGATCGACTGGACGGGGCATTCGTTGGCGCAGATCTGGCAGGGATTGCCGCACTCGCGGTAGCGCTTGAGCCAGTCGAACATGCGGACGCGGCCGGGAATGGCGAGCCCCGCACCGAGCGCGCAGAGATAGCGGCAATAAAAGCGCTCGACGAACAGGCCCGCGACCAGCAGGGCGACGGCGAAGACGACGAAGGGCCAGTCGCGGATGAAGTGCAGGATGATCGCCGTCTTGAACGGCTCGATCTCGGCCAGGTGCTCGGCGGTGTCGAGCGAGTAGAGCGAGACGCCGAACAGCACGAGAAAGATCATGTATTTGAGCGGCCAGAGCCGTTCGTGCAGGCCCCAGGGGACGTGCCATTGCGGGATGCGCAGGAACTTGGCCACACGGTTGGTCAGCTCCTGCAGCGCGCCGAACGGACAGAGCCAGCCGCAATAGGCGCCACGGCCCCAGAAGAGCAGCGCCGCCGCCACCGAGAACCACAGCATGAAGATCAGCGGGTCCATCAAAAAGTAGTCCCAGCTGAAATCCGAAAGCAGCGAGTTGGTGAAGGTCATGATGTTGACCACCGACAACTGCGCCTTGGCGTACCAGCCGAGCCAGAAGAGCGTGAAGCAGAGGAAGACGATGCGGCCCCAGAACAGGAACCGCGCATGGCGCACGGCCTGCATCTGGAAGAAGAAGAGCAGTGTCAGCAGGACGATGGCGGCGCCGACGACGACGATGTCGATCGTGCGCGCCGCCCAGACCTTCTGCCAGAGCGCCTCGCGCGCCTCGTCGGAAAAGCTCGCCTCGCCGACCGGTGATGCTCCGACGGGGATCGCCGCCGCGGCCGGTCGCGCCGGCGCGGTCTCGACGAGATAGGCGTCCGGAACCTCGTAGTTCAGATCGAAGGTCAGGAACGCCTTGGAGGTGGCGCCGGTGGCGCGCTGCACCAGAAGCTGGAGGTGCCAGGGCCGGGTCGGATCGAAGCCGCTGTCGGCCGGTATCGTGAAGATGCTGAACTCGTCGAGCCGCGGCGCGCCTTCGGCCGCCGGTCGCGACAGCCGCTTGTGCTGGCGGTCGCGAAAGCGGATCGCCGTGTCGCCCTGGATCAGCTGGATCCGATCGAAGATGCCGCCGCGGACATAGCCCGAACCCTTGAAGGAGAAGATGCCGCGGCCGCCGACGAAGATCGCGTGCCCGCCTTCCTTCAGCCGGCTCTCGAGATTGTGCCATTCGTTGGCGCCGAGCACCGAGCGGCCGATCGTGGGTACCGTGAGCAGGCCCGTATAGAGATCGATGAAGGTGGCATCGGGCGGCCCGGGCTCCGGCCGCGCGGCGGCTTCGGCATCGCCGCTTCGCTCGAAGGCTTCGTTGACCATGCCGACGTCGAGGGTAAGCCGGCGGATCGAGCCGTCGCCCAGGAGCGTCAGCCAGTCCTCGGTCCGCGGCTCGGCCTGCGTATCGAGCGCGCGAGTCGCGACCGGTGCGGCGGCTTCCGCTTCGAGCCCGCCCAGGCCCAGAAGGCGTGCCACCTTGATGCCGCTGCGCACGATGCTGTCGTCGATGACCATGATGGTCACCGTCGCACCCGAGACGATGTCGAGATCGTGGCCCTCCCCGGTCTCCTCCACCTCGCGAGCCATGTCGAGACCGACGTAACCGTCGATCACGCGCGTGATCTTGGCTTCGGGAATGCCGATCAGGACGATCGGCTCGTAATGCTTGACCAGCTTCAGACCGGTGATCTTCGCGTCGTCGTCGAGGGCGAGCACGACGTGGATGGGCTTGCCCGAATAGCCGACGGCGCCGACGAAATCGGTATTGACGAAGGCGTGTCCGACGGTGGTGCCGCCCTCGAGCACGGGCACGATCGGCAGATCCTCACGCACCGGCCCGAAGGCGTCCGCCCCCGGCACCAGCTCGCCCGGCGTCACATCGTCGAGAAAGCGCGCGAGATCGCCCGCGGCCAGCGCCGGCGCGGCCGTGGCCAGTACGGCCAGCAGCAGGCCGAGGAGCAGACGACTGAGACGGAGCATGCCCGTTCTTGTTCCGGTGAACGACCCCGAGGGCCAGGCGAAGAGGCGCGACGCCGCCTTGCTAGACGCCTCGTCGCCCGTCGGCCTTGATCTTGATCAAAGCAGTGCGAAAAATGCCGGTTTGCGATCCGCAAAGCATGCCGATGGGGACTTGCCCGCGCCGCCGACACTGGTACCATGCAAGTTGCGGTGTGCGATCCGGAAAGCGCCAGGAGGCGCGGGAGCCAACAGGGAGGCGACGATGACGAACAGCAGGCGCATGCAGAACGAGCTCGCGCGCTATAGGGCGCGTCGGCGTGGCGTGCTCAAGGGCGGCATCGCGGCGGCCGCGGGTCTGGCGATGCCGGGCCTCGCCGGACGCGCGCTCGCGGCGCCCTCCGAGCCGCTGACTTTCGTCGGCTGGCAGTACAATCCGCAGATCGTCGAGGAGAACGTCCAGACCTTCATGAAGCTCTACGACGAGAACGTCGCTTACGAGCTCGTGCCGGGCGAATATCACGCGGTCGTGGAGACCAAGCTGATCGGCGGCCAGCACATCGACATGATGTATTCCGAGGAGGATCGCATCCTCCGCTGGATCCGGGCGGGCTGGACCCGCTCGCTCGACGGCTTGCCCGGCCTCGACGAGATCAAGTCGAAAATGTACGACGTCAACGTCCACAACATGTCGCTGCCCAATGGCGAGCTGGGCGGCCTGCCTTACTATACCGGCTTCAACTCCTTCGTCTGCAACGAGAACCATCTGGAAGCCGGCGGCATCGAGCCCCCCGCCACCTGGGAGGAGATGCTGGACCAGTGCCGCAAGCTGAAGAAGGACGGGGTCGCCGAATACCCCTACATCTCGGCCTGGGGCCGGGCCTGGGCGTCGCTCTCCTGGAGCCTCTTCTCCATCTGGTACTCCGAGGGTGCGAAGGTCTTCGACGAGAATTTCGACCCGGTCTTCGACGAGAATTTCAGGAACGTTCTGGCCATGCACCGCGCCCTCTACGAGGAGGAGCTGGTGGTGCCCGACATCATGACGCTGCAGGGCGAGGCCGTGCCGAACTTCGCCACCGGCCAGCACACCTACATGGTCGTGCACGAATATGACCAGAAGGTCTTCAACACGCCCGACATGTCGCAGATCGCCGGACGGTGCCGCAACGTGCTGATGCCGGGCAAGACGCGCTCGACCTTCGTCTGGACGGCCGTCTACCAGATGGGCGCCAATCCGATCGACGAGACCAGGGTCTGGAACCTGGTGCAGTTCTTCGGCGGCAAGGCCAAGGACGGCAAGTATCACGTCGCCAAGCGCTGGGCGCTCGATTTCGGCCTCTCGACGCCGCACATCGAAGTCATGGAAGATCCCGAGGTCGTCGAATCCTTCAAGCAGTGGAAGGACCTCGCGGTCGCCGAGGAACAGCTCAAGACCGCCACCACCCGCGACGTCGCCAAGACCATGTGGTTCCCCGAATGGGACTGGTACATGATGGGCGAGGTGCAGGACTTCATCCGCGGCGAGCAGGAGCTCGACGAGGTGGTGGGCAAGCTCGAGGCCAAGGCGGTCGAGCTCAAGGGCCTCTATCCGGGCTGATCTTCCAGGAATCGGCTCCCGTCGCTTCGGCGGCGGGAGCGAGGAGAGCCCGATGGCCGTCACCACCCTCGATGGTGCCGCCGGAGCGCGGGCGCGATCCGACCGCCCGTCGCTGAAGCTGCCCTTCATGCTGACGCTGCCGACCCTCATGGTCGTCTTCGTCGTCTTCGGCATCCCGCTGGTCTACGCCTTCGCGCTCAGCCTGCACCGCATCAACATGCTCACCCAGCAATGGGTCTTCGTCGGCCTGCAGAACTATCTCGACATCCTGCCCGATCCGGAATTTCTCGCGGCCTTCGGGCGCACCGCCTATTTCGCCATCGTCACCGTCGTCGGCGGGCTGGTGCTCGGCATGGCCATGGCGCTGGTGCTCGACAAGGCCTTTCCGGCGCGGAACTTCCTGCGCAGCGTCGTCCTCGTTCCCTGGGCGATGGCGCCGGTCGCCGTGGGCGTGCTCTGGGGCTGGATGTTCAACGGCGAATACGGGACGATCAACGCCATCCTCTTCGATCTCGGGCTGATCTCGCGTCCGATCCACTGGCTGGGCGACGGTGATCTCGCCTTCAACCTCGTGGCGCTGGTGCACATCTGGAACCAGGCGCCGCTCGCCTCGCTCCTGATCTTGGCCGGGCTGCAGTCGATGCCGGAGAACCTGCACCGGGCGGCGCGCATCGACGGGGCGGGGCCGATCCAGCGGTTCAGGCGGATCACGCTGCCCTGGCTCAAGCCGATGCTTCTCCTCATCATGATCCTGACCACGATCAACTCGATCATGGCGTTCGACCTCTTCTGGATCATGACCAGGGGCGGCCCCGGCAGTGCGACCACCGTCTTCTCCTGGATGGGCTACGCCTACGCCTATCAGTTCTTCAAGTTCGGTGAGGGGGCGGCGATCCTCTTCGTCCTGACGATCATCTGCCTGATCCTGGCCTGGGTCTATCTGAGGCTCTTCTTCTCGACGACCGGCAGCAGGATCGTCACGGGCAGCGATGCCGGTGCGCGCGCACCCTCCTTCGCCCAGAGCCTGATCGAGCGGGTGTCGACCACCGGCGGCGACGTGCGCACGCGACTGCAGAAGCTGCCGGCCCTGCACCGCCGGGGCATTCTGCCGCCGAGGCTCCGCCGCTGGGCCGGCTCGATCGGCCTTGCTGCGGCGGCGATCCTGATCTTCCTCTGGTCGTTCCTGCCATTCGTCTGGCTGGTGCTGATGAGCCTTTCGCCGTCGGCCGAGCTCGTGCGCTCGCCACCGACGGTGGTGCCGGACACGCTGACGCTGGAGAACTACCGCTTCGTGCTCTCTCCGGGCGGGGTCGCCGACGGCCAGTCCAGCGTGCAGGCGACCCGGGTGCCCTTCTCGATCCTCAACAGCCTGATCGTCGCCACCTTCGTCACCGCGATCAATCTGATCCTGGGCTCGCTCGCCGGCTATGCCTATGCCCGCCACGGCAGGAGCCGCGTGATGACCGGCTCGCTCTGGGCCCTGATGCTGACCCGGATGACGCCGAGCCTGGCGCTGATCCTGCCCTTCTTCATCATCTTCCGCACGGTCGGCCTGATCGACACCCGCACGGCGCTGGTGATCGCCTATTGCAGCCTGATCCTGCCGCTCTCGACCTGGATGATGAAGGGCTATTTCGAGGGCCTGCCGCCGAACCTAGAGAAGGCGGCGCTGGTCGACGGCTGCACCCGGCTTCAGGCGATCCGGCGGATCATCATGCCGGTGGCGCGGCCGGGCATTGTCGCCGCCGGTATCTTCTGTTTTCTGGTGAGCTGGAACGAGTTCATCTTCGCCCTGATCCTCACCAGCACGCCGGATTCGCAGACCATCCCGGTGATCATCGCCGGCTTTCTGGTGCAGCTTCGTTTCTACGATTACGGGCCGATGTTCGCGGCCTCGGTGCTGGCCGTGGTGCCGCCGGTGGTGATCGCACTCCTGTTCCAGCGTTATCTGGTGACCGGCATGCTCTCGGGCTCGCTCAAGGGATAGGGGAGGCAGGCTTGGCGCGGGTCGAGATCCATCAGCTGACCAAGAGGTTCGAGGGCTTCGTCGCCGTCGACGCGCTCGAAATCGACATCGCCGACGGCGAATTCGTGACGCTCCTCGGCCCTTCGGGCTGCGGCAAGAGCACGGCGCTCGCCTGCATCGCCGGGCTCGAGCGCATCTCCGGCGGCTCCATCCGCTTCGACGGCGAGGATGTGAGCGATCTCGAGCCGCACCAGCGCAACGTCGCCATGGTGTTCCAGGACTACGCCCTCTACCCGCACATGACCGCGCGGGAGAACATGAGCTTCGGCCTGCGTCAGCAGCGTCTCGACGAGGCTTCGATCACCCGCCAGGTGGAGACCGCCGCCGAAATGCTCGATCTCGGGCCGCTTCTCGACCGACGGCCGGCGGAGATGAGCGGCGGCCAGCGCCAGCGGGTGGCGGTCGGCCGTGCCGTCGTGCGCAACCCGGCCGTGCTGCTGATGGACGAGCCGCTCTCCAATCTCGACGCCGCACTCCGGGTCAAGACCCGCACCGAGATCAAGCGGCTGCAGCGCGATCTCGCCGCCACCGCCATCTTCGTCACCCACGATCAGGAGGAGGCGATGGTGCTCTCCGATCGGATCGTGGTGATGCGCGCCGGCCGGTTGCAGCAGATCGGCCCGCCGATGGAGGTCTATCGCGATCCGGCCAACCTTTTCGTCGCCTCCTTCATCGGCTCGCCGGCGATGAACTTTCTCGAGGTCGAGACCGGGCGCGACGACGGTGCCCTGCATTGCCGGCTCGGCGACCAGGTGTTGCGGCTGCCGGCGCAAGTGGCGCCCGGGCAGGTGCCGGACCGTGCCATCATGGGCGTGCGGCCGACCGATCTCATGGTCGGCGGCGATCGCGGGCTGCAGCTTCAGGGCGAGGTCTTCCTGGTCGAGCCGATCGGTCCCGTCACCTATGTCGACTGCAACGTCGCCGGCACGGCGCTCAAAGCGCTCTGCGATCCGGATCGTGCACCGGCGGTCGGCGACCGCGTGGTGCTCGATTTCGCACCCGGCCGGGTGCATCTCTTCGATCCCCAAAGCGAGCAACGTCTCTAGGAGGGAAGGACCGTGCGTACCTTCGAGCTGGTCGATGCGATGCTGCCGGGTGACGGGCAGTTCCCCCCGGCGTCGCATGTCGGCGTTCACGGTCATCTGCGTGGCCGGCTTCGGCAGCTCGGTGGCGACGCGCTGGTCGAACGGCTCGACGAGGCCATGCGCGACCTCGACGTGGCCGGTATCGAGCGCGAGCATCCCGACCTCTTCGCCCGCATCCGTGCGGTGGTCTTCATCACCTATTACGAGATGCCCGAGGTGCAGGAGGTGATCCGCGCCCTCGGCTTTCGCTACAACGCCACGCCGCTGCCCCGAGGCTATCCCATGGGCCGCTTCGCCGAGGCGGACCGGCCGACCCACGGGCGCGGCCACTACGTCGCCACCGGGGATGTTCGCCGGGTGGATCTGAGCGGTCTCGATTTCCTGGGAGGGAAGAATGGCTGAGCGTCGTCATGCCGACGTGCTGGTGATCGGTGCGGGTGCCACGGGCGCCATCGCCAGCCTGGTGCTCGGCGAGGCCGGCCTCGACGTGGTCTGCCTCGAGCAGGGCGGCTGGGTGCAGCCCGACGATCACCCGCACTACAGTCCCGACTGGGAATGGCAGCGGCAGCAGCGGTGGAACGCCAACATCAACGCCCGGCACGGCGACGGCGACTATCCGGTCGAGACCAACAGCTCGAACGTCTTGATGTGGAACGCGATCGGCGGCTCGACCAACGTCTATGGCGCGATCTGGCCGCGCTATCGGCCCTCCGACTTCAAGAAGGGCGTCGAGCACGGCCTAGCGCCGGACTGGCCGATCACTTACGAGGATGTCGCACCTTATTATGAGCGGGCCGACCGGCTGGTGGGTGTCAGCGGCCTCGAGGGCAATCCGGCCATGCCGCCGCACGGCCCCTATCCGACGCCGCAGCTTCCCCTGCGCAGGTCCAGCCGGCGCCTGATCGAGGCGTTCGACAGGCTCGGCTGGCACTGGTGGCCGCTGCCGGCCGGGGTGATCTCCGAGGACTATGACGGCCGGCCGGCCTGCAACGGCTGCAACAACTGCTCGGCCGGCTGTGCCCGCGGCTCGATGAGCAAATTTTCGCTCTCGGTCTGGCCCAAGGCGCTGGCCGCCGGGGTCGAGCTTCGCCCCTACGCTCAGGTCGAGCGCATTGAGAAGGGCAGGGATGGGCTCGCAACCGGAGCCGTCTATGTCGATCGGATGACCGGCCAGCGGCACGAGCAGACCGCCGATGTCGTCGTGCTCGCCGGCAACGGTGTCGGATCGCCCTGGCTGCTGCTGGCCTCCGACAATCTCGCCAACGGCTCGGATCAGGTCGGCCGCAACCTCCTGCATCACACGCTGACCTCGGTCGACATCTGGGTCGACGAGCAGGTCGATACGCATATGGGCTATGTCGGCTCGCTGCTCGGCATGGAGTTCGCCGAGACCGACACCTCCCGCGGCTTCGTCAACGGCTTCAACTTCAACTGCGCCACCGGCGGGCATGCCGGCTGGCAATCGCTCGGCATTCTCAGCCAGCGGGCGGCGCCCTGGGGCGCCGATCATCACCGCTGGTTCCGCGAGCGCTTCGATCGCGGCATCGGCGTCTTCGCCATCGGCGACGACCTGCCCAGCCCGACCAACCGCATCACCCTCTCCGACACGGCCAGGGACGATCTCGGCCGACCGGCACCGGCCCTCTTCTACGAGCCCGGCGAGAACGACCGGCGGATGATGCGCTTTCAGCTCGAGCGGCTCGAGGAGATCGCAAGGGCCTGCAATGCGGTAGACTATCAGCTCAACGACTATTGCGACGAGAAGGGCGTCTACCGCACGCCGGCCTGGCACCTGCTCGGCACCTGCCGCATGGGTGCCGATCCCGAGCATTCGGTGGTCAACGGCGTCAACCAGTCGTGGGACGTGCCCAATCTCTACATCGTCGACGGCTCGACCTTCGCCACCGGCGGGGTGGTCAACCCGACGCCGACGGTCTGTGCCCTGGCGCTCCGGGCGGCGGAGAACCTGCGCGACCAGTTCCGCGAGCGTCGCAAGGCGACGAAGGCGAGCGTCGCCTGAAAGGCTTCAGCTCTCGCCGGCGATCTCGGGCCAGCGCCGGTCGCCCTCGGCGATGTAGCCCGGAATGTCCTTCTCCCAGGTCGCTTGGACGTCGTCGTTGTAGTTGAGGTAGAGCTTGTCGTCGACGATGGTCCAGTTTTGCGGCTGCGTGCTGTAGAGTTCGCCCTTGGCGGCGACCGCCCAGGCACAATAGCCGCCATATTGCGGCGCGTAGCGCTCCGGGTCGGCCTCGAACGCGTCGCGGTTGGCGGCGCTGGCGAAGCGCCAGGTGGCGCCCTGCCACTCGGTCGTAAAGGCTTCGTCGCCCGGCACCGGCGCACCCTCCTCGAAATAGGCCACGGGGTCGTAGCCGCGAATGGCGAGATCGTTCTCGGTGAAGATCTGGGCGGCTTCGGCCCCCGGGTTGTTGGAGAGCAGCGCGTAGCCCGACGCCAGCGCCAGTGCGGCGAGGGCGCCGATCGTGAACAGCATCGTGCGGCGTGACGTGACGGCCATGGTTCACTCCCGGGGCGCGGTTTCGCTGCACGGCAAGGTGGGCGATCCACCGGCATATTTGAAGATCCGCACGCGCGGACGTGAACGGTGGCGCTATCAGCTCATCCAGCCGTCCGGCCGGGTGAGCCAGTCCGCGAGGCCGAGCGTGAAGAGCAGGGCGAGCCAGACAAGGCCGGCGAAGGCCGCGAGGCGGACGAGGCCCGCCGACTGGTTGAGGTGCATGAAGAACCAGACGATCAGGAAAGCCTTGGCGGCGGCGATCGAGAGGTTGAGCACCGGGTTCCAGGGTCCGAGCTCGAGATAGGAGACGCCGATGGTCGTCGCCAAGAGACCGAGGAGAACCAGATAGACGAAGACGAAAAGCGTGCGCTCGCTCATCGATCGGCGCCTCAGATCAGATAGAGGACGGGGTAGAGAAAGACCCAGACCACGTCGACGAAATGCCAGTACATGCCGAGCCCTTCGATCATCGTGCTGCGGTGCGGCAGATCCATCCGGCCGCGATGCAGTCTCGCGGCGAAGAAGAGAACGGCACCGATACCCAGCGCCAGATGCACCGCGTGAAGGCCGGTGGAGACGAAATAGAAATTGAAGAACAGCTCCTGGCTCGCACCGAGAGGAAAGACGGGGCCGACGCCCGGCATCAGTCCTTCGTCATATTCGAGCCGGTATTCCCATCCCTTGAGGGCGAGAAAAACCGCGCCGATCGCCGCCGTCGCCAGCAGCATCCGGACGGTGGTCCGAACGTCGCCCGCGCGGGCCGCGAGCACCGCCAGCACCATCGTCAGACTGCTGGTCAGCAGGACCGCCGTGTTCGCCCCGCCGATCCAGAGGTGGAGGTGCTCGCTCGCGGCCCGCGTGGTCTCGGTATGGATGATGCGATAAACGGTCAGCGCCATGAAAAGGCCGCCGAACAGCATCAGCTCGTTGGCGATGAACAGCCACAAGCCCAGCCGCGCCGCCTCTTGCTGCTGCCCGGGCTCGCTGAAAGGTCCGTGCAAGGCGGACGGGGTGCTCATTTGTCCTCATACGCCACGGGATAGGTGTAGGCCTCGTGCTCGACCGTCGGGATCTCCTTGAAATTGTGCTTGGGCGGCGGTGACGACACCGTCCATTCCAGTCCCGCTGCACCCCAGGGATTGGCACCGGCCCGCGCGCCGTGACGCAGTGACCATGTCAGATAGAAGAGCGGCAGCAGATAGCCGAAGGCGAGGATGAGGGCCCCGGCCGAAGACAGGACGTGGAAGAACTGAAACTCCGGCGGATAGTCGTGATAGCGCCTGGGCATGCCGAGGTAACCCAGGATGAACTGCGGGAAAAAGGTCAAGTTGAAGCCGAGAAAGACGGTAAGCGCGGCGATTCGACCCCAGAACTCCGAATACATGCGTCCGAAGATCTTGGGCCACCAGAAATGCAGAGCGCCCATGTAGGCACTCACCGTGCCGCCGACCATGATGTAGTGGAAGTGGGCGACGACGAAATAGGTGTCGTGGACGTGCACGTCGACGGCGAGTGCGGCCAGGATGAGGCCGGTCGTGCCGCCGGCGACGAAGAGGCCGATGAACCCGAGCGCGTAGAGCAAGGGCGCCTTGAGCTCGATCCTGCCTTTGTAGAGCGTGGCGGTCCAGTTGTAGACCTTGATCGCCGAGGGCACGGCCACGGCATAGGAGAGGAACGAGAAGACGAAGCCGGCATACATGGACTGGCCACTGACGAACATGTGGTGGCCCCAGACCATGAAGCTCAGCACCGCGATGGCGATGCTGGAGAAGGCGACGAAGGCGTAGCCGAAAATACGCTTGTGGCTGAAGGCGGTGATCAGTTCCGACATCACGCCCAAGGCCGGCAGCACCATGATATAGACGGCCGGGTGGCTGTAGAACCAGAANNCCGAAGAACCAGAACAGGTGCTGGAACAGCAGCGGGTCGCCGCCCAGAGCCGGGTCGAAGATGCCGATGCCCAGCACGCGCTCCATCGCCAGCAGCACCAGCGTGATGGTCAGCACCGGTGTCGCCAGCAGCATGACGACCGAGACGGCATAGTGCGACCAGATGAACAGCGGCATGCGGAACCAGGTCATGCCGGGTGCACGCAACTGGTGGGTGGTGACGATGATGTTGATGGCGGTGAAGATCGAGGAGAAGCCGACGACGAAGACACCGACGATCACCGCGACGACATGGGTGTTGGAGAACATCGAGGAGTAGGGCGTGTAGAAGGTCCAGCCGGTGTCGACTCCGCCCAGCAAGAGGGCGCCGAGGGTGAAGAGCCCGCCGATCACGTAGAGATACCAGCTCGCGAGATTGAGCCGCGGAAAGGCCAGGTCCCGCGCCCCCAGCATCAGCGGCACGAGGAAATTGCCGAAGGTCGTGGGGATCGAGGGGATCAAGAAGAACCAGACCATGATCACGCCGTGCAGCGTGAAGGCCTTGTTGTAACCGTCGTGGCTCAAGAGATCGCCCGCCGGCGTGAGCAGTTCGAGCCGGACCAGCAAGGCCGCAATGCTGCCGAGAAAGAAGAAGAAGGTGATCGAGATCATATAGAGGACGGCGATCCGCTTGTGATCGGTCGTCGTCAGCCAGGAGCCGATGGTGTGGCCGGCATGCAGGTAGTCCGCCCGGCCCGGTGTCTGGACGATCGTGCTCATGGCGTGTCCGGCAATCTGTAGTCGTCGGCGGTGGCCAGGGACTTCACATAGGCCACCAGTTGCACGAGATCCTCCTCGGCGATCCGCCCGGCGAAGCTCGGCATGATCGGCCGGTAGCCGGCGACCACCTTGTCGAGCGGCATGAGGATGCTGTCGCGGACATACTGCTCGTCGGCGGTGACGAAGCCGCCCGAGGCCAGCGGGACGGGCCGGCCGTAGACGCCGTAGAGCGGCGGCGCGCGGACGACGTCGCTGTTCATGTGGCAGCCCGAGCAGCCATAGGAGCGGAAGAGTGCGGCGCCGCGTCGGGCCAGGGTCAGATCGGCCTCGTTGGCGGCCAGCCAGTCGGCGTAGGCTTCGGGCTCCAGCACGACGATCCGGCCGCGCATCTTGGAATGGGACGTGCCGCAGAATTCGGCACAGAAGAGGTGATGGACGCCCGGCTGATCGGCCTCGAACCACTCGTAGCTGACCCGTTCGGGCAACACGTCCTGCTTGATCCGCAGCGACGGAAAGAACAGGCTGTGGATGACGTCCTGGCTGGTCATCGAGAGCTTCACGGCGCGCCCGAGCGGCACGTGCAGCTCGTTGATCTCTCGCTGCCCGCCCGGATGCTGGAATTTCCACATCCACTGCTTGGCGATCACGGAGATCTCGAGCGCGTCCGCGGGCGGCTCGTGCAGATCCCAATAGGCGCGCGCCGCCCAGACGTAGAAGAACAGCACCAGCACGAAAGGAATGGCGGCCCATGCCGTCTCGAGACGCAGATTGCGCTTGGGTCCGCCGCTGCGATCGACGTCGACACCGCTTCGATATTTGTGGGCGAACCAGACCATCAGAACGAAGACCGGTGCCGTGAGCGCCACACACAGGGCCACCAGACCCGCCAGCATCAGATCGACGTCGCTGGCGTGCCGCGAAATCGCCGCGGGCCAGAAGGCGAACCAGCCGGGATCGATGTGATCCATGATCAGCCCTTTCGCCGTTCGCGGTGCAACGCCAGGCCGATCCCGCCGCCCAGCATCAGCACGGTAAGGACGCCGCCCACCTGCAACGCGCCCATCACCGAGGCCGTATAGCGGCCGGTCTCGGGGTCATAGGCGTAGCAGAGCAGCCAGAGACGCTCGGCGAGCCGGCCGATCTTCGCATCGCTCGCCTCGCTCAGTGCCAGACGCAGATCGAACGGCACGAAGGGATAGCCGTAGAGCCAGCGGGCGAGCCGCCCATCCGGCGTCAGTACCGCCACCGCCGCCGGGTGGGCGTACTGAGCCGTTGTATCGTCGAGGCTGTAGGTGAAGCCGAGCGCCTCGAGCAGCGGCCGTGCGTCGCCGGTCAACACCAGCGCGCCGCGAGCCTCTTCGAACGCGTCCGCGAGACGTGCCCGGTAGGCGGCGGCATCGGCCGGACCTTCGGTCGGATCGATGCTGACCAGGACGACGTCGTAATCACGGCCGGGCCGCCCGTCGATCTTTCGCAGGGCGTCGAAGAGATCGTGCACCGTAAGGCCGCAGATGTTGGGACAATCGAGATCGACCGGCACCAGCAGGATCGGCCGCGCGCCGACCAGATCGGCCGGGCGCCGCTCGGCGCCGGTCTCGTCCCGCAAGAATGGTTCGGCCGGCAAGGGCGCGCCGAGCCGGTCTTCGATCGCCGCTGCAGGCATGGTGGCGCTTGGAGACGCGCTCGCGCCTCGGGTCGCCGCGGCGCCCGCGAGCAGCAGACCGACGAGCGTCAGGATCGCCCCGGGCGTCATGGCGGAGTCTGCCCGGTCAGGGCCGGCACCGGCACCGTTCGCCAATCCGGCCAGTAGTCGATGTCCGGGGCGCCGGCGGGCGGCGGGCGCGGACCGCTCGCGGGTTGCGGCCAGCCCTGCTCGACCAGAACACGCATCGCCTCGTCGATCGGCACATGCGCGATGCCCTGCTCCTCGTCGACCCAGCCATAGGTCTGAAGGCGCGCCGCATCACGTCGCTCGACGGTCTCCCGCAGATCGGCCGGATCCGCCAGCAGCCGCGGTCGCGGCGGCTCGACCCGCGCGCGCTCGATCTCCGTCGGTGCGAGCGCGGCACTCGGGCGGCCGATGGCGTCGTAGAGCTGCAAGAGGCCCCAGACCAGCGCCAGCGCCGTGGCGACCCCTCCGATCCCGCCGATGATCGTCCAGACGATCCCGCGCAACGAGACGTCGCGCTTCTCGTAGCCCGCCTCGAGGGATCGCGTGCGCGGCGTCTCACTCATCGGCCGTCGCCGGCGCCGGCAGCAGGTGCGTTCGGGTCGCTGCGGTGACGGTGAACGCCGCCGTCCAGATCCCGCCGCTTACCAGGAAAGTCGCGATCATAAGCACGGGCGACGGCACTTCTGCGCCCCAGGAGGGGGCCGTCTGCCAGACCATGTGCAGCAACTGGCCCAGCAGCACGAGCCCGGCCATGGCGGCCACCACCCGCAATTCGCGACGCATCCGGCTCGAGAGCAGCACGAGGAAGGGCACGACGAAGTGGGCCAGCGCCACGATCCAGATCACCCATGCCCAGCCGCCTTCGCCGCGGGCGAGGAACCAGGCGGCGTTGTGCGGCAGATCGCCCGACCAGATCGTGACGAATTCCATGGCGACAGCATAGGCCCAGAGCAGGATGGCTCCCTGCAGCAGACCGCCCAGACCAACCCTCGAGGCGCGTTCGAGCAGGCTGGTGCGCGCGCGCGCCTCTGCGGTGGCACAGAGGACGAGAATGGCGAAACAGAGACCCGAATTGAGATGACCGACCACGAGGATCAGCCCGTAGGTGGCCGAATTGAACGTCGGATCGAGCGACATCGACCAGTCGACGGCGGCAAAGCCGGTGCTGGCGACGAGCAGAACGGCGGCGATACCGGCCCAACCTTGGTGTCGACGTTCGTGCACGAGGGATCGGCGCGGCCGCGTCACCAGCAGCGCCAGCCCTGCCCAGAGCAGCAGATAGAACAGCGTGCGCCACGCGAAGAAGGTGGTATCGAGCCAGGCCGTCTTGGCCGCGACGATCTCGTGCGCCGCCAGATAATCCGGTCGCGCCCAGGCGAAGAGACCGTCGATGTCGAACAGGACCGGCAGGCCGAGCAGGACCACCAGCGGCAGGGTTCGCGCCGCCGCTTCGAGCGGCTCGGCGAGAAGCCGTCCCCAACGGCCACCCGTCAGATGCCAGATCAAGAGCACCCCCAGACAACCGAGCGGAACGGTGTGCAACGCGAAGAAGGCGACCAGATGCGCCCGCCACACCGCCTCGAGGTCGAAGAGCGCGAAGAGGGCGCAGACCAGAAGTCCGCAACCGGCGGCGATCGCGGCTCCCTTGCGCAGGCGCAGGAGGTAGTCGGCCTCGCTCATCGCGCCTCCTCCAGCCTCGATCGCGCCTCGTCGGACAAGCGTGCCACCGGAAAATCCTGCGAGAGTTGCAGGGCGCGGATATAGGCGGCGATGGCCCAGCGGTCGGCCGGCGGCACACGATCGGCATAAGAGTACATGACGCCGTAGCCGTTGGTGACGACCTGAACGAAGTGCTCCGTGGGCGCGTTGCGCAGCCGCTCGGTGTGATAACTGGGCGGCGAGGGAAAGCCGCGTCGGACGATCATGCCGTCGCCGTCGCCGGTGCGGCCGTGGCACGGAACACAGAAGATGTCGAAACGTTCGCGGCCGCGCTCGACGAGGGCACGGGTGAGCGGCGGACGCTGCCGAAGCGTGGCGAAATAATCGAGCTGGCCTCGGGCGATGGTGCCCGGAACCGGCGGCTGGTTGGTCTTGCCGTCGGGAAAGAGCTCGGCCTTCTCGTAAGCTTCGTATTTGGCCTGATCGACCATTGGGTCGTCGCATCCGGCGACGAGCAGAATTAACGCCAGCAGGGGAGCGAGCCGGGGCACGGGCCTGGTCATGGTGCCAGCATCTCGAGATCGACCGCGCCCAGTTCCTCGAGCAGACGGCCGGACCGCTCGGCATCGAAGAGAGGGTCCGCGCGGCCCACCGCCAGAAGGAAGCGGTCGCTCGAGACCCGTTCGAAGCCGCGTGCATCGAACAGCGGGTGGTGCAGGCGCGGGAGGCCGTTGAACCAGAGCATGGCGCCGATGACGGAGAGGACGGCGAACAGCACCAGCATCTCGAAGGCCGGCAGGGCGAAGGCCGCCCACGCGTCGAGCGGCCGTCCACCGACATTGATCGGAAAGTCGTAAGCGTTCAGATACCAGAGCATCAGCATGCCGCCGGCACCTCCGAAGACGGCGCCCATGAGCGCGATGCGCGGCAGCCGGCGTTCCTCGAAGTGCAGAGCTTCGGCGAGACCGTCGACGGGAAAGGGCGTGTAGCCTTCGAGCAGGCGGTAGCCTTCCTCGCGCAGACGGGTGACCGCCCGCAGCAGGTCGTCGGCATTGTCGAAATGCGCCAGGAGACAGGCACCGTCGTCGGTCCACTCAGCCATCCGCGCGCTCCTCGCGCATCGCCTCGGCCACCTCGAAGATCGAGATCATCGGCACCAGCCGGACGAACAGCAGGAAGAGAAACAGGAAGAGACCGATGGTGCCGGCGAAGAGTGACCAGTCCCAGAAACTCGGCCAGTAGCTCTGCCAGGACGAGGTCAGGAAGTCGCGATAGAGCCCCGTCACCAGCAGCATGAACCGCTCGGCCCACATGCCGAAAGTCACCAGCGCCGCGATGGTGAAGAGGAGCCAGGTGCGGCGCCGCATGCTCTCGAACCACAAGAGCTGGATGGCGACGACGTTGCAGAGGATGGTGGCCCAGAACGACCAGGCATAGCCGCCGAAGAGGCGGTCCATCAGGGTGCCGCGCTCGTAGGGATCGCCGGAATACCAGGCGTGGAAACTGTCGAAGAGATAGCCGTAGGCGGTCATCAGACCGGTCGCCAGCACGAGCTTGCCCAGGATGTCGAGATGCCGGTCGGTGACCATGACCTCGAGCCCGAATATGGTGCGCAGCGAGATGGCGATCAGGGTGACGACCGCGAACCCCTCGAACACCGCACCGAGCACGAAATAGGCGGGAAAGAGGGTGCTGTGCCAGCCGGGCTCGAGGCCGACCGCAAACAGGAGGCTGACGCCGCTGTGGACCGAGACGACCAGCGGCACGGCCAAGCCTGCGCAGATCCAATAAGCCACCTGCCAGCGCTTCCAGTGCCGAGCCGAACCGCGCCAGCCCAGCGCCAGCACGCCGTAGATCATCTTGACCCAGCGTCGACGGGCGCGGTCGCGCACCGACGCCAGGTCCGGGATGAGGCCGATATAGAAGAACAGCACCGAAACGATGAGATAGGTGCTGACGGCGAAGAGATCCCATTCGAGCGGGCTTTTGAACTGCGGCCAGACGGTCATCGTGTTAGGGTAGGGAATGAGCCAGTAGAACAGCCAGGGCCGGCCCAGATGCAGGATCGGGTACATGCCGGCCATCAGCACGGCGAAGACCGTCATCGCCTCGGCGAAACGGTTGATCGAATTGCGCCAGCCCTGGTTGATGAGCAGGAACAAAGCGGAGATCAGCGTGCCCGCATGGCCCATGCCGATCCACCAGACATAATTGGAGATCGCAAAGCCCCAGGGCACGGGCATCTGGATGCCCCACACCCCCACGCCCCGCCAGAACAGCCAGACCACCGAGACCAGCCAGACCAGAACGAAGAAACCGGTCACGGCAAAGGCGATCCACCAGCGCTTCGGATAGGGGTAGTGCAAGGGAATGCGGGTGATCTTGCGGTCGGCGGCGGCGTAGCTCCGTACACCCGCGAATATGCTGTCGCCCGTCGTCGCCATCGCTCTAGTCCTCCTCGGGCTGCTCGGAGGTGACGATCTTGGCGAGATAGCTCGTGCGCGGGCGCGTGCCGAGCTCGCGCAGCAACGTGTAGTTGCGCGGGTCGGCCTTGGCTTTCGAGACGTTGCTCTCGGGATCGACGAGGTTGCCGAAGACGATGGCGCGCGTCGGACAGGCGCCCTGGCAGGCTGTCTCGATCTCGCCGTCGCGTATCGGCCTGCCCTCCTTCTTCGCCTCGATCCGCGCCCGGCTGATGCGCTGGACACAATAGGTGCATTTTTCCATCACGCCGCGGGCGCGCACCGACACGTCGGGGTTGCGCTGCGCCAGGCGGCCGCCGCGCTCCGATATGGGGACGTCCGGCTGGTGCAGTTCGGCCTCGGCATAGTGGAAGAAATTGAAATGCCGGACCTTGTAGGGACAGAAACTGGCGCAGGTGCGCGTGCCGACACAGCGGTTGTAGACCATCTGGTTGAGACCTTCGGGGCCGTGCACCGTGGCGTTCACCGGACAGCCGATTTCGCACGGCGCCTTTTCGCAATGCATGCAGGGCACCGGCTGGAAATGGACGCGCGGATCCTCGGGCTCACCCTCGAAATAGCTGTCGACCCGGAGCCAGTGCATCTCCCGGCCCATCGCCACCTGCTCCTTGCCGACGGTCGGCGTATTGTTCTCGGCCATGCAGGCGACCACGCAGGCGTTGCAGCCGATGCAGGCGTCGAGATCGATGGTCATGCCCCAGGCGCGCTCGGGATAGGACCAGTCGGGATAGAGCGAGGGCAGGGGTTCCTCCTCTTCCACCCGCTCGCCGCGGGCGAGGTCCTCGGACGTCGTCATCCGCACGAAATCCCGCCCCTGCATGCCGTGGAACAGTTGTGTCGTGGCGAGCGGCATGGTCCGGTCTATGGCCTGGACGACGACCTCGGCGAGCCGCCAGGGCTCGTCGCTGCGGCGCAGGGCATAGGCGTCGTAGCCGATCGCCCGACCGACGCGGCCGGCGCGCCGGCGGCCATAGCCCAGATAGAGCGTGACGACGGTGCGCGCCTGTCCGGGCATGACCCAGACCGGCGCCTCGACCAGCCGCTCGCCGGTGCTCACGTGGACCAGATCCCCGTTGGACCAGCCGCGTTCGCCGGCGAGTGCCGGGGCGACGGCGAGCACATTGTCCCAAGTGAGCTTGGTCAGCGGCTTAGGCAGTTCCTGCAGCCACGGATTGTCGGCGTAGCGGCCGTCCCAGACGGACGGGTCCGGGCGAAAGACCGCCTCGATGGCCGAATCCGGCTGCGGTGCCGCACCATCCGGTGCGACGGGCCGCACGCGATCTGTCCGCCGGCGCGCCGCGGTGCCCCGGGCGAAGCCGGCACTCAGGGTTTGCGCCCATTTGCTCTCGAAATCGTCTTCGCCCAGGATCTGCACCCATGTGCGGCGTACCGCCTCGTAGGCGTCGAGGCCCGGTTCCCCAGCCAGCACGGCCAGCACCTCGTGCACGGTGCGGCCGCCGTTCAAGGGCCGCACGAGGGGCTGCAACACGCTGGCGGTGCCGTCGACCGAGCGGGCGTCGCTCCAGCCGTCGAACGCATGCGCAAGCGGCACGTGCCAGTGGCTGTAAGCCGCCGTCTCGTCCTGCTGCCGCCCGACATGGATGCGCAGCGGCACGCGCTCGAGCGCGTCGACGAAGGAGAGATCGCCCGCTGCCGTATAGACCGGGTTCACGTCGAGCATCACCAGCGTGTCGACCTCGCCGCGGCGCATCGCTGCCGTCAGGTCGCCCAGGCTCCCGGTATGCTCGCCCTGCCATGCGACCGGCTCGCTGACGACCAGCGTCCGCCCGAGGCTGCCGAGCGCGTCGTCGAGCCGCAGAGCCAGCGCCTGCAACTTGGCCGGCAGATGCGCGCCCGCCATGATGAGTGCGCGTTCTCCTGCCTGCTCGAGCACTCCGGCCACCTGCTCGAGCAGCGCCGCACGATCCGGAGGCAGGTCCACCGGCGTACCCGGTTCGACGCCCAGGCGATGCGCCAGCGCCAAGAGGAACGCCTCGATCTCGCCCGGCGCCATGGCGATCCGGTCGGTGGACGCGGCGCCGGTCAGCGATGGCGTCGGTTCCAGGGTCCAGAGCCTGACGGACGCCGCGCCGGCGGATCGAGCCGCCTCTCTGGCGGCCGCCCAGCGCGCGGCGTTGGGTGTCTGGGCCGGGCCGGGGCCGAGGAAGTCGTCGTCGAGGGAGAGCACGACGCGGGCCTCGTCGAGCCGATAGTGCAGGTCACGCGGCCGTCCGAAGGCGAGCCTCGTCGCGTCGGTGCGGCGGCCCTTGCCGACGGGCTCGTGGCCGTAGAGCGCCATCTGCGGAAAGCGCGCCCGCAGTTGCAGCATCTGCCGCACGGTGGTCGGCGAGGTGATCGTGCCGGTGAGTATGGCGAGGCCGCGTCCTTCGTCGCGGGCCAGCACGTCCGCCCGTGCGGTCGCCATACCTTCGAACGCGCTCCAGGCGCGGATGTCGCCCAGATGGGTCACGGCCTTGGAGGCGTCGGGATCGTAGAGATCGAGCACCGCGGCCTGGGCGAAGATGTCGGTGCCGGCGAACGAGCCCGGATGATCGGGATTGCCCTCCACCTTGATGGGTCGGCCCATCATCGTCTTGACCAGCACCGGATGGGCATAGCCTTCGAAGAGGCTGGCCGTGGCGTAATAGAGAGGATCGCCGGCTACCTGGAACTCGGGCGCGTCGATGTAGGGAAGGGCTTTTTCTTCCGGTTGCACCGCGTCGCAGCCGCCCAGCCCCGCCAGTGCCGCCGAAGCCGCCATCAGCCGCAGCGCGTCGCGCCGGCTCGCCTTGTCCAGCATCGGGGCTAGGGCGGGGAATTCCGCCTCGAGGGCGGCGCGGCCCGCGTCGGTGGCGAGATAATCGTCGATGCTGCGCCAGAGACGGCGCCCCTCAGCGATGGCAGACATAGCAACTGTCGAGATTGGCGGGTTCGATCCCGAAACGCGCCACGAGCTCGCTGCCCAGAGCGCGGGCGTCCGCCGGCGGCTGCCAGTCGAGGTCGAAGACCCGCTCGGGCGGCCGCAGGTGCGGTGCCGGATCACGATGGCAGTCGAGACACCAGCTCATGTAGAGCGCGTGGACCTTCGCGACACGGTTCATCCGGTCGATCCGGCCATGGCACTCCACGCAGCCGACGCCGTGCGCCACGTGGATCGAATGGTTGAAATAGACATAATCCGGCAGGTCGTGGACCCGGTTCCAAGCGAGCGGCTCGCCGGTCGTGAAGCTGCTGCGCACCGGGGCGAGGGCTTCGGCGTTGGTCCAGAGCTGCGAATGGCAGGTCATGCAGGTCTTGGTCGGCGGAAAGCCGGCGCTCGCCGAGCGTTCGACGTCGTCGTGGCAATAGCGGCAATCGATGCCGAGCTCTCCTGCGTGATGCTTGTGGCTGAACGGCACCGGCTGATCCGGCGCCACACCCACACGAGTGAGCCAGTCCGAGCGCACGGCGCCGCCCGCCACCATGAGTCCTCCCACGACCAATACCGCCACGGCGATGCCCGCCAGCTTGACGCAGGTGTCCGCGACCGGCGGGAATATCTGTGCCATGGAACGTCGCGATCCTCCTTCGATAGGCCAACGCTACGCCCGTTCGCGCAGTTCCCGAACGTGTTCGTCGCTGTCCAAATGTCGCAGGCGCTCGGGCTGGTTCGCCCGGGCGGGCGCGGTAGACTGGTTCGTCTCGACCCCGAAGTTTCGAGGCCCGAGGCGACTCGTGTGTGGAGATGACCCGTGGAGACGAAAGAGGAACAAAAAGCGCGGGGCCGACGCTTCGCCGAGCAGCGGCGCAATGCGGCACCCAAAGCCGATCGCGCATTCTCGGAATTCGGCAAGGCGGTGTTCGCGGATGGCGCGCTGCCGGCCAAGACCAAGCAGATCATCGCCGTGGCGGCGGCGCACGTCACCCAGTGCCCCTGGTGCATCAAGGGCCACACCAGGGCTGCCCTGCGTGCCGGCGCCACCCGCGAGGAGCTGATGGAGGCCATCTGGGTCGCCGCCGAAATGCGCGCCGGTGCGGCATTCGCGCACGCCGCGCTGACCATGGAAGCCATCGAGGAATCCGGAGGCGACTGAGGAGCCGGAATCGTGCAGATCCGGCTCAAGCGCGCCTACGACCCGCCGGCGGCCGGCGACGGCCGGCGGGTGCTGGTCGACCGCATCTGGCCGCGCGGCGTCTCCAAGAAGGATCTGGCGCTGGACGACTGGTGCAAGGATCTGGCGCCCAGCACCGAATTGCGCCATTGGTTCGACCATGACGCCGACCGGTGGGACGAGTTCAAGAAGCGCTATGCCAAGGAACTCGACGCACGGCCCGAAGCGTTCGATGCCTTGTGCGACCATGTCCGTGCCGGCCGCGTCACACTGGTGTTCGCGGCGAAGGACGTCGAGCACAACAACGCCGTGGCTCTCAAGGAACTGATCACCGAACGGCTGGCCTGAACGCGAAGAGATGACGAAAATGACCGGGTCCGAACTTGCCGCATGGCGCAAAGCCCGGCGCGCGGAACTGATCGCGCTGCGTGAGGCGATGCCACAGGAGGAGCGACGGGCGAAGCAGGACGCCATCGAGGCGACCATTCGCGCCCAATTCACCGAACTCTCCAGGGGTATCATCGGGTTCTACTGGCCCTTTCGCGGAGAAATGGGCTTCCACCGGCTGGTGCGCGATCTGACCGACGCCGGAGCACGCGCGGCGCTGCCGGTGGTGGTGGAAAAGAATCAGCCGCTGCAGTTCCGCACATGGCAGCCGGGCGCGCCGATGACCCGCGGCGTCTGGAACATCCCCGTTCCGGCCGAAGGTGCCGCCGTCCGGCCGACCGCGTTGATCGTGCCGCTCGTCGGCTTCGACGGGGCGCGTTACCGGCTGGGCTATGGCGGCGGTTACTACGATCGCACGCTGGCGGTGATGGACCCGCGGCCGCTGACCATCGGCGTCGGCTTCGAGGCGATGCGGCTCAAGACCATCCATCCCGAGCCGCACGACATCCCGATGACGGCGATCGTCACCGAGGCCGGTGTCCTGCGCTGACACCGACGATCCGCAGGGCGACGCTCGACCCCGGGCCCGAACTGTCCTAAACGCCTCGTTCGGCTTTCGATCGGGCAGCATGTCGGGCACCGCTCTCCTTTTCGACATCCTGGGCGCGATCGCCCTCATGCTGTGGGCGGTGCGGATGATCCGCACCGGTATCACGCGTGCCATGGGCGGTCGGGTGCACGAACTGATGGGCAAGGTTGCCCGCGGCCGGGTCCAGAGCTTCGCCGGCGGCCTGCTGGCGACGCTGATGGTCCAGAGCAGCACCGCCGTCGCCCTCATCGCCTCGGCACTCGCCGCCCGCGGCGCGCTGGCGCCGGTGCCGGGGCTGGCGGTGATGCTCGGCGCCGACGTCGGCAGCACGCTCGTGGCGCAGCTTCTCGCCTTCGACGTGCACTGGCTGGCGCCCCTGGGCCTGCTCGTGGGCGTGGGCCTGTTCAAGAGTGCCGAAGGCGGGCTCAGACGGCACGTCGGCCGCTTCTTCATCGGCATCGGCCTGCTGCTGCTGGCGCTCGGCATGCTCAAGGCGGCGTCCGCACCTTTGCGCGAAGCGTCGTCGCTGGTGGGCGTGCTGCGTGCGATCGGTGACGAACCGCTGATCGCGCTGCTGCTGGCGATGCTGCTCACCTGGGTCGCCCATTCGAGCCTGGCGGTCGTGCTGCTGATCATGTCGCTGGTGGGGCAGGGGGTGCTCGATCCGGCGGCGGCGCTGCCGCTGGTCCTGGGCGCCAACATGGGCAGCGCCATCGCACCGGTGGTCGCCACGACCGGCGCCGCACCGGCCGGCCGGCGCATCCCGATCGGCAATCTCGCGATGCGCGCCGTGGGCGCCATCGCACTCCTGCCGCTGCTCGAGCCGACGGCGTCGCTGGTGGCGGCGATCGATCCGACGGCGGCGCGCCAGGTGGTCAATTTCCACACCGGCTTCAATCTGGTCCTGGCCCTCGTCTTTCTGCCGCTGCTCGACCCCGTGGCACGGCTGCTGCGCAAGCTGGTCGCCGATGCAGAGACCGACGCCGATCCGAGCGCGCCCCGGCACCTGGATCGCGACGCGCTCGAACGACCCGGCGAAGCGCTGGCCAACGCGGCGCGCGAGGCCCTGCGCATGGCGGATGCCGCACAGGCGATGCTCGAGCAGACGCTGATCGTGCTGACCGACTATGACGGCCGGATCCTGACGCGCATCAAGGCCGAGGAGCTCGTGCTCGATCGGCTGCACCGGAGCATCAAGCTCTATCTGACCCGGCTCTCGGCGGAAGGCTTGGATGCCGACGAAAGCCGCCGCCACGTGGAGATCCTGACCTTCGTCACCAATCTCGAGCACATCGGCGACATCGTCGACCACAACCTTCTCGATATCGCTGACAAGCGCGTGCGCAACCGCGACACCTTCGGCGCGCAGGAAAAGGCCGCGATCGAGAACGTGCACGCGCTCGTCCTCGCCGATTTCAAGTTGGCACTCGGCGTCTTCATGAGCCGTGATCTCGACCTCGCCCGCCAACTGGTCGAACGCAAGGGCCGGATACGCGATGCCGAGCGCCGTGCCAACGAGGCGCATCTGGCACGCATGGGTGCCGGCAGCCTGCACCCGCTTCACGCCTCGGGACCGCATCTCGACGTCATCCGCGATCTCAAGCGCGTGCACTCGCACATCGCCGCGATCGCCTATCCCATGCTCGAAGCCGAGGGCTCGCTGGCGCGCAGCAGGCTGGTGGTCAAGGAGCCCGCTGCGGAGGACATCCGCGAGTAGCTCCATGGGCCTGCGGCGGAACCGCGCGGTTCGCCTCGAGTGCCTGACCGTCTTGATCTGGATCAAGCCCGGGGCACGTGTCTCAGGAGATGATCATCCCGTTTATCGTCTTCCGCCGTGGAGGACGGAGACGCAAAAGGAGGAGATGATCATGGCGTCGAAGAGCGAGATGAACGTCGTCGTGGGACGCGGTCGATCCGGTGAGACGGCGCCGACGGCCGAGACGGACTGGCAGAGCAACTGGTCGAAGATGATGACCGACGTGATGTTTCCGAACATGACCGTCTTTTCGGACGTGAGCGCCCATCCGGGCACGGTCGGCCTCTGGCCATGGTGGGGAATGCGCCATTGAATGACGCAGGCCATGCGGCAGATGCCGGCCATGCGCATGCCCGACGCGAGCGACCCGGCGGCCCTGTTCGACGGCCTCAGCCTGTTCGATCTCCGCAGTGACATCACCGAGAACGGCAACGCCGTCGAGATCACCGTGGAGCTGCCCGGAATGGACGTCTCGGACGTGCATGTCGCGGTCGAGGGCGGATCCATCGTCGTCCGTGGCGAGAAGCGCTGCGAGCGCAAGCGTCGTGACGACGACGTCCATCACGTCGAGCGCCGGTACGGCCACTTCACCCGGAGCTTCCCCATTCCGGCGGCGGTCGACGTCGATCGGGTCGAAGCCGGCTTCGACAAGGGCATCTTGACCATCGTCATGCCCAAGGCGGCAGCGGCCGAACGCGAGGAACGGCCGATCGAGATCAAAAAGGCCGCCTGACCCTTGCTCCGGACATCACACGGGCGATGAGCGCGTCGAGGATCGATCCCGGGAGACCGGGGTCGATCCGGGCCGCCCGGAGCCGCTCAGAGCCGCACGCTGTCGCTCGCATAGCGGTCGGCGCTCGACGGCTCGAGATAGTTGTGCATCAGATAGTGGGCACCATAGGCGATGCCGGCCGCTGCCACCAGGCCCAGCAGAAAAGCCTTCATCGCTTCGCCTCCTCCTCGATCGCCCGGGCGATATAAGCGACCAGCGCCGCGCGATCGGCGGGATCCGGAAGCCGCTGCAAGGGCATGGTCGTCCCCGGAACATAATTCTCCGGCCCCTGGGCGAAAAGGGCCGAGAGCGTGGCGGCCGTCCAGATCACGTCGCTCTCCTCGAGCGCCCGCGAATAGGGATAGCCGGGCACGCTGCCGGCCTTGCGGCCGAACAGGCCCGCGAAGGTCGGCCCCATCTTGCCCTCGTCGTCCTCACCCAGGCCGTGGCAGGCGCGGCAGGCGTTGAACAGACGCGCACCCGGATCGTCCTCGTCCGTGACATGGGCGAACAGCACCGGCGGCCGCGCAGGTGCGTCCAGTGTCACCTTGCCGGCCAGAGGAACCGCCTCGAGGCCGCCGTCGGCCAGACCGACGACGACCCGCCCGGCCGGTGCGTCCAGCAGGATCGCGAGCAGCGGGAAGGCATATTGCGCCAGCACCGCCTCCAGCTCGATCCGCTCGCCCTGCACCCGCCAGCGCGTGAGCGTACCGTCGGCACCCGCCGTCACCGCGAGACCGCGCGTCGGATCGACCGCGAGACCGATCACCGGCGCCGCTCCGACCTCGACCTGTGCCAGCTCGACGCCCGTGGCCGTCGCCCAGAGGCGGAGCCGGCCGTCGCTGCCGACGGTGAGTAATTGTGCGTCGTCGATCATCGCCGCATCGAGCGTGGCGATGTCGTTGCCGCGCACATGGCCGAGCAGCACCGCGCCGTCCTCGCTCCAGCGCAGGACGTCGACACCCGATTCCCGCCGGACGAGGCAGAGCACGCGATCGCCGCTGCCCGTCTGCCGATGCACGGTGACCCGCTGCAATGGACCGGCACGCCCCGGCAGCACCCGATCCGGCGTCCCCTCCGACACCAGCCGTCCGCCCTCGACACGGATCGCTCGACCGTCGACCTCCGCCACGATCGCCGGCGCCGTCTCCTCGATCGTCATGGTTTCGCCGGTCCATGCGATCCGGCGTGCTCTTGCCCCGTCGCCCGTTGCGATCACCGCGGGTGCGTCCCGTCCCGGCAATGCCACCAGATGGTCGATCGAGCCGATCTGCGGCAATATCTGCGCCAGCGGCACCAGATCGTGGCGCCGCCAGACGAGCACGCGACCGTCGAAGCCGCCGGTGAAGAGATGATCACCCGTCTCGACGATCGCCGTCACCGGCCCGCCGTGGCGCAGCCCGGCCGCCGCTGCGGGTGTGGCGCAGAGCACGAGGCACGACAGGAGCAGCAGGATCGAAGCCGGTCGGGCCACGCGCGCCACCGGGCCGAAGCCGCCTATTCGGCCGGAGCCTGTACGCCTCGGGCGACCTCGGGCGCGGCTTCGGGAACCGTCGAGAGCCGGCCCTCCTTTTCGAGCCGCTCCACCCAGAGATCGTGATGCTCGCGCGCCCAGTTGAGGTCGACACGGCCGCGGCCCATGGCGGCGAAGGCGCCTTCCATGCCGATGGTGCCGATATAGATGTGGCCGAAGATGATCGCCGTCATGACGACCCCGACCGCCCCGTGCCAGATCTGGTTGAGCTGCATCTCCTGCGTGGTGTCGAGGACCGTCGGCAGATCCGTGCCGAACAAGTCGTTGATCCAGCCGAAGGTCGCGGCGAACAGGCCGAGATCGTAGGGCGGCCGGAGCAGCGCGAAGCCCGAGACGCTCAAGGACGCGCCGCCCAGGATCACCGCCCAGAAGATCAATTTCTGCCCGGTGTTGAACTTGGTCGAGGGCACGTGCGCATTGCCGATGATCCCGCCGCCCTTGGCCAGCCACACGAGATCGCGGGGATGCGGCAGATTGTGCCAGACCCAGAGCAGGAACATCGCCACGACGCCGATCATGAAGCCGAAGCCGATGCTGTTATGGGTCAGCTTGCCCCACATGCTCCAGGTCGCGAAGACCTCCTTGCCGAGCAAGGGCAGAAGAAGCGGACGGCCGAAGATCAGATTGAGACCGGTGAGTGCGAGGACCAGAAAGCAGATCGCGGTGAACCAGTGGACGAACCGCTCGAGGGCGGCGAAACGGCGGATCTCGATGCCGGCCTTGCCACCGCGGATGCGCACACGTCCGCGGATCGTGAAGAAGAGCGCCAGAAGGGCGAGCGTGCCGAGCAGGAAGAGGACGGCGTAATCGTAATAGGCGCCGTTGCGGAACTCGCGCCAGTTCTCGCCTTCGGACTGGATCAACTGACCGCCGGCCGGCGTCGGCATGGCGCTGGCGCCCGTCTCGCCGCGACGGATCTGCCGCCAGATGTCCGAGCTGCTGTCCTGCGGCAGGATGTTGATCGACGGCGGCGCTGCGCTCTGGCTCGCCCCTTCGGGCGGCCGCACCGACGAGGATTGCGCCCAAGCGCCATCGGCCGTCGTCAGGAGGAGGACGAGTGCCGCGACGAGCAGAGCATGACGCTGCATCGATCTCCATCCTCCGTTCAATAGGTCTGATCCCGCACACGCTGCTGCAGGCCCTCCACCTGCGCTTCGTCCAGCGGCGCGTCGGGTGGTCCGGTATAGACGCCCTTGGTGATCGGCTCGATGTCGGCCGGCCACAAGGCCTGCCTCCATTCCTCGTGGCGGACGAACAGTACGACGAGA
This sequence comes from Geminicoccaceae bacterium, assembly GCA_020446525.1. Classification (GTDB taxonomy): domain Bacteria; phylum Pseudomonadota; class Alphaproteobacteria; order Geminicoccales; family Geminicoccaceae; genus JAGREO01. The sequence continues at coordinate 4,956 of JAGREO010000053.1, read as the reverse complement.
CCGATCAGGATGAGCGCCAGAACGACGCGCAGAAGCGTCACCATCGCCGTGCCACCACGGGTCGGGCCGCCGTCGGCGCGGCCGAGCCCTTCGTCACGAGAGCCGGCGGAACCGGCAGGTGCCCGATCAGGAGCCGCTCTTCATGTCGTAGGCCGTGCCCCAGCCCCAGGCACCCGAGCCGAAGCCGCGCGCGACCACCCGCTCGCGATAGATGTCGGAGACCATGTCCCCGTCGCCGGCGAGCAGCGCCTTGGTCGAGCACATCTCGGCACAGAGCGGCAGCTTGCCCTCGGCCAGGCGGTTGCGGCCGTATTTCTGGAACTCGGCCTGCGAACCGTCCTCCTCCGGGCCGCCGGCGCAGAAGGTGCACTTGTCCATCTTGCCGCGGCTGCCGTAATTGCCGGCCTGCGGATATTGCGGCGCGCCGAAGGGGCAGGCGTAGAAGCAATAGCCGCAGCCGATGCACAGATCCTTGGAGTGCAGAACCACTCCTTCCTCGGTCTGATAGAAGCAGTCGACCGGGCAAACGGCCATGCAGGGCGCGTCCGAGCAGTGCATGCAGGCGACCGAGATCGAGCGCTCGCCCGGCTGGCCGTCGTTGAGCGTCACCACCCGCCGGCGGTTCACGCCCCATGGCACCTCGTGCTCGTTCTTGCAGGCGGTGACACAGGCATTGCACTCGATGCAGCGCTCGGCGTCGCAGAGAAACTTCATGCGTGCCATGTTCGATCCTCCCTCAGGCCGCCGAAATCTTGCAGAGCGTGGTCTTGGTTTCCTGCATCTGCGTCACCGAATCGTAGCCGTAGGTCTGCGCGGTGTTCGACGCTTCGCCCAATACATAAGGATCGGCCCCCTCCGGATACTTGCCGCGGCGATCCTCGCCCTGGAACCAGCCACCGAAATGGAACGGCATGAAGGCGACGCCGCGGCCGACGCGCTCGGTGAGCATGGCCTGAACCAGAACCCGGCCCTTCTCCGGTCCCTCGACCCAGACCATCGACCGGTCGCGCACGCCCAGACTGTTGGCGTCGAAGGGGTTGATCTCGACGAACATGTTCTGCTGCAGTTCGGCCAGCCACGGGTTCGAGCGGGTCTCGTCGCCGCCACCCTCATATTCGACCAGCCGTCCCGAGGTGAGGATGATCGGATAATCCTGGCTGAAGTCGTTCTTCTGGATCGAGGCGTAGAGCACCGGCAGACGATGCAGACGGCGATCCTCCCATGTGGGATAATCCTCCACCAGATCACGCCGGGGCGTATAGAGCGGCTCCCTGTGCAGCGGCACCGGATCGGGGAAGGTCCAGACCACCGCCCGCGCCTTGGCGTTGCCGAAGGGTGAGCAGCCGTGCTTCAGCGCCACCCGCTGGATGCCGCCCGAGAGATCCGTCTTCCAGTTGGTCTCCGGTCCGGCCACCGCCTCGATCGCCTTGCGCTCGTCCTCCGTCAGGTCACCGTCCCAGCCGAGATCGGTGAGCATCTGCATGGTGAACTCGGGATAGCCGTCCTTGATCTCCGAGCCCTTCGACCAGCTTCCCTCGGCCAGCAGGTTCTGGCCGTCCTTCTCGACGCCGAAGCGCGCCCGGAAGGTGAGGCCGCCGTCCATGACGTGCAACGAGGTGTCGTAGAGGTTGGGCGTGCCCGGATGGTTGAGCTCGGGATTGCCCCAGGCCGGCCACGGCAGACCGTAATAATCGCCGTCGCACGGGCCGCCATTGGCGCGCAGCGTCGTCTTGTCGAAGGTGTGCTGGTTCTCCATGTGCTTCTTCAGCCGCTCCGGCGACTGGCCGGTATAGCCAATGGTCCACATGCCGCGATTGAATTCGCGGGTGATGTCCTCGACCACGGGCTCGTCGCCCTCGAGCGCGATGTTCTTGAACATCGGCTCGGCGAAGCCGAACTTTCTGGCGAAGAGATACATGATCTCGTGGTCGGTCTTGCACTCGAAGAGCGGCTCGACGACCTTCTCGCGCCATTGCAGCGAGCGGTTGGAAGCGGTGACCGAGCCCGAGGTCTCGAACTGGGTCGCCGCCGGCAGGAGATACATGTCGTCGGTGCGGTCCTGCATCACCGCCGTCATGGTGGGGTAGGGGTCGATCACGACGAGAAGATCGAGCTTCTCCATCGCCTTCTTCATGTCCGGCAGGCGGGTCTGCGAATTGGGCGCGTGCCCCCAGAAGACCATGCCGCGGATCGGATCGGGCTGGTCGATGTTCTCCTTGGCCTCGAGGACACCGTCGAACCAGCGCGAAACCGGAATGCCCGGCAGTTCCATGATGTCCTTGCTGGCGAAGCGCGCCAGCAGATCGTCGTAAGCGACGTCCCAGACGCGCGCCCAGTGCTTCCACGAGCCTTCCGCCAGGCCGTAATAGCCCGGAAGACTGTCCATCACGACGCCGAAGTCGGTCGCACCCTGGACATTGTCGTGGCCGCGGAAGATGTTCGTGCCGCCGCCGGCCACACCCATATTGCCCAGCGCCAGTTGCAGCACGCAGTAGGCGCGCGTGTTGTTGTTGCCGGTCGTGTGCTGGGTGCCGCCCATGCACCAGATGACCGTGCCGGGCCGGTTGTTGGCCAGCAGCATCGCCACCCGCTTCATCTGCGAGCCCGGCACACCGGTCACCCGCTCGACCTCCTCGGGCGTCCAGCGCTTCACCTCGGCGCGCACCTGGTCCATGCCCCAGACCCGCTGGCGGATGAACTCCTTGTCCTCCCAGCCGTTCTCGAAGATATGCCAGAGAATGCCCCAGACCAGCGCCACGTCGGTGCCCGGGCGAAAGCGCACATATTCGTCGGCGTGCGCCGCGGTGCGGGTGAAGCGCGGGTCGCAGACGATCAGGGGCGCATTGTTCTCCTCCTTGGCCTTGAGCAGATGCAGCAGCGAGACGGGATGCGCCTCGGCCGGGTTGCCGCCTATGAGGAAGATCGCCTTGGAATTATGGATGTCGTTGTAGGAATTGGTCATCGCGCCGTAGCCCCAGGTGTTGGCGACACCCGCGACCGTCGTCGAATGACAGATACGCGCCTGATGATCGATGTTGTTGGAGCCCCAGAAGGCGGCGAACTTGCGAATCAGATAGGCCTGCTCGTTGGAGTGCTTGGCCGAGCCCAGCCAGTAGACCGAATCCGGGCCGCTCTCCTGACGGATCTGCTCCATCCTGTCGCCGATCTCGTCGATGGCGGTGGCCCAGTCGATGCGCTGCCATTTGCCGCCGACCAGCTTCATCGGATATTTCAGCCGCCGTTCGCCGTGCGCGTGCTCGCGCACCGAGGCGCCCTTGGCGCAGTGCGAGCCCAGATTGAACGGGCTGTCGAAGCCCGGCTCCTGGCCGATCCACACGCCGTCCTGCACCTCGGCCATGACCGTGCAGCCGACCGAGCAGTGGGTGCAGACCGACTTCTTGACGACGACGTCGCCCGCGGCCTTGGCCGCCGTCTGCGCTTCGACCTTGCGCATGGTGCCCGCGGTGAGGGCGCCCGCGGCGGCGAGGCCGCCTGCGGTCAATCCGGAATTGCGCAGGAACGCGCGCCGGTCGACGGTACCACCCTGGCTGCCGTGAAGCGCGGCGAGTGCGCTCGAGCCTGCCGCACCGCGGGTTTTCTTTTTCAGCATCACCAATGCTCCCTGATCGCTCCTGCGCCCGACGAGGCGGTTCTCAGAACCGCGCGGTCTCGTACGATTTGCGGACGTGCTCGGTCATGCGATAGCCCTTGCACTGGGTCGCGGGCTCCGCTCGGGGGCCGTCGGCCTTCGCGGCGGCGCCCGTCATCGCCGCCCCGCCGGCCACGCCCGCGACCCCCGCCAGCTTGAGGAAATTCCGGCGCGCCTTCGCTTTGTTGCGGTCGTCCTGCTTCATCGTCCGTTCCTCCTGCCTGCCGCGCTCACGCGGCGATCTCGAACGCGGCTTCCTCGATGGTGACGAAATGGCGGCCGAGCGTGCCGACCGGCACGTAGAGCCGGGCCGCGTTCGCCTTCTCCAGATCGGCGAAGAACCGCCCGGCCCATAATGCTATGTGCGCATGGAAGAACGCATGGGCCGCCTGCTGCGCGCCGGCACCGTCGCGCGCTTCGCCGAACCCGCCCTCGATCAGCCCTGCCATGACCTCGAGGAGCGAGGCGATGTGATCCTCGGGCACCTTGTTGCCGTCCGTCCGGCCGACGCCCATGCCGCGCAGATCGGCGCGCAACCGCGCCAGCGGTTTTTCGTTCAGAAAGCCGGTGATGTAGTAGGACCCGTGCGGCACCAGCTCGCCCCGGCCGACGCCGATGAAGAGCGCCTCATATTCGTCGCGCGCCGCCTGCGCGTCGGTCTCCGCCGCGCGTGCCGCCAGCTCCGCCAGGGCCGCACCGATCGGTGTCTCGCCGCCCTCGAGCATGGCGAGCATCTTCAGCAGGTCGGCATCCGGCGGCGCCGCGAGCAACCGTGCGAGGAGCTCGTAAGCCTGCGCTCGCGCCCGATCCTCCGGCGCCAGACCCGTGGCGTTCTCAGCGCTCATCACCACTCCCGTCGAGCGGTCACGCCCGAGGAGGCGCACCGCACATCCACTCGAATCCTAACGCAAAACAACTGCAGATCAAGCCGATCATGAGTTCATGCATCTCTTGTCGTTTTTGTGCTTTCTTTCCGCGGCTCCTCGTCACCCGACGGATCTTCACTCGTCTCATTCTCGCTCGATGCTTCGTCGCGCGGCGCGCCCTCCTCGTCCGCCCGAACCATCTCCTCGGCGAAACCCCGGCCGACGCGATAGAGGCTGGCGACGCCCGGAACGGCGCATCGGGCGTCGGTGTAATCCTCGCAATAGTCGTCAAGCATGTCGATGCGCGCATAGAGCGGGTTGGAGCGCCAGAGCTTGCGCAGCGCCCGGTTGCGCACGTCATCCGGCACGCCCTGCGCCATGAACGGCCGGAAATCCGAGCCCGCACCCAGGGCCTCGACATCGGGCAGCGGCGATTTCGCA
>JAGREO010000364.1 GCA_020446525.1 Geminicoccaceae bacterium | reverse complement strand
GCGGCCGCCCTCTACTGGCCGGCGCTCGGGCTCTGTCTCGAGCATGGCTGGCGGCTCGTGACCCGCGTGCGGCGGCCGCCGCCCGATCCGGTCAATCTCGCACTCTCATATCTGGCGACGCTGCTCACCCGGGACATCGCCGCCATGGCGCTGCGGCAGGGCCTGCATCCGGGCTTCGGGGCGCTGCACGCGACGCAGGACGGCCGGCCGGCGCTGGCGCTCGATCTGGTCGAGGAGTTCAGGGCACCGCTGGTCGAGGGACTGGCGGTCTATCTCTTCAACAACCGCATGCTCGTGGACGGCATGTTCCATCGCGGCGACGGCGGCACGCGGCTCTGGAGCCCGGGCGTCAAGGCGCTGGTCCGCGGCTACGAGGCGTGGATGGACCGGGCGGTGAAGAGCCCGCGCAGCGGCCTCGAGCTGAGCTGGCGGCGGCTGATCGACGAGCAACTGGTGGCGCTCGTCCGCCACGTCGAGGGTGTCGAGCCCTATCGTGCCTATGAGATGGGTTATTGAGACGTGGCCGAGCCGCTCTTCGTCTTCTGCTACGACATCGCCCGCGACCGGCCGCGGCGCAAGGTCGCCGAGTTGCTGGAGAAGCATTGCGTGCGGGTACAAAAGAGCGTCTTCGAGGCGCGGCTTCCGGCTTCCGGTGCCGAGCGGCTGGCCCGGCGGGCCGCCATCGAGCTGCATCCGGGCGACAGCCTGAGGGTCTATGCGATCACCGCCGACGGGCTGGCACGCAGTCGCGCCTACGGCCCGCTGCCACTGCCCGAAGAGCAGGATTTCTATCTGTTGTGAAGGTGTGCGCCCGGTGGCCGAAAATCCGGTGAAGGACGCCGCGGCCTTTCCGGGCCCCGCCGATCAGCGGCTGGCGGCGGCCCGGTTCCGGCATCATCTGCAGGCGGTCGACATACGCATGGAGTGCCTGCGGCCGCGGAGCTTCGACGACGGTCCGTCGCTTGCCGGGCGCATCCGCGGCGGCCTCGGCCGGGCGCTGGCGCGGATGCACGCGGACCCGCCTCCGGCATGGGCGCGGCGGCGCGCCCTGTTCGGCCTGCCGAGCGGCTTCGAACTGCTGTTCGGCGAGGTCGGCGGCGGCCCGGGCTGGCCGCAGGCGCGCACCCGTCCGTACGTTCTGGCGGTGCTGCCCGGGCGCGGACGGTTCACCGTCGTGCTGCGGCTCTTCGGTCAGGCGTGTTTCTGGCAGGTCGAGGCCGAGGCGGCGCTGCGGGCGGCGCTCGAAGAGGGCATCGCGCTCACCGCGACCGCCCGGAGCCGGGCCCCGGTCGAGATCGTCGCCCGCGATCGGGTCGTGCCCGTCCCCGAAGTGCCGCCCGAGGGGCCGTCTGCCGTTACCTTGCACCTCACGAGCCCGACCGCGCTCGCCCGGGGCGAGGCGTTCGCCACCGACCCCTCGATCGTCGCCGGCAGCCTGATCGCCCGGGCCCGAGGCGTCGCCGCATGGCACGGCATCGCGCTCTCGGTCGACGAAGAGGCGCTGTCGGCCGCGTGGCGGGCGCTGGCGGTCGATCTCGATGCGCTCGAGCCGATCGCCTGGGACCGGCACTCGCGAGTGCAGCCGGAGAGGCTTCTGGTCATGGCGGGCTATGTCGGTCCGATCCGCCTCTTCGGCCCGCTCGCGGCCTGGGCGCCGCTGCTCGTGCTGGCGCCGGTCCTGCATCTCGGCAGCCACACCGCCTTCGGCATGGGCCGCTGCCGGCTGGTGTGGGAGGACGCCATGAACGACGCCGCCAGTCGATCCGGGCGGTGATCACCCCGAATTGTCGGTCGGGGCGCTATCGGCGGTGAGAAGAGGAAGCGGCGGGTGGGGGCGACGAGGCCCCGGCCTGAACTGGTGGAGCCGAGCAGGATCGAACTGCCGACCTCCTGAATGCCATTCAGGCGCTCTCCCAGCTGAGCTACGGCCCCGTGGCGCCGTGAGATAGGCAAAAGGCGGGCGGGGCGCAAGCGAAAAGAGCCCCCGGACCGCGGGTTCGCCCGGGCGATCAGGTGGACTCGTCGTCGTCCAGGTCGGTCTCGACCACGACGTCGTCGTCGCCCAGCTCCGAGGCATCCTCGATCGGCGATTCGTCCTCTTCCTCGTCGTCGTCCTCGTCGATGACGGCGTCCTTGGGCGAGGGTTTCTTCTTCGCAGGCGTCTCGTCCTCGTCGTCGTCCTCGTCGTCGCCCAGATCGACCTCGTCGTCGTCGATCTCGTCCTCCGCCTCGTCGGCATCCTCGTCACCGACCTCCTCGCCGGCTTCCGTCGGCTTCTTCTTCGCCTCGACCTCGTCCTCCTCCGCCGCGGCGCGCGCCGTCGGGCGTGCACGCCGCGCCCTCGTCACCTGCTCCAGGTCGACGGGCGAGCCGCAGGACGGGCACACCAGCGTGCTCCGGCCGAGGTCGTAGAAGCGGGCGCCACAGCTCGGGCAGGCGCGTTTGGTGCCCCATTCGGGTTTGGGCAAGACGGTCTCCGAACAGACGGGTTCCGGCGGTCGCGCGGGGCCGGGAAATCAGCGGAATGGGCAATTGCCATGATCGCCAAGTGCTGTCAAAAGCTAATCCCGATCCGGCGGACGATTGCTTTTCGGGTCATCGTCGAAATCGATCATTAACACCACGGTTGAATTTCTGCATGTTGCTCATCGGTCGTCCGCACGGGGCGCTCGCCGGTCGCGTGGCCATGCCGGGCGACAAGTCCATTTCCCACCGATGCCTCATGTTCGCCGGTCTCGCCGCGGGCGAGAGCCGCATCGAGGGCCTGCTCGAGGGCGAGGACGTGCTGGCGACCGCGAGCGCCATGCGTGCGCTGGGCTGTGCGGTCGAACGCGACGCCTCGGGCGTCTGGAGTGTCCACGGCCGCGGCGTCGGCGGTCTGGCCGAGCCCGCCCAGGTGCTCGACATGGGCAATGCCGGCACCGGTGCGCGCCTGCTGCTGGGCATTCTCGCCGGCCACGGCTTCGCAAGCTTCGTCACCGGCGACGCCTCCTTGCGCTCGCGGCCGATGCGCCGGGTGATCGAGCCGCTCGCCGCCATGGGGGCGGCCTTCACCGCGCGCTCGGGCGATCGTCTGCCGCTCGCGGTCCGCGGCCGGGACGATCTCCTGGCCCTGGAACACATCTCTCCGGTGGCGTCCGCGCAGGTCAAATCGGCCATCCTGCTGGCCGGGCTGCACGCGGCGGGCCGCACCGTGGTAACCGAGCCGCTCGCCTCGCGCGATCACACCGAGCGCATGCTGCGCGACATGGGGGCCGAGCTCACGTCGCAGACGCTGTCCGACGGCCGCGTGCGGGTGACGCTCGAGGGCCAGCCGGAGCTTCGCGCCCGGCGCTTCACCGTGGCCGGGGATCCCTCGTCCGCCGCTTTCGTTTTGGTCGCGGCCGCGCTTCGCGCCGACCCGGAGGTCGTGGTCGAGGGCATCAGCGTCAATCCGTTGCGCAGCGGTCTCCTGACCACGCTGCTGGAGATGGGCGCGCGCATCGAGGTCCGGCACGAGAGGGAGGTCGCCGGCGAGCCGGTGGCCGACATCCATGTCCGTGCCGCCCCGCTGCAGGGCGCCGACGTGCCGGCCGGACGCGCGCCTTCGATGATCGACGAATATCCCGTGCTCGCCGTGGCGGCGGCCTTCGCGCGCGGCACGACACGCATGCGCGGCCTGGGCGAGCTCAGGGTCAAGGAGAGCGATCGGCTGCAACTGATGGCCGAGGGGCTCGCGGCATGCGGCGTCACCGTCGCCATCGACGGCGACGATCTGATCGTCGAGGGCGGCCGCCGGACGGTCGCCGCCACCGTCGACGCCCATCTCGACCACCGCATCGCCATGAGCTTTCTCGTGCTGGGCGGGCTCGGCGACGCGCCGGTGCGGGTCGGCGGTGCCGAGGCCATCCGCACCAGCTTTCCCGCCTTCGTCGACGTGATGAACGGCCTCGGCGCGACGATCGCCGGCGACGCATGACCGTCCCTCCGATGTCGATGCCGAAACCCATGATCGTCGCCATCGACGGGCCGGCCGGCTCGGGCAAGAGCACGCTCGCGCGTCTTCTCGCCGCCCGCTACGGCCTGGCCTTCCTCGATACCGGGCTGCTCTATCGCGCCGTCGCCCGCCGGCTCGTCGATGCCGGCTACCGGTGCGACGATCCGGACGCCGCGGTCGCCGCCGCCGGGGCGATCACCACGGCGGACCTGGAGAGCCCGCACCTGCGCGGCGAGGGCATCGGCAACGGCGCCTCGATGGTCGCGGCGATCCCGCGGCTGCGCGCCGCCCTGCTGCCGGTGCAGCGCCGGCTGGCGGCCCAGGGCCGCGGCAGCGTCGTCGCCGGCCGCGACATCGGCAGCGTGGTCCTGCCCGAGACCCCCTTCAAGTTCTTCGTCACCGCCGGCCTCGAGGAACGTGCCCGGCGCCGCTTCGAGGAGTTGCGCCGGCGCGGTGAAGCGCCTATCTTCGCGCAGGTTATGGACGAATTGGCCGAGCGCGACCGCCGTGACGAGAGCAGGGCGATCGCGCCGATGGCCGTTGCGGAAGGTGCGATCGTCGTCGACACGTCGGCGATGGACGTGAAAGCCGCACTGGCGGCGGTCGTGGCCGAGATCGAACGCGAACGGGTCCGGGAGACCGGTTCGACCATCACCGGACAGCAACCCTAGCCCCGGCCGGCGGCGTTGCCGCGGGACGGACGCCCTTTTCTGGAGCATTCATGACGCAGATGACGGCCGCGGCCGAGACCCATCCGAACCAGGCCATGCTCGACGATTTCACCGCCATGCTCGACGAGAGCTTCGGTGGCGCCGGCGGCAAGATCGAAGGCACCGTGGTCAAGGGCCGGGTGATGGAGATCGACAGCGAGGAGGCGGTCATCGACGTCGGCCTCAAATCCGAGGGCCGCGTGGCGCTCAAGGAGTTCGCCCCGCAGGGCGGCGGCGCCCCCGAGATCAAGGTCGGCGACACCGTCGAGGTCTATGTCGAGCGGTTCGAGAACAAGACCGGCGAAGCGGTGCTCAGCCGCGACAAGGCCAAGCGCGAGGAGAGCTGGAACCGGCTC
>JAGREO010000052.1 GCA_020446525.1 Geminicoccaceae bacterium | reverse complement strand
GAAAGTCCCAGTAGAGCGTGGTGAAGGGACAGGCCTCGTCGCCGAGCGCCAGCCTCGGATCGAAGCGGCAGTGGCGGCAATGATCGCTCATGCGGTGAATGTAGTTTCCCGAGGCGACGTAGGGCTTCGAGCCCATGATGCCGCCGTCGCCATACTGGCTCATGCCGAGCACGTTGGGCAGCGACACCCAGTCGATCGCATCGGCGTACATCGCCATGTGCCACTGGTGCACGGCATAGGGTCGTGCGCCGCAGAGCATCATCCAGAGACCCAGCACCATCAGCCGCTCGATGTGATGGACGTAGGCTACCGCCTGCAGCCGGCCCACCGTCTCCCGCACGCAGGCCATCTCGGTGCGGCCGTCCCACATGCAGCGCGGCACCTCCCGGTCGGCGCCGAGCGCGTCGAGGCGGGCATAGTCCGGCATGTGCGTCCAGTAGATGCCCCGCACATATTCGCGCCAGCCCAGGATCTGCCGCACGAAGCCCTCGACCGCGGCGAGCGGTGCCCGGCCCGCGTCGAGCGCCTCGATCGCCGCCTCGACCGCCGTGCGCGGATCGAGCAGATGGAGGTTGAGCGCCGCCGACAGCCGGCTGTGCCAGAGCCAGGCGTGGCCGCGGGCGATCGCGTCCTGGTAATGGCCGAAGAGCGGCAGCCGGTGCGTCACGAAATCCTCGAGCGCGCGCCGCGCCTGCGCCCGTGTGACCGGCAGATCGAAACCGGCCGTGCTGCCCGGATGATCGCCGAACAGCCGCTCGACCATGACGATGACGTCGCGTACCGTCTCGTCGGGCGCGAAGGCCACGGGCTCCGGCACCGGCGGCGGCCCCCGCCGGCCGAAGCTGCGGCGGTTCTGCACGTCGTAGTTCCAGTCGCCGCCGCGCGGTGCTTCGCCCTCCATCAGGATGTCGTGACGCCGCCGCATGCCGCGATAGAACATCTCCATGACCAGCTTCCTGCGGCCTTGGGCGAACTCGGCGAACTGCTGCGGCGTCGAATAGAAGGATCGGTCCTCGCGAATCTCCAGCGGCCGATCGAGCGCGCGGGTGACCCGCAGGAGCACCTCCCGCACCCGCCAGTCGCCCGGCTGCAGCACGATCACCCGCCCGGCCCCGGTGCGCCCGACGCAACGTTGGAGCTCGCCCTCGAACGAGCCGGTATTGGCGGGATCGTCGAGCGTCACATAGTCCACGTCGCGGCCCATCGAGACGAGGGCGTCCCGGCAATGGCGCATGGCGGCGAAGAAGAGGACGAGGCGGCGCTTGTGCTGGCGGATGTAGGTCGCTTCTTCGCGCACCTCGAACATCGCGACCCGGTCGCTTTCGCGATCGAAGCCGTCGAACGCCGCCGATCCCGGGTCGAGCTGATCGCCCAGCACCAGCACGAGGTTGCGCACGGGCTTCGCCGCCATCTCAGGCGGCCAGGCGCAGATCGTCGACGAAGCGCCGATATTCGCTCGCTTTGGCCGCTTCGTCGGGCAGGCGGAGCAGGTAGGAGGGATGCACCGTCACCAGCAGCGAGGCGCCGTCCGGCCCGTCCATGATGTGGCCGCGCACGGATTTGATCGTCACCGTCCGGCGCATCAGGCTGAAGGCGGCACTCGCACCCAGGGCCACGATCAGCTCCGGGCGGATCAGCTCACGCTCGATGTCGAGCCACCAGCGGCACTGCTCGATCTCGGAATGGTCGGGCTTCTGATGGATGCGCCGCTTGCCGCGGACGAAGAACTTGAAGTGCTTGACGGCGTTGGTGACGTAGACGCTCTCGCGCGCGACCCCCGCGTCGATCAGGGCGCGGTCGAGCAGCCGGCCGGCCGGGCCGACGAAGGGACGGCCGGCCAGATCCTCCTGGTCCCCCGGCTGCTCACCGACCATCATGATCCGCGCCTGCCCCGGCCCCTCGCCGCCCACCGCCTGCGTGGCGTCGCGATAGAGCGGGCAGCGGCGGCACTCCTGCAGCCCCTCCAGCGAGGCACGTTCCTCCATCGCCGTCTCCTCGTTCCGCGGCTCTCTCTCCGGCTCGTTCCGCGTCGAAGGATCGGGGATCATCCGCTGCGTGCGGTCGGAGGCGCTTCGTATCAGGGGTCCGATGGCCCGCGCCTCGGGCAGGTTGTGCCAGTATTTCCTGGGCATCTCCGACCGCATCGCCCGGACCTTGAGCCGGGCCGGGTTGAAGATGGCGGAAAAATAGGTGCGCCAGACCTCCTCGAGGCGGTCGTCGGCGGGCGCGTCGTCACGCCCGGCGCCGCCGGCGATGCTCAGGGTCCGGCCGTCCCAGTGGGCCGAGCGCAGCGGTGTGAGGATCGACCAGCGCATCGAGGCGAAGCGCCGCGCGAAGAAGGGCGCCACCTCGTCGACGATGTGATGCTCCGGCTCGAACCAGGCGACGAACGTCTCGGCCTCGTCGCCGGGCATCGGCGTCACCTGCCGGAAGCGCACGAAGGCCTTCATCTTGTGCATCGCCCGGCGCACCTCGCGCTCCATCTGCGCCGCCCGGGCGACGTCGGGGTCGCTGGCGACCGCCAGCAGATGCGGCTCGTCGCGCAGGCGGCGCAAGAGCCCGTAGGCGCGCGCGAACCGCTCCTCGTCGCGATGGCAGACGAGCAGGCGCGCCAGCTCGACGAAACGCCTGGGCACGCGCCTCTCGCCGCCTTGCGGACGGGCCCCGGGCGGCGCCTCGCCGGCGAAGAGATCGGCCGCCTCGTCGCCGACCCGCCAGACCACCTCTTCGGGCGGCACCTCGGCCGCGTCGAGAGCCCGCGCCGCGTCGCGCCAGCCGTCGAAGTCGGCCGGATGGGCGAGGCGCACCGATCTCATGCGGCCTCGAACAGGTCGAGCTGCCGCACCGGCCGGGTGAGCCCGAGGCCGTCGAGCGCGTTGCCCGGGTGCCAGTCGTCCGTCTCGATGAACGGCATGGCCCGCTGGGCACCACGGGTCAGACGCGCCAGATCGGCGAGCCTCAGGCGCCGCCAGCGCCGCGCGCGCACCACCCGGTCGACGGTCTTCACGCCCAGCCCCGGCACCCGCAACAGCATCTCGCGCGGGCCGCGATTGAGATCGACCGGGAAATGGTGCCGGTGGCGCAGGGCCCAGACCTGCTTGGGGTCCGCCTCGAGATCGAGCATGCCGGCGGTGGTCGCCGCCGCCACCTCGTCGATGTCGAAGCCGTAGAAGCGCAAGAGCCAGTCCGCCTGATAGAGCCGATGCTCGCGCACCAGCGGCGGCGGTCGCGGCGGCAGCCGGGTGTCGGCGTCGGGAATCGGGCTGAAGGCGGAATAGTAGACCCGTCGCAGCCGGTAGCCGGAATAGAGATCGTCGCTCAGCCGCAGGATGGTCGTGTCCGGTTCGCCGTCCGCACCGACGATCATCTGCGTGCTCTGGCCGGCCGGCGCGAAGGCCGGCGGCTTCGCGCGCGAGCGCCGTTCGCCGCGTCGTTCGTCGATCCTGGCGCGAAGCCCGCCCATCGCACGGCGGATACCGACCATGTCCTTCTCCGGAGCCAGGCGGGCGAGGCTCGCGGTCGAGGGCAGTTCGATGTTGATCGACAGGCGATCGGCGTAGCGCCCGGCCCGGTCGAGCAGATCGGGCGAGGCCTCGGGGATGGTCTTGAGATGGATGTAGCCGCGGAAATCATGATCGCACCGCAGGCTGCGCGCCACCTCGACGATCTGCTCCATGGTGTAGTCGGGCGAGCGGATGATGCCCGAGGACAGGAACAGCCCCTCGATATAGTTGCGCTTGTAGAAATCGAGGGTGAGACGGACGACCTCCCCGGGCGTGAACCGGGCGCGCCGGACGTTGCTGCTCTTGCGGTTGATGCAATAGACGCAGTCGAACATGCAATAGTTGGTCAAGAGGATCTTGAGCAGCGAGATGCACCGGCCGTCGGGCGCATAGGCGTGGCAGATGCCCGAGCCCTCGGTCGAGCCGAGTGCGCCCGGCATCCGCGCCTGCCGTCCCTCGCCCTTCGCACCGGCGCCGCTCAGCGCATGCCGCCTCGTGGTGCCGCTCGAGGCGCAGGACGCGTCATATTTGGCGGCGTCGGCCAATACCGCCAGCTTGTCGATCAGGTCCAGCCTCGCCATGTCCGTCGCGCCCCGTCCCGTCGCCCCCCGTCCCGTCGCCCGGCGAATACCCGTCGCACGCGGCGATGTTCGCGGGGCGTTCACATAGGTCGCACACCCCTCCGCGGCAACCTGCGACAGGCCGCGACGTTGCGTGCTATCGACCGCGGGGGCGCGGCGCGCCGTCGCTCCGCCGCCCGGTCCCACCGCCGTATCACGACGGAGACGACAGGAGCCGATGAGCGAGCGCCGGCGCATTCTGCTGCTGATCAACGACAAGGCGCGCGACAATGAGCGCGGACTCGAGGCCGTGCGGCTGCTCGAGGCGTGCGGTTTCGAGCTCGTGCGGCCGAAGACCACGAGCGTCGAGGACATGCTCGGGGCGATCCGCACGCTGGCGGGTGAGGTCGACACCATCGTCATCGGCGGCGGCGATGGCTCGATCTCGGTGGCGGCACCGGCGCTGCTCGAGAGCGGCCGGCCGCTCGGCATCCTGCCGCTCGGCACGGCCAACGATCTGGCCCGCACGCTCGACATCCCGCTCGAGATCGACGAGGCGGTCGCGGTGATCGCGCATGGCCGGCCGCGGCGCATCGACGTGGGTTTTCTCGACGGACGACCCTTCTTCAATGCCGTCAATATCGGCCTCGGCGCCGTGGTGGCGCTGCGCCACGGCGGTGCGGAAAAAAAGCGCTGGGGCATCTGGAACTACCCCAGGGTGATCTGGCTCTCCTGGCGTCACCGGCGGATGCGCCGGACGCGGATCACCTGCGACGGCCGCCGGAGCATCGGCCGCTTCCTGCACATCGCGGTGGTCAACGGCCGCTACCATGGCGGCGGCATCCCGGCCGCCTTCGATGCGACGATCGACGACGGCCTGCTGCATCTCTACGGCATCAAGGCGCAGACGCTGATCGGTTTCCTCAGGCTGATCCCGTCGATCCTGCGCGGTCGCGGCACCGGCCCCGAACTGACCCGCATGGCCGGTCTGCGCTTTCGGATCGAGACCAGCAGGCCGTCGCCGGTGACGGCCGACGGCGAGGATCGCGGTACCACCCCGGTGGAGGTCGAGTGCCGGTCGCGGCTGCTCGACGTGCTGGTGCCGCGCTGAGAGCCGGCCGCGGGTGCCACTCGGCCACGGGTGAGCGGGGCGAGGCTCAGACGATCCGGCCCTTCCTGGTCTTCGACTGGATCCGGTGCCCGCGTTTGGCGGTGAGCACGCGGGTGTCGACGCCGAGCCAGCCGATCTCGCCGTAGAGCCGGCCATATTCGATCTTCGGGCAGCGGTTCATGACCACCTTCAGGCCCGCCGCTTCGGCCCTCGCCGCCGCTTCGTCGTGGCGCACGCCCAACTGCATCCAGATCACCTTG
The DNA here is from genome assembly GCA_020446525.1 of Geminicoccaceae bacterium. Classification (GTDB taxonomy): domain Bacteria; phylum Pseudomonadota; class Alphaproteobacteria; order Geminicoccales; family Geminicoccaceae; genus JAGREO01. Next base: position 1,446 of record JAGREO010000052.1, on the reverse strand, counting down.
GCACCGGCCTCGATCGCCGCCTCGACGATCGGCGGCACGTCCTCGGACTTGCGGAAGATCTGCACCATGTCGGGCGGCGCCGGCAGATCGGCGAGGTCGGCATACACCGTCTCGCCCAGGATCGTGCCGCCGGCATAGCGCGGATTGACCGGATGGACGCGATAGCCCTTGCGCTGCAGATAGAGCATGGCGAAGTAGGACGGCCGCATCTCGTTGGCCGAAGCGCCGATCATGGCGATGGTCCGCACCTCTTCGAGAATGCGCCGGATGTCGGCATCGTCGTATCCGAGATCGTCCAAACCGGCCCCCTTCGATGAATGCGCCGCAAGCAACCTAGCAGAGCCCGCGCCGGCCGGGCAGGGCCGCGAAATGGCCGAAGAGGCGGCGGGCGGGGTCGATGCCTTGGGCCCCCCAGCCATTGCAGCCATTGGGCGGCCATGCGGTCGGGTGCGTCATGCGGCGAATTGTAGGGTATCACAGGAATATTAACAAGGACTATCTTCACTCAAGCTTATTTTTCGCTGATGTGCGGGGCGTGTCCCGGCCCGCGCTTCGCCGCTTCATCTGCGACATCGGTCGTGACCCCTTCGGCGATGGAGCGAGCGTCGAGGGCCGTGCGTCGGGCTTGGACGCATCCCCGCGGCGTCGCCTGCAGCCGCGCGAGCGTGGACAGTCGGCGGTCGCGTCGGCTAAACGGTCCCGGGCTCCGTTTGCGGCGAACACGCGTCGCCCGGCACCTCGTGTGGGGTGAGGGACGAAGCTTCGTCGTCGGTCCCGAGGATTTTCAAGCACGAGCGGCCGTGCCGGCCGGCTCGTTTCCGGTGTCATGGGGAGAAGTGGGTGTCGGGTCTCGAGTGGTTTCTCTTCGTCGTCGTGATCGCCTGCGGTGGCGGCGGTCTGGCCTACGGCGTGGTCACGCGCAACGCCGTGCTGGCGATGCCCGCCGGCAACCCCCGCATGCAGGAGATCGCCGCCGCCATTCAGGAAGGGGCGGGCGCCTACCTCAACCGGCAGTACATGACCATCGCCGCGGTCGGCTTCGTCATCTTCCTGTTGCTCTCCTTCTTCCTCGGCATCGCCGTGGGCGTCGGCTTTCTCATCGGCGCCATTCTCTCCGGCTGCGCCGGCTATATCGGCATGAACGTCTCGGTGAAGGCGAACGTTCGCACCGCCCAGGCCGCCGCCGAGAGCGGTCTGGCCAGGGGCCTCGACGTCGCCTTCAAGGCGGGTGCGGTCACCGGCATGCTGGTGGTGGCCCTGGGGCTGCTCGGTGTGGCGCTCTATTATGGTCTCCTGCTGATCTTCGGCGCCGAGCAGCGCACCATCCTCGAGGCCCTGGTCGGCCTCTCGTTCGGCGCTTCGCTGATCTCGATCTTCGCCCGGCTGGGCGGCGGTATCTTCACCAAGGGTGCCGATGTCGGCGCCGATCTGGTGGGCAAGGTCGAG
>JAGREO010000363.1:4903-5049 GCA_020446525.1 Geminicoccaceae bacterium | reverse complement strand
GCAGATCGGGCTTGTCGGTGCCGTATCGGGCGACCGCCTCGCGATAGGGAATGCGCACGAAGGGCCCCGGCACCGGCCAGTCGGAAAATTCCTCGAACACGCCGTGGATGACGGGCTCGACCGCGGCGAAGACGTCGTCCTGGGTG
>JAGREO010000363.1:0-4768 GCA_020446525.1 Geminicoccaceae bacterium | reverse complement strand
CGGCGCCTGCGGCAGGGCGTAGAAGCGGCCGGGATGCAGGCGCGAGGGAACGAGGAAGTCGCGCGCACCCTCGGGGCTCGACGCGGTGAGGATCGGCGTCTGGATCTCGGTGAAGCCGCTCTCGGTCATCCGCCGGCGGATGCTGGCGGTGACCGCCGAGCGCAGGCGAATCTGCCGCTGCATCTTCTCGCGCCTGAGATCGAGGAAGCGGTATCGGAGCCGCGTTTCCTCGGGATAGTCGCGCTCGGCATTGACCTCGAGCGGCAGCGTCTCGGCGGCCGATTCGAGGCTCATTTCCTCGGCCACCAGCTCGACGGCGCCGGTCGGCAAATCGGGGTTGAGGGTGTCCGGGCTTCGCGCCACGACACGGCCGGTCACGGTGATCACGCTCTCGAGCCGCAGGCCGCCGGCCTCCTCGAAGATCGCCGTTTCGGGCTGGAAGACGATCTGTGTCAGGCCGGTGTGATCGCGCAGATCGATGAACAGCAACTGGCCGTGATCGCGCTTTCGGTGTACCCAGCCGCTCAGCCGGGCGACCTTGTCGACGTCGTCCTTGCGCAGGTCGCCGCAGCGATGTGTTCGATAGCGGTGCATGGAACTTTCCGTCACGAGAAGGCAAGGAGGGACGATCGATGGACCCGTCGATGAAAAACGCCGGTTCAGGGAAGGACGCCGGTTTAGGCCACGGCCGCACCTCGGGTGTCAAGCATCCCGCCACGCCCGGGCCGGACGCCCCGGCCGCATGACCCTGATCACCGACAATGCGGCGCTCGAAGCCCTTTGCGCGCGCCTGAGGCGGGAGCCGTTCGTCACCGTCGATACCGAATTCATGCGCGACCGCACCTACTGGCCGCAACTGTGTCTCGTGCAACTTGCCGGCGAGAACGAAGCGGTGGCGATCGACCCCCTGGCGCCGGGCATCGATCTCGCACCGCTCGCCGACCTGCTGCGCGACACGCGGGTGCTCAAGGTGATGCACGCCTGCCGTCAGGACATGGAGATCTTCTATCATCTCTGCGGCAGGCAGGCGCCGAGGCCGATCTTCGACAGCCAGGTGGCGGCGATGGTCTGCGGTTTCGGCGAGGAGGTCGGCTACGAGACGCTGGTGAACCGGCTGACGAAGGGCCGGCTGGACAAGACCGCGCGCTTCACCGACTGGGCCCGACGTCCCCTGAGCGACAAGCAGATCGCCTATGCGCTGGCCGACGTCACCCATCTTCGGGTGATCTTCGAGAAGCTCGCCAAGCGGATCGAGCGCGAGGGCCGGGCGTCCTGGGTGGAGGAGGAACTCGACGCGTTCCTCGATCCCGCACTCTACGAGATGAAGCCCGAGGACGCCTGGAAGCGGCTCAAGTTCCGCTCGCGCGAGCCGCGCTTCGTGGCCCTGGTGCAGGCGCTGGCCGCCTGGCGCGAGGCCACCGCACAACGCCGCAACCTGCCGCGCAACCGGGTGGTGCGCGACGATCTGCTGATGGAGCTGGCAGCGGCCAGGCCGCGCAGGATCGAGGATCTCAAGGCGATCAATCGCGTCAATGTCGACCGCGAGAGTGCGGCGGCGATCGTCGCCGCGGTCGACGAGGTGATGCGGCGGGACGAGGCGGACCTGCCCGCTCTGCCGCCGGTCGAGCCGACGCCGCGCGGCATCGGCCCACTGACCGACCTGCTCAAGGTGCTCCTGAAGCTCTGCGCCGAGGAGAGCGACGTGGCCCAGCGGCTGATCGCCACCTCTTCGGATCTGGATGCGCTGGCCCAGGACGACACGGCCGACGTGCCGGCCCTCAAGGGCTGGCGGCGGCGCATCTTCGGCGACAAGGCGCTGGCGCTGAAGGCCGGCGAGCTGGCCCTGGCCGTGGGCGACCGCCGGATCAGGGTGGTCGATCTCGCGGCCCCGCATGGCTGAAGCGCGCACGACCGAGGAAGGCGACCTCGGGCGGCCCGTCGCCACGGCGCGCATGCTGATCACCGGCGCGGGCGGCTTCATCGGCCGGGCGCTCCGCCGTGCCGCCCCGGATGCGCGGCATGCCGATCATCGTGCGCTGCTGGAGCATCCGGGTCTCCTCGACGGCATGGCGGTGCTGATCCACGCCGGCCGCGATCCGCATCTGGGCAGCGACCGATGGCGGCTGGAAGAGGACGTCGAGACCCGCCTCGCCCGGCTCGCGGCGGCGCGCGGCATCCGCCACGTCATGCTCTCGAGCCGCAAGGTGCACGGTCTCGTGAGCGCCCCGATCGACGCCGCCACGCCCGTGGCTCCCTGCGACCTCTACGGCCGGCAGAAGGCCGCGATCGAGGCGGTGCTCGGCGGCCTCGTCGGACCCGGGGCGATCCTTCTCAGGCTCTCCAACATCTTCGGCTGCGAGCCCGGCCGAGCGAGTTTCATGGGCGCCATGCTCGACGGTCTGGCAAACCGCGGCGAAATCCGCTTCGACATGAGTCCTGCCACGATCCGCGACTTCCTTCCGGTCGACGCCGCGGCCGCCGCCATCCTCACCGTCGCCGCCCGCGCACCGGGCGGTCGCGTAACGCTGGGCTCGGGCGTGCCGCTGGCGACGGGCGATTTCGCGGCGGCCCTGATCGAAGGTTTCGGCGCGGGCCGGCTGGTGGTCACCGACGATCGCGTGCGCGACTCCTTCCTCGTCGATCCGGCGGGTCTGCGGGCATGGGGCGTCCGATTGCCGGATCGTGAGGCCATCCTCGCGCGGGCACGTGACGTCGGCGCGGCATGGCGCCGGGCGCAGCAGCGCCGCTGAACGTCAAAGGGGTGCCGCCCGAAATCGCGGTCGCGGCCGGGCGAAGGCGTCCTGGGCTTCGATCAGCGCCAGCTCGGTCGCGCCCGCCTTCATCGTCGCCTCGACCAGCGCGAACATCGCCGATGTCGCGGCTTCCAGCGTCCGCCGGCAGTCACGCGTGCGCAGCCAGTGGCCGAGCAGGAGGGCGGTGAAGGCGTCGCCGGTGCCGGTGGCCCGCAGATCGAGCCGCGGCGTGTGGACGATCCAGCGTTCCTCGCGGGTCAGCAGCGCCACGGCGAGGCGACGGTCGGCCTCGTCCAGCACGATGCTGGTCACCGCGACCATCTTCGCCCCACGCCCGAGCAGCGTGTCGGCGGCGGCCGTCATCTCCGCCAGCGTCGTGATCGACCGATCGGTGAGCACACCGAGCTCGAAGAGATTGGGCGTGAGCACGTCGGCCTGCTCCAGCGCCTCGTCCCTGAAGAAGGCCGGGATGTCGGGCTCGACGAAGAAGCCGAGATCGACGTCGCCCATCACCGGATCGCACACCCAGAGCATGTCGGGACGGAGCGCGCGCACCTCGCGCACCGCATCGAGCACCACGCGGCCGAGCGCCACGTCGCCGAGATAGCCGCTGACCACCGCCCCGCACCGAGTCAGCACTCCCCGCTCGGCGACACCGAGCAGGATGTCGCGCACCTGGGCCGCGCTCAGGACGTGGCCGCGCCAGGCGCCGTAGCCGGTGTGGTTGCTGAACAGGACGGTCGGTACGGGCCAGACCTCGAAACCCAGCCGCTGCAGCGGGAAGACGGCGGCGCTGTTGCCCACGTGGCCGTAGGCGACCTGCGACTGGATCGAGAGGATACCCCCGGCCGCACGCTCGCTCTCCGCTTCTCCCGTCATCATCCGTCCCATCCATCGCCCGCGGGTCCCGATCGGCGGCCCGGCCCGCACTTCATAGGACGTCCGCGCCCGAGGCACACGCACTTTGCCGGGACGAGCCGGGACATGGCGACTTGCGCGCGATGGTCCGGCGGCTAGACTGGCCCCGCCGGGGATGGAAGCGCAGCAGGGTCGACGAACGTCCGTGTTTCCGGGACGGGAACTTCCGGTCGGCGTCGGCCCCTTCGTATCTGGATCGTGAACGACGGTGGGACTTCGACACAAGGGTGAACCGCGCTACGCCGCCCTCGACCTCGGCACGAACAATTGTCGCCTTCTGGTGGCCGAGCCCCGCACCCGTGGCTTCGTCGTGGTCGACAGCTTCTCGCGCATCACCCGGCTCGGCGAAGGACTGGCGGCGAACGACCGGCTGTCGGAAGCGGCGATGTCGCGCACGCTCGCCGCACTCAAGGTGTGCCGGCGGATCATGCTGCGCAACGACGTCATCATGGCGCGCTGCGTCGCCACCGAAGCCTGCAGGCGAGCGGCCAACGGCGCGGACTTCATCGAGCGGGTCCGGCGCGTCACCGGCATCGTGCTCGAGGTACTCGGTCCCGACGAGGAGGCCCGTCTCGCCCTGCTGGGGTGCCTGCCGCTGATCGATGCCGAAGCCGACACGCTCTTGATGGTCGACATCGGCGGCGGCAGCACCGAGGTGATGTGGCTCGACCGCACGGCACCGATCGAGGACGGCCGCGCCGGCCGCTCGCTCTCGCTGCCGATCGGCGTCGTCACCCTGGCCGAGAGCTTCGCCGCCGAGGCCGACACGCCTTCGGGCTATGCCGGCATGGTCGATCGCGTGCGCACGCGGCTGGCCCGTTCGTGCAGCGAGAGCGGTGCGCCGCCGGCGTTGAACGGTGAGCGCACCCAGATGCTCGGCACCTCCGGCACCGTCACGACGCTCGCGGCCGTCCATCTCGACCTGCCGCGCTACGACCGGGCGCAGGTCGACGGCGTCCACATGCCGTTCGCCGCGGTCCGCCACGTCGCCCGCCGGTTGCGCGCCTTGCCGCTGGCCGACCGTGCTGCGCATCCCTGCATCGGCACGGGCCGCGCCGATCTCGTCGTCGCGGGCTGCGCCATCCTCGACGCCATCC
>JAGREO010000362.1 GCA_020446525.1 Geminicoccaceae bacterium | reverse complement strand
TTTCGGCTCCCCCGATTTCGGCTCCGTCGTGTCTTCGGAAGCCTATCGGGAGGAGCGGGCCGCCACGTAGGCGCGCAGCACCGCTGCCATACGGGCCGTGTAGCCCTTGGGATCCTCGGCCTTGAAGTGCTCGATCACTTCGGCATCGAGCCGCATGGTGACGGTCGGCTTCGCTCTGGGCGTTTCGACCTTCAACGCGGCCCAATCCATCCCCGAGAGATCGGGCGTCCGGCTATAGTCGATGGCCTCGTCCGGCGTCGCGTCATAGTGCTGCTTCGCGCCCTCGCTCAAGCGCGGCGGGCGGTCCGGATCAAGCTTCATTCTCCTGATCATAGCGTCTCCTTTCGCGGCCGTTGGCCTTCCTCGCGCTGATGATGCGAACGACCTCGCCTCTCATCGTGAAGGTGACGACGAACAAGCGGCCCTCAATCAGTCCGAAGAGATTGAACCTGTCTTCGCCGTAATCCTCGCGCTCGTCCCGCAGGATGATGCGGCGCGGGTCCAGAAAGGCGAGTGCCGCGTCCTCGAACGGCAATCCCCGCTCCGCGTCATTCCTTGCGCTCTTATCCTCGTTCCACTCGAAGATCATGGTCTATCGTAAGACGAAATGTCGTACGTATCAACAGGATCGTGCGGTCGAGTTCCCGCTTCGAGAACACATCCCACGTCGAGGTCATGGAATTAAGTATTGCGTCCTCCGCCTTGATCCCTGGGTCTCGTGGACCCGAAACTCGTACGCTGAGTCTCGTGGGCCCGAAACTCGTACGTGTCGTTAAGCCGTCGGATACCGCGGGGTATGCAAATCGACACCCGCGTATTTAGAAAACTTGTGAAAAATAGAAAAAAATATACAATCTACTCGAACAGCGAGATCTTCAACGAATTGCCAGCTATGGCAATTGGAAACAGATAAGGTTTCATGAAATGAGAAAAGCAATATTTGCTATCGTTGCTTCATTGATGGCTCTTCATAATATTCCTGCTCTGGGTGATATGTACAAAGTAGACCTAACGCGTAAGGATAGCAACATATACATGATCGACGGCGAGGACATCATCATTCACACACGATACTGCTACGTCTACGCCTATTCCGAAGAGGCGATCTTCGACATGGCAACCTATGGAGGTGAGCTTGTTTTCCTAGAAAGTAAAGACAAGTGCGTTGTCGAAGCTGTTTTCGGTCGATCGGAGCAAATTTCGGGTCGGTACGCTGTGAGAGTCAGTCGCGACAATAATAACTGGTATGAGATATTTGGCAGCAATTCGTACATCAGAACATCGAACTGTATTTATCTTGCGCTCGGCAAGGAAGCATATCTAACGATTTCCTCTCCTGGCTTCGGGAGACTTCAGTTCATAGATGGTAACGATTGCAGGGTTGAAGGTGTCTACACCAAGCTGCAGTGAGCTGCAAAGGTCTGCCGAAATCGTAGACGATCAATGAAGTCAACTCACAGTCTCGACGATGGCTAACCCGGGAGACCGGCCCGACATGTTCATCGTCGATCCCCTCGGAGCCGGCGCAAGCCCGTCCGTTCTTCCCGCCTCGTAGCCCTTCGCAATTTGCAGGAGCCCACTCTCAAAGCGGCAGCACGCGGCCGGTTTGGGATTGGCGGGCTCGGGTTTGGACGAGGGCGGCTACGGCGACGTCGGCGAGGCCGAGGCCGGCGAAGATGAGGGCGGTGCGTTCTTCCGGGGTGCGGCGGCCCTGGAGCTTGCCGGTGACGAGGTCGGCGATTTCGCCGGCGTAGCCTCGGGGGTTGTCGATGCGTTCGCTGCCGGCCTGGGCGGTGTCGTCGGTGACGATGCGGTCGAGGGCTTCGAGGGATCGGGGTCGCCAGGAGATGCCGAGGTCGACCGAGGCCATGAAGGTGCCCGGTGCCAGCGTGTTCGCGTCGAGGAAGGGTGCGGTGCGGGGGACGACGGGGGTGGTGGTGACGACGATGTCGGCGTCGCGGATGGCGGCCGCGGGATCGGCGAAGGCTTCGGCTTCGAGGCCGAGTGAGCGGGCGTGGTCGGCGAAGCGCTCGGCGGTGGCGAGGCGCCTCGAGGCGGCGCGCACCCGGGTCAGGGGGAAGATGTCGCGCAGGGCCGCCAGATGGGTGCGCGCCTGCAGGCCGCAGGCGACGAAGGCGATGCGGGCGCTTTCGGGCCGGGCCATGTGCTTCGCGCAGACGGCGGTGATGGCGGCGGTGCGCACGCCGGTGATCCAGGCGGCGTCGAGCACCGCGAGCGGCATGCCGGTGGCGGCGTCGGAGAGCAGGATGGTGCCGGCGATGTGCGGCAGGTCGGTGCCGTCGTTCTCGGCGACACCGACCCATTTGACGCCGGCGCAGGGCGGATCGTCGAGCACGCCGGCCGCGGCGAGAAAGGCGGTGCCGCCCGTCGCGTGCAGGCCGGTCTTGGGCTTCATGGTGGCACGGCCTTCGGCCTTGGCGCGGAACATCGCCTCGACGGCTCGGGCCACCTCGCGCGGTCTGATGGCAAGGGATTCGATGTCGGCGTTGCAGAGATAGAGCAGCTCGCGGCCGAGGCGCATGGTCGGGCTCCTTCAGGAAGTGGCGTGGGCCGTCGCTTCCGCGTCCCGTGCGACGTCTTGCCGGCAGATCCTCGCGGGTTCGACGGCGGCGTCACACGGATCGGGCGGATCGCGGCCCGGGCGCATGGTCGGGCTCCTTCAGTGGAAGGTGCGGTCGGGCGCGTAGGGCCCGAGGTCGATGCCGGGGTCGCGGCCGGCGACGAGGTCGGCGACGATGCGGCCGGTGATCGGCCCCAGCGTCAGGCCGATGTGCTGGTGGCCGAAGGCGAAGAGGATCTGCGGATGCCGCCTCGAGGCGCCGATCACCGGCAGGCCGTCGGGCAGGGACGGCCTGAAGCCGAGCCAGCGGCTGCGGACGGTGTCTTCGAGCCCGCGCACGTAGCGCCCGGCCAGCGGCACCAGCCGTTCGGCGATGCTGTAGTCCGGGGCGGCGCGCAGGCCGGCCAGCTCGACGCCGCTGGTGATGCGCAAGCCGTGTTCGAGCGGCGCCATGAAGAAGCCGTGCTCGAGCGCCTGCATGGCGTGGACCGGGGGATGGGCGGGCAGCGGCACTTCGACGTGATAGCCGCGCTCGGTGTCGAGCGGCACGCGGTGGCCGGCCTCGGCGGCGAGCTTCTTCGAGAAGGCGCCGGCGGCGATCACCACGCGGTCGAAGGGGTGGCGGCCGGAGGCGGTGACGAGACCGGTGCCGTCCATCAGATCGAGGCCCCAGACCTCCTCGCGGCGGACGCACCCGCCCTCGGCCAGGAAGGTTTCGACCATGCGGCGGGTATAGGCGACGGGGCTGGTGACCCGGCGGTTGGCCTCGAGGTGCAGGCCGCGCACCACCGCGTCGCTCACGGCCGGTTCGTGCTCGCGCACCTCGTCGCCGGAGAGCACCGCGTGGGGGATGTCGTAGCGCTCGAGGAAGTGGCGCTCGAGCCGCGTCGTCTGGTCGAAGAAGGCCGCGTCGCAGGCGAGCTTGAAGGCGCCGCCGCTGCGCACCAGATCGCCCGCGCCGCAGCGCTGGATCAGCCGGTCGTGGGCGCGGCCGGCGGGCTCGACCAGGGCGCGGATGGCGTGGGCGTGCATCTCCACGCGGCCGGGCCGGCTGGCCTGGACGAAGTGCCGCAGCCAGTTGGCCATGCGCGGCAGGTGGGTCCAGCGCAGCCGAAGCGGTGCGTGGCGGTCGAGCAGCATCGAGGGCACACGGGCGAGCGTGCCCGGCGTGGCGATCGGCAGGATGCTCGATGCGCTCAGCACGCCGGCATTGCCGAAGGAGGTCCCCTCGCCCGGTGCGGCGCGGTCGATCAGCGTCACCCGGTGGCCGTCGGCCTGCAGGAAGAGCGCGCAGGAGACCCCGACGATGCCGGCACCGACGACGGCGACGTCGAGGCCGTCGGCGCTCATGCGCGTGCTCCTTCGGCCACCTGCCAGGGTGCACGCCGGCCGAGCGCCGGGCCCAGGAAATCGAGGAAGGCGCGAAGCTTGGGCGGAAGGTGGCGGGTTTCGGGAAAGACCGCGTGGACCACGACCTCGAGGGTCGACCAGTCGTCGAAGAGCGTCACGAGGCGGCCCTCCTCCAGTCGCTCACCGAGCAGGAAGAGCGGCAGATAGGCGACCCCCCGGCCCGCCTCCGCCGCATCGCGCAGCACCTCGCCATTGTTGGCGACCAGACGCCCGTCCACCCGCACCCGCACGACCTCCCCCCCGCGCTCGAACGACCACTCGTTCGGACTGCGGCCATAGCTGTAGCGCAAGCAGTCCAGTCCCGCCAGTTCCGCCGGATGGGTCGGCTCGGGCCGGGCCGCGAGATAGGCGGGTGCGGCGACGCATCGGAGCGGCGAGGCCGCGAGGCGGCGGGCGATCAGGCTGCTGTCGTCGAGCCGGCCGATGCGGATCGCCACGTCGTAGCCCTCGGCGACCAGGTCGACCCGCCGGTCGTCCAGCACCAGCTCGACCTCGATCTCGGGGTGGCGGTCGAGGAAGAGCGGAATCAGCGGGCTGAGCTGGCCCAGGCCGAAGGAGAGGGGGGCCGCGACCTTGAGACGGCCGTGCGGTGCGCTCGCCAGATGCGAGACCGAGCGGTCGGCCTCCTCCACCGCCTCGAGCACGCGAAGGCACCGCTCGCGATAGATGGCACCGCTTTCGGTGAGCGAGAGCCGCCGCGTACTGCGATTGAAGAGTCTGAGCCGCAGCCGGTCCTCGAGCGCCGCCACGTGCTTGCTGACGGTCGATTTGGACAGGTCGAGCCTGTCGGCGGCGATCGAATAGCTGCCCGTCGCCGCCACCTCGACGAACATCCGCATGCTCGAAAGACGGTCCATGGCCGGTGCCGTCCCCCTCCCCTCGCCGTTTCGCGATCCGTGCCGCCCGCGCGGGCCGACACGGCGCGCTTGCCCTGCGGGCGCCGTCACTTAGATTGGCCCGCGGCCGTACGGTCAACCGCTTTGCGCGCGGAGGGAGCCTCGTGGACGAACTCGTCATCGCCATGGCCCAGATCGACCCGGTGGTGGGCGACATCGAGCACAATGTCGCGCGGATCCGCCGGGCGCGGGCCGAGGCCGCGCGCGCCGGCGCCGATCTGGTGATCCTGAGCGAGATGGTGGTGACCGGCTATCCGCTCGAGGATCTGGTGCTCA
>JAGREO010000361.1 GCA_020446525.1 Geminicoccaceae bacterium | reverse complement strand
CGCGCGAAGCCGAAGCCCGACGAGTCGTGACCCGTGAGGCGACCGCGCGTGCGCCCGAGCCACCGCCTGATCCGCCCCCCGACTGACGACCCGCGCCCGCTCCGCGCCGCCACAGCCCCGGAATCCGCGATTCCGGGGCCATTGCCGCGTGGCGCCATGCGTTCGAGGGCCATGATGCCCGGTTTTGACCCGGTGCCGCAGGTGTTCGCCTGAGAGATCGCTGCCGCTTGGGACGCCCTGCGTGGCCCATGGCGTGAGAACCGATGGCGAGCGCGGCCCGGAAGAGCGGCTCAGGCGGCGATGCCGCGGCGCAGCTTCTCGACCACCGCTTCCGACCAGACGACGTGACCGGGGGTCTTGCCGCCGAGGATCGCCATCAGCATGGCCTCCTCGTCGCCGATATTGGTGAAGGACCGCATCACGCCCGAGGGCACCGAGATGCCGTCGAAGGTGTCGAGCTCGATTTCGTGCTCGCCCCCGGTGCCGACGGAGATCCTCCAGCGGCCGGTCATGGCGATGAAGACCTCCTCGGTGTCGTGGCTGTGCAGCGCCACGCCCTCGCCCGGCGCCGCCTTGACGTAGTCGACGTGGAAATGCTCCGCACCCTTCACCGCCTTGGTGATCTTCTCCTCCGCCGTGCCGGTGCCGAGCGCGCCGAAGAGCACCCGCCTGAAGCCGGGGACGCGGGTGTCGATGAAGGCGTCGGGCTCGGGCTCGAGGGCCTTCATGCGCCAGACGCGCCCCTCGATCTCGGCCTTCTCGACCGGCTTCGATCGGCCGACATGGGCGCCGATGCTCTCGTCGAAGCGGACGTCGCGTTCCTCACGCATGGTGTTCTCCTTTCCAGAGTCGGGCGGAAGCGATGCGCGCGCCTTCCGCCATGGCCTCGAATTTCGCGAAGACGATCTCGCCGTCGACCAGCCCGTCGCCGGCGAAGGTGGAAAAGCCGCAGTCGGAGCCGGCCATCACCCGCTCGGCACCGACGATGTCGGCGAAGCGCAGGAGCCGCTCGGCGATCAGGCGCGGATGCTCGATATAGTTCGAGCAACTGTCGATGACGCCCGGGCAGAGGATCTTGTCTTCGGGAATCCTCGCCTCGGCGAACACCTGCCATTCGTGGGCGTGGCGCGGATTGGCGGCCTCGAAGAGCAGGGTTCGGGGCCGGGCGCCGAGCACGATGTCGACGATCTTCTCGAGCGGCACGTCCTTGTGGTGCGGGCCCTCGTAATTGCCCCAGCAGAGATGCATGCGCAGGCGCTCGGGCGGGAGACCGTCCAGCGCCTCGTTGAGGATCTCCACGTGCCGGCGGGCGTGGCGCAGGAAGGCCGCCTCGTCCTCGTGCTGGAAGATGGTGTGACGGCCCATGCCGAGGTCGGGGCAGTCGATCTGCAGGAAGAAGCCGGCCTCGACGATCGCCCGGTATTCCTCCTTCATCGCCCGGGCGATCGCCTCGAGATAGGCCTCGTGGCCGTCGTAGAAGCGGTTGGGCTGGAAGATGGCGACGACGCCCGGCGAGGGGGCGTTCATGAAGGCTCCCTCGGGCGCGTGTGCCGTGACCGCCGCCCGGAGCCGCGCGAGATCGTCCTCGAGCGGCCGGCGGTCGGTCCATTCGATCGGCCCCGTGCAGCAGGGCCGTGCCAGCGGCAGGGCGTTCCGGCGGCGCTCGCCGAGCCGTGCGGCATAGGCCGGAAAATCGGCGAGATCGGCGCCCGGCAGCCGCGGGCTGTCGCCGGAGAAGCCCGAGAGCCGGTCGCTCAGATAATTGGCATAGCCGAGCTTGGCGAATTCGCCGTCGGAGACGATGTCGATGCCGGCCTTCACCTGCCGGGCGACCACGGCATCCACGGCGGGAGAGAGGCATGCCTCGAAGGTCGCGCGATCCGGCGGGTCGCCCTCGAGCTTGCGGCGCAGGAGGGCGCAGACACCGTCCGGGCGGGGCAGCGAGCCCACATGGGTGGTGAGGATGCGGTCGGCCATGCCGTTCAGCCCTTGACGGAGCCGGCGGTGAGGCCGGCGATGATCTGGCGGGCGGCGAAGAAGGTGAAGAGCAGCGGCGGGATGACGATCAGCGTGCCCATGGCCATGATCCGTCCCCATTCGACGCCGGTATCGGTGATGAAGCCGGCGGCGGCGACCGGCAGAGTGCGCGAGTTCCGCCCGGTGAGCAGCAGCGCCAGGATCAGCTCGTTCCAGGCGATGCGGAAGGTGAAGATGGCGGCCACGGCATAGCCCGACTTCATCAGCGGCATCAGCACCCTGAAGAAGACCTGCAGCGGCGAGGCGCCGTCGACGATCGCCGCCTCCTCGAGCTCGACCGGGATCTGGCGGTAGAAGCCGAAGAGCAGCCAGATGGTGAAGGGCAGGTTGAGGGCGGTGTAGAAGAAGATCAGCACCGCATAGTCGTTGGTGATGCCGAAGGTGATGACGATGGCGAAAGCCGGGATGGCGAGCACCGCCGGCGGCACCATCCGCAACAGCAGCGAGACGCTGGCGAGCGTGCGGCGGCCGTGGAACTCGGTGCGGGCGATGGCATAGGCGCAGAAGCCGCCGAGGATCAGGGTGAGGAAGGTCGAGACGCTGCCGACGATGATCGAGTTGGTCAGATAGCGGTCGAACTTGCCGCGGGTCATCAGATATTCGTAATTGTCGAGGGTCGGCGTGAAGAAGAACCACACGGGCTCGCCCGAGAGGATCAGGACCTGCTGCTTGAAGCCCGTCGAGATCATGATGTAGATCGGCGTCAGGCAGAGAACGGCCAGCACGACCAGCGCCAGATAGTGCAGGGTCCTGTCGCGCGTGCCGGCCATCAGATGTCGCTCCTGGTGCGCATCGGATTGCTCACGGCCAGGATCGCCATGCTCAGGGCGAAGACCAGCACGATCAGCAGCACGGCGATGGCCGAGGCATAGCCGAGCTGCTGGGCGTTGAAGGCGCGGTTGTAGATGTGCAGCGAGAGGAGCTCGGTCGCCCGGCCGGGGCCGCCGCCGGTCATGATGTACATGACCTCCATGCCGCGAAAGACGTCGATCAGCCGCATGAGCAGGGCGATCAGCAGGATCGAGCGGATCATCGGCAGCTTGACCAGGAAGACCTGCTGCCACCAGTTGGTGCCGTCGATCCGGGCCGCCTCGATCACGTCGCCCGGCAGCGCCTGCAGCCCGGCGATGACGATGATGAAGATGAAGGGCGTCCACTGCCAGATGTCGGTGACGACAATGGCGAAGAAGGCGAGCTCGGCATCGCCCAGCCAGACCAGCGGCTCGAAGCCCATCTGCTGGAGATAGTGGTTGATCCAGCCGGCGCGGGCATCGAAGAGGTAGCGCCAGATCAGTCCGACCACGACCGGCGAGACCATCAGCGGCAGGATGAAGATGGTGCGGAAGACCGAGGCGCCGCGGATCGGCTTCTCGAGCAGGAGCGCCAGGGCGACGCCCAGCGCCATCTCGATGGTGATCGTCCAGAAGCCGAAGCGGATGGTCACCCACAGGCTTTCGCGAACGTCCGGGTCCTCGAGCATGCGCCGATATTGCGACCAGCCGACGCTCCGGGCCTGCTCGATCGGCTGGCCGATCTCCCAGTCGAGAAAGCTCAGCCTGAAGGCGTCGATCACCGGATAGACGAGCCCCGCCAGCATCACCAGCACGGCCGGCAGGATGAAGAGATAGGGCGCCCAGCGGCGGCTGTCGGCCATCAGGCGGTCCGGTCGTCTCGGCTGTGATCGGGACCGGTCATGGTGTCGTCCAGTGCGAGAACGGGCCGTGCGAGAACGGGCAGTGAGCGTACGGGCGGCGGAAGAACGGGCGGAACGTGTCCCGCCCGCTGCCGGGATCATTGTCCGGCGCGATAGTCCCGCCAGGTATAGTAGCCCTCGCGCTCCATGATCGCCCGGGCCTGCTCGGCGGCCTCGTCCATGATCGGCTGGATCGGCTCGTCGGTGGTGATGACCCTGGTCAGCGCCTGGCCGAGCACGTCGATATTGAGCTCGTTCCATTCCGGGATGAGCGGCCGCCAGTCCGGATCGGCGCAGGGAAGCTGCTCGGCGACCACCGAATATTCGGGATATTTCCCGACGAATTCGGGATCGGTGAGCGTCGACATGCGGATCGGATCGCCGCCGAGCTCGACCATGCGCCGGTCGCCGTGCTTGGAGGTGATGTACTGGATGAACAGGAAGGCGGCCTCCTTGTTCGGCGCGTTGGCCGGGATCCCGACCGCGAAGCCGCCGGTCTCCGAGCCGCAGCGCGTGCCGGTCGGATGCAGGGCGAACCCGACCTTGCCGTCGACCGTCGAGAGGCCCGGGTTGCGGGTCATCGCGGCGATCTTGAGCGTGTCGAGATACATCGCCGCATCGCCCTGAAGGAAGGCCGCGGCGGCCTCGGAGAAGCCGTAGGACGGGATGCCGGTGGGGCCGGTCCGGACGATCTCGCGCATGACCTCGGCCGCCTCGACGCCGGCCGCGTCGTTGAGGACGGGGTTCCACTGATCGTCGAAGACGCGGCCGCCGAGCGGCGCCAGATGCAGCAGCCAGCCGGCGGTGACCTGATGCCCGGTCTGGCCGCGCGAGGTCATGGCACCGATGCCGGCCTTCTCCTTGATCTCCGGCATCAGCGCCCGGAGCTCGTCATAGGTCTCGGGCACCTCGAACCCGTGCTCCTCGAAGATGTCCTTGCGATAGGCCAGAATCGAGGTCTCGGCGCCGAAGGGGATGCCGTAGAGCGCGCCGGACTTGCCCGGCAGGTAGCCCTTGGCACCGCCGACCACGCCGCCGTTCTGCAGATAGGCGTCGGCGATGTCGTCGATGTCGTAGTCCGGATCGACCAGCGAGGCATTGGTGAAGAGCTGGGAGAGGGGGGTCAGCAGCCCCTTGGCGACATACTCGCCCTTCCACATGACCACCCAGGAGACGACGTCATATTCGCCCTCGTCCTTCGACATCTCGAGAAGCTGGCGATCGCGCAGCTTGAGATATTGCAGGGCGTCGATCTCGACCTCGATGCCGGTCTCCTCGGTGAACTCGTCGACCAGCGCCTCGGCCGCCTGGAAGTGCGAGAGGGCGGGCCAGCTCACGACGATCGTGGTGCCGGCATACTTCTCGTAGGGATCGGCCCCGCTTTCGGTCGCACCGGCGCCGAGCGCCAGTGCGAAGCAGGTCGTGGCCAGCAGGTGTCGCATCATCGTTCAGCCTCCCTGATTGATGCTTTCTGATCGTCGTGTCTTCCGGGCGGCGGGCCGGGGCCGAAGATGGCCTGCCAGGTGTCGCGCCGCCAGCCGAGCCGTTCGAGAAGGACGAAGAGCGCTGCGAAGGCGAGCATCGGTGCGATGCCCCACCAGAGCGGCAGCGCCAGACGATCGAGCCCGAGAAGGATCGTGTCCCAGGCCGCCAGCAGCACGGCATAGCCCACATGCTTGTGCCAGGCCTCGAACAGCCGTCGACGCGGCGTCATGTCGTAATGGTCGCCGCGCCAGGTCGAGGGATCGGCCGGATCGGCATGCGCGTCGCGCGGGCCGCCCTTGCTGCCGCGCAGCCAGGTGCTGACCACCTGCAGCCAGGCGAAGACCAGCACGAAGCCACCGAGCCATGCATGCGGGCTGGTGGCGACCGCGCCGCCGAGGGCCCGCCAGAGCAGGACGAAACCGAGCGTCGCCAGAAGCACCGTACCCCACTGGCAGACCCGGTGCGTCCACCACCACACCTGGTCGTCGGTGTGCGCCGGCCAGTCCTGACCCGGCCTGATCTTGAAGAAGCGGGCGGCCAGGATGCCCAGAGGTGCCAGCAGCAGCCAGGCCAGCGCCATGCACCAGGCGTGAAGAAGAAAAGGGTCCACCGCCGCTCATTCCCGGTCCGTCGTGGCGAAAACGGTGCGGCTCCCGCTCTCGCTGCCGGGCACGCCCGCAGCCGGCAGGTTGGCGAGCAGGCCGAAAATCGCATCGATATGGGCGCGCATCGCCGCCGACGCCCTCTCGGGCTCGCCGGTGGCCAGCGCCTCGACGATCGCCCGGTGATGGCGGACGCCCGTGGGGATTCCGTCCGGATGCTCGATCACCTCGCGGCGACGGGCATAGGCGTGGGCGTAGGCCTGGCGGGCGAACGTCGCGAGCACCGGGCTTCGCGCGGCCTCGAAGATGAAGAGGTGGAAGGTCTGGTCGGAAATCTGAAAACGCACGGGGTCGTCGAGCATCTGCCCTTGCGCCTCGACCAGACGCTCGAGCCGGGCGATGTCGCCGTCGTCGACCAGAGCCGCCGCACGGGCACAGAGATCGGCCTCCAGCACCCGTCTCGCCTCGAGCACGCTCGCATCGTCGAGCCTCTCGACGGTCTCGTGCGGGACGAGAACCGTCACAGCCGGCATCGCCCGCACGCGGGTGCGGCTGCCGTGGCCGATCTCGAGCACTCCACGTTCGGCCAGGATCTGCAGCGCGCCGCGCAGGCTCTCGCGGCTGACCTCGAGCATCGCCGCGAGATCGCGCTCGGGCGGCAGCACGTCGCCCGGCGCCAGCAGCCCCGAAGCGGCGAGGCGGACGGACCGCCGCTGCGTGCCGAGGACTGGCTGCGGCTGTTCTGGCACGTCGGCGTCGGCACCATGATCCAGCCGCTCTCCCGCCTCCTCGGCATGGGCGAGGCGCCCTTGCGCCTCCTGCTCGACGAGCCCGAGATGCACGACATGCTCGAAGCCGTCGAGCTCCTGCCGTCGGAGGACGACACGCGCGACGACCCCCGGGACGACCCCCGGGACGACCGGTCCT
>JAGREO010000008.1:1189-1940 GCA_020446525.1 Geminicoccaceae bacterium | reverse complement strand
CCGGCCAACGGCAAGCCGATCATCGTGCCGACCCAGGACATCGTGCTCGGCCTCTATTACATCTCGCTGCAACTCGACAACGAGCCGGGCGAGGGCATGGTGCTGGGTGACGCCGACGAGGTGCAGCACGCCTTGGCCTCGGGTGCGGTATCACTGCATTCTCGGATCAAGTGCCGCATCGAGGAGGTCGACGAGGAGGGCCGCATGGTCAGCCGCGTGGTCGAGACGACGCCCGGCCGCGTGATGCTGTTCGAGACCCTGCCGCAGAACCCCAAGGTGCGCTTCGAGCCGCTGCTCAATCGGGTGCTGACGAAGAAAGAGATCAGCCAGGTGATGGACGAGGTCTATCGTCACTGCGGCCAGAAGGAATCGGTGATCTTCGCCGACCGGATGATGAATCTCGGCTTCACCCATGCTGCCAAGGCCGGCATCTCCTTCGGCAAGGACGACATGATCATCCCCGCCGCCAAGGAGAAGCTGGTCGGGCGCACCCAGGAACTGGTCAAGCAGTACGAGCAGCAATATGCGGACGGTCTGATCACCAAGAACGAAAAGTACAACAAGGTGGTCGACGCCTGGCAGGGCTGCTCGGACAGGGTGGCCGACGAGATGATGCTCGACATCCAGGCGGCGCAGAAGATCCAGCGGGCCGACGGTCGCTACAGCCAGCCCAACGCCATCTGGATGATGGCTCATTCGGGTGCCCGAGGTTCGGCGGCGCAGATCAAGCAGCTCGCCGGCATGCGCGGCC
>JAGREO010000008.1:0-1149 GCA_020446525.1 Geminicoccaceae bacterium | reverse complement strand
CTCCAACTTCAAGGAGGGGCTGACGGTCCTCGAATATTTCAACTCGACGCACGGTGCCCGCAAGGGCCTGGCCGACACGGCGCTCAAGACGGCCAATTCGGGCTATCTGACGCGCCGGCTCGTCGACGTGGCGCAGGACTGCATCATCGTCGAGGAGGATTGCGGCAGCGAGCGCCACATCACCATCAAGGCCGGTGCCGGCAGCGACGAGGATATCGGCGAACGGCTGTTGGGCCGAACTCTTGCGGAGGATGTGCGCCACCCGCGCACGGACGAGGTGCTGGTGCCGGCTCAGTCGCTGGTCGACGAGAACATGGCGCGCCTCATCCAGGAGGCCAATGTCGACCTGGCGCGCGTGCGCTCGGTGCTGACCTGCGAGAGCAGCGGCGGTGTGTGCGGCGCCTGCTACGGGCGCGATCTGGCCCGCGGCACGCCGGTCAACGCCGGCGAGGCGATCGGCGTCATCGCCGCGCAATCGATCGGCGAACCCGGCACGCAGCTGACCATGCGGACCTTCCACATCGGCGGCGCGGCGCAGGGACAGGCCGAGCAGTCGCAGCTCGAGGCGCCGGTGAACGGTGTCGTGCGCATCCTCAATCCGAGACTGGTGCGCGACAGCCAGGAGCGGCTGGTGGTGCTCGGGCGCAATTCCGAGCTCGTGGTCTATGACGAGGTGGGCCGCGAGAAGCTGCGCCACAAGCTGCCCAACGGCACGCGTCTGCGGGTCGAGCCGGACTCCGAGGTCGAGAAGGACACGGTGCTGGCCGAGTGGGATCCCTACACCCTGCCGGTCGTCACCGAGGGCGATGGCACGGCGGTCTTCCAGGACATGGTCGAGGGGGTCTCGTTCCGCGAGGAGACCGACGATACGACCGGCAAGACCTCCAAGGTGCTCATCGACTGGCGGCAGAGCGCCCGAGCCGGCAATCTGCGGCCCTCGATCCTGCTGCAGGACGAGGCGGGCGACCCGATCATCCTGCCCTCGGGCAACGAGGCGCGCTACTACCTGCCGGTCGCGGCGATCCTCAACGTCGACACGGGTGCCAAGGTCCAGGCCGGCGACATCCTCGCCCGTCTGCCCAAGGAGGCGTCCAAGACCCGCGACATCACCGGCGGTCTGCCGCGGGTGGCGGAGCTGTTCGAGGCACG
>JAGREO010000051.1 GCA_020446525.1 Geminicoccaceae bacterium | reverse complement strand
GTCGTGGAAGACCGGGATGTCCATCGCCTGGCGCAGCCGCTGCTCGATGACGAAGCATTCGGGCGCCTTGATGTCCTCGAGATTGACGCCGCCGAAGGTCGGGCCGAGCAGCCGTACGCAATTGACGAATTCGTCGACGTCCTGGGTGTCGACTTCGAGATCGATTCCGTCGATGTCGGCGAACCTCTTGAAGAGCACCGCCTTGCCTTCCATCACCGGCTTGGCGCCGAGCGCGCCGAGATTCCCGAGACCGAGAACCGCGGTACCGTTCGATATCACCGCCACGACATTGCCCTTGGCGGTGTAATCGTAGGCTTTCTCGGCATTGTCACGGATGGCGAGGCACGGTGCTGCGACACCGGGGGAATAGGCGAGCGACAGGTCGCGCGACGTCGTCAGCGGTTTGGTCGGCGCGATCTCCAGTTTGCCCGGCCGGTCGCGTGCGTGCAGCTCGAGTGCCTCTTCGCTGGTGACCCGGCCACCGCCGTCCGAGCCCGTTTCCGCCAGCACGCCATTGTCCGTCATGGCCATCGCCCGTCTCCCCCGCTGGATTCCGGGCGCGAGATTAGACGCGTTCGCGAAGTATCGACAACCGGCCATTTGGCGCAGATCTTCATTTGCGTGCTTGGCCGGGGCCGCCGACACACCCATTTTTCGGCGAGTGCAACGACGCGACGGTGATGTGAACCATGAGTATGGTGAAAACGGGACTGCTCCTGGCGGCGATGACCGCCATCTTTCTCGCGACCGGCTACCTGCTGGGCGGCGAGGGAGGCCTGATCATCGCCTTCGTCGCGGCGCTGGCGATGAACGGTTTCGCCTATTGGGGATCGGCGGACATGGTGCTGCGCATGCACCATGCCCGTGAGGTGGACGAGAGGACGGCGCCGGAGTTCCACGGATTGGTCGAGCAGCTGGCGGGTCGCGCCGGCCTGCCGATGCCGCGTGTCTTCGTGATCGAGAGCGACCAGCCCAACGCCTTCGCCACCGGACGCAGCCCGGACCATGCGGCGGTAGCCGCCACGACGGGCATCCTGCGGGCGCTCTCCCGAGAGGAGTTGGCCGGTGTGATGGCGCACGAACTGGCGCACGTGAAGAACCGCGACACGCTGATCATGACCGTGGCGGCGACGATCGCCGGTGCGATCGGCTTCCTCAGCCAGTTCGGGCTGTTCTTCGGCATGGGCCGCGGCGAAGACCGGCCGAACCCGATCTTCGCGATCCTTTTGATGATCCTGGCACCCCTGGCGGCGATGATCGTGCAGATGGCGATTTCACGCACCCGGGAATATGTCGCCGACGAGGAAGGTGCGGCGATCTGCGGCCAGCCCCGCTGGCTGGCGTCGGCATTGCAGAAGATCGAGGCGTTCGCTCGCGGCCGTCCGATGGCCTCGGTCGAGCGCAATCCGGCGACGGCTCATCTCTTCATCGTCAATCCGCTGCACAGCGGCGCGTTGGCCGGTCTCTTCCGTACCCATCCGCCCACCGAAGAGCGGGTGGCACGGCTGATGGCGATGCAACGGCCGAGCGGCCCGACGCCGCCTGCGGCGAAACGCGGCGCTCCGTGGGGCGTGCGGGCCGGCGGGTCGCGCGCCGGAACCCGGCGGAGCGGAAGCGTGCCGAGCGCCGGCGGGCGTCGCTGAGCAGGGTGCAAACGAAACCGGCCGGCAGGGAGCCGGCCGGGTCGTTTGGGGCGCACCCGTGCGCGAGGGCAGGCGGCGCCGGGTCGGCAGTCGCCGGTCAGGCGGCCACCAGGGACTTGACCTGCTGCATGTTGACGCTCATGCGCTTGGCGACCAGGTCGGCCACCTTCTGCTGCGCCTTGAGGCCCAGATCCGCCTCGTCCTTGGCGACCTTCATCGCCTTTTCGGTGACGCTCTTCACCTCGGCCAGCATGTCGGCGGGCTTTTTCTCGCGCGCGTCGCCCTCGAGCGCGGCTCGCCCCATCTTCATCGAGTCCTCGAACCAGGCGAACTGCATCCGGGCGATCTGCTGACCGGCATCGACCATGACGGCCTGCGCCTCGATCATCGTGTCCAGGTTCGCCTTGTGCATGGCGAAGAAGCCCTCGAGGTCCATCTTGGGCATGTCGAACTTCGGCATCTGTGTGGTCATCGGCGTGTCTCCATCTCGGGAAATTGCTGCGATGCACAATAACTGGGATGACCCGACCAAACCTGCAAGGCCCGTTATGCTGCAGTGCACAAAAATATTCGGGACGCTCAGCCGGCGATGCCGCCGTCCGGTCTCGGGCCCGGTGATTCGCTCGGATGGAGGATGGAGATCGGCTTGGCGTAGGCCGGCTCCATGTCCCACGGAAAGAGGATCCACGTGTCCTGGCTGACCGCGGTGACGAAAGTGTCGACGATCTCCCGCCCGGCCGGCTTGGCATAGACCGTGGCGAAGTGCGCCCGTGGCAGCATGTCCCGCACGATGCGGCCGGTCTGGCCGGTATCCACCAGATCGTCGATCACAAGCCAGCCGGTACCGTCGCCGGAGGCCTTGTTCTGCTTGAGTATCTCGGGCGCCCGCTGGGTCCGATCGTCGTAGCTCGAGATGCACACGGTATCGATCAGCCGGACGTCGAGTTCGCGCGCGACGATGTGTGCCGGCACCAGTCCGCCACGGGTAATGGCGACGATGCCCTCCCACGGGCCGAGTGCGGCGAGGCGCCAGGAGAGCGCCTTGGCATCACGATGGAGCTCGTCCCAGGAGACCGGGAAGTAGCGGGTGTGGGTCTCGCTCAATGCATGCTCCCCGTTCGGCTCGCGCGGTGGTCGTGCCGGACGTCGGCTGCCGGCGGCGAAAGCTCGCGCCGGCTGCCCTCCTTGTCAAGCCGACCGCGCTCGAGGCTTGAGGCGGGGACCGGGCGGCGGCAGGATCGGCATGTTGATCGAGGGAGCGAAGGAGGCGAATGATGTTCGAGGACGAAGAGGCACGCCGCCGGCCGGCATCGGCGGAGCCGCCGGCGATCGGCGCGCCTTTGCACGCGCTGTCGGTGGAGGAGCTCGACGAGCATCTGGCGCTTCTGGAGCGTGAGACGGCGCGCGTGCGTGCGGAGATCGAAAAGCGGCGCGACGTGCGGAGTGCGGCCGAAGCGGCGTTTCGCAAGCCGAGCCGCTGAGCCGGAGTCGAAGTCGCACGGTGTTCGCGCACCTCGAGTGATTGACATGAGGCCCGTCGCTGCTAGACGGGAAGCCGACATGGCGGCGAGGTGAGGGATTCGGTCGTGCGACGACGACGCTGTTTCACTCCATGTGAGCCCGGCTGAGAGGCGCATCCAGGGAAGGTGCCGCCTACTCGGCCGCCGCACTTCTTCCTGCTGAAAGCGCCGTCCATGGTTCAGATCCGTCACGAACGCTCCGAAGACCAGCCGTCGATCGAGTTGCTCCTCGACGTCGCCTTCGGACGCGACCGGCACCGCAAGACATCCTATCGCTATCGCAACGGCGTCGCCCCCGACCATCGCCTGTCCATGGTGGCGGAGGATCACGAAGGTGACCTGATCGGGACGATCCGCTACTGGCCAATCGGTTTGCGGCGGGACGATGACGAGAACGGTCGGGCTCTGCTCCTGGGACCGCTCGCGATCAGGCCCGATCTGCACGGCCGGGGCATCGGTCGTGCGCTCGTCTTCACGACCCTCGACGCGGCGACCGCACTGGGACACCACCTCGTCCTGCTGGTCGGCGACGCCGAATATTATGGGCGCTTCGGCTTCGAGACCGCGCCGCCGCATCTGGTGATGCCCGGCGAAAAACCGGAGCGTTTGCAATACAGGATCCTCGACGGTGGAGCGCTCGCGGCCCCACATACCACCCTCGTGCCCTGGAACGAGGCGGCCGGCGTTCAGCCGGCGGCGGCGTAGGCGTCCTTGAGGAAGCTGTAGGCTTCGTTGATCCGCTTCAAACGTTCCTCGGCCGCACGGTCGCCACCGTTGAGATCGGGGTGGTTGCGCTTGGCCAGATCCTTGTAGCGGCTCTTGAGCTGGTCTCGGGTGAAGCCGTGCTCCACGCCGAGCACGCGCATCATGGCCGCCATCTTGTCGTCGGCCGCGTGACGACGGCGCGTCCGCTCGCGGGCCTCCGTCTCATCCGTGAAGAAACCGAAGGGATCGGCGAATGGGTGATCGCCGCTCGCAATGCCGGCGAAAGGCCAGCATGGGCGATGCCATGTCACGTCGGCACGCAGATGCGCTTCCACGTCGGCGTCGCTCATACCGGAAAAATAATTCCACGAACGATTGTAGTCGCGCACGTGCTCGAGACACAGCCACATGAAATCGCGCAGACGCTCGCGCGAGCGAGGCGCGCGGTAGTCGCCTCGCTGGTCGCAGCCCGGCCACTCGCAGCAGCGCCCATCCTCGACGTTCAAGACCTCATCGAGCCTCAGCGCTTTGATGCGCTGATGCAGTCGGGGGCGTTCGGAACGGCTCGTCATGAACGGGACTATGCTATCGGGCCGGCGCGCTTACAAGACCGGCGACGCACCATCGGGCGTCGGCTCGAGCGCCGGGCCTCGGCATCCGACCGTCATCCCTGTTCGGAGGCCGGGGCCGTATCGATGGTCCGGGCGGTCCATTCCACCAACCGCTTGAGGGCTTTGCCGAGACTCTCGTCATAGGCCAGGACGACCGAGTCGACGGAGGTGCCCGAAGCACGCAACATTTGCTGAACCGATACCGTGTCGATCGAGCGCCGCCGCGGCATCTCCAGCAGCCTGCCCTGCAGACGCACATTGACCAGCGGCGGCTTGTCGGTGCCCTGATCATATTCGGCCTGAAATTCGCGGATGTGGATGCGCAGGCCGTAATCCGGCCGGATGCCGACCGCTTCGGCCGGGGAGACCGCCTCGACGGCGCGCGAGGCGTCGAGCGATTCGACCACCAGGTTCTGGACCATCACCGGCACGACGTCGATCCAGAGTGCCGCAGCGTAGTATTCCAGCAGGGTCGGCTCCGGCTTGAGCGCGATCCGCGCTGTATTCAGCCCTGCCGTCGCCGAGGGGGCCTCGACCATCACCACCGCGTCGGATCGCGGCAATCCTTCCTCGAACGTCGTCTTGGGAGACAATGCGAACAGGCGGGGTGGCTGCCGGGTCGCGATGTTCAGGGCGGCGCAGCCCGTCAATCCCTGACCTGCCGTCAGACCGAGAAACAGCAGCGTGTTGCGGCGGTCGAGCGTCATTGCGGGGTGAAGCCTCTCTGGCTGCCGCCGATCAGGAATCCGGCCGGATCACGCTCGAACTCCTTGCTGATACGGCTCAGCGACGCGACCAACTGGCGCATCTCGCGAACCATTTCCGAGAATTCATAGAGGCCGGACTGGCCGAAATCGTCAAGGGGCCGCTGCAGGCTCTCCAGCGTCCGGTCCATTCGCCAGGCGAGATTCTTGAAGGCCTGGGAGGCTTCATCGAGGCCGGTCAGTGCCGCCGCACCGGTATCGCCTACCTCTTCGACTAGCTGATTGAGTGTCTGCGCCAGCGCGCCCACCCGATCGAGTGAATCGCCGGTTTCGTCGACCATGCGCGCGACGCCGCGGCTCGCCTGCGAGGCTTCGCCCAGAAAGGTCTGAAGATTCTCTCGATTCTCCGCGAGGGTGGAGGTGACGCTCTCGAGATCGCTCAAGATATCGCTCGCCGAGGCCACGTTCTCCTTGCTCGCCAGCAAGCTCAGGCGTTCGAGCAGATCGACCGCCCGGGCCAGGAGTTGCGGTGTCGAATCGAACACCTGTTCGATCGCCGACGCGTCCGCGACGATGCGCGGCGGGTCGTTCTGGGCGACGTCGATCAGCAGCGGGCTCTCGTTGCTGCTGCCCTTGAGCTCGATGTTCGAGAGCCCCGTGATGCCTTGCAGGACGAGTTCGGCCTCGGTGTCGGATTTGATCGGTGTGCCCGCATCGACCTCGATCGTCGCCAGCACCTGACCGACGTCTTCGGGGTCGATGCCGATCTGGCGGACCCGGCCGACGGGCACGCCGCGATACTGCACGGCATTGCCTTCCTGCAGCCCCTGCACCGAGCCGGAGAAGACGATCTGGTAGGTGGCCAGGCTGCGATCGACGTCGGACTTCGCCAGCCAGACGGCGAACATCGCGAGCAGGATACTCGAGATCAGCACGAACAGGCCGACGAAGAAGTGACTGGAGCGGGTTTCCATCAGGCTGTCTCCGCGCGGTCGGTGATGGGGCTGGCATTGATGGGCTCGAGGGCGATGGTGTCGTGCGCTTGCAGGGCTGCCCGACCGCGCGGGCCGGCGAAATAGGAGCGCAGCCAGGGATGGTCGGCACGGCGCAACCGGTCGACGGTGCCGGTGACCATCTTCTTGTCGATGATCGCGGCGATCCGGTCCGCGCTGGTCATCAGGCTGTCGAGATCGTGGGTGATCATCACCACCGTGAGATCGAGGCTCCGCTGCAGCGACCGGATGAGCTGGTCGAAATCGGCGGCACCGATCGGATCGAGCCCGGCCGTGGGCTCGTCGAGGAACAGCAGTTCGGGATCGAGTGCCAGCGCCCGCGCCAGACCCGCGCGCTTGCGCATGCCGCCGGAAAGCTCGGAGGGATATTTCGGCCCGGCATCGGCCGGCAGGCCGACCAGGGCCAGCTTGAGACCGGCGAGCTCGTCGAGAAGATGGCCGGGCAGCTTGAGACGTTCCTTGAGCGGTGCCTGGATATTCTGGGTGACGGTGAGCGAGCTGAAGAGTGCACCGTCCTGGAACAGCACGCCCAGCCGCGTGCGAAGGTCGGCCAACGCCCTCTTGTCGAGGCCGGCGAGCGATCGGCCCAGCAGCTCGATCTCGCCGGCCTTCGGTCGCAGCAGGCCCAGCATCTGCCGCAGCAGGACGGATTTGCCGGTGCCCGAACCGCCGACGATCGCCAGAACCTCGCCGCGTTCGACCGAGAGATCGAGGCCGTCGTGGATCGTGTGCGGGCCGAAAGCGGTCACCAGCCCGCGAATCTCGATCGCCCGATCCTTCTTCTTCGCCATGGATCAGACGCCGATCGCGGCGAACACGACGGAAAAGACCGCGTCGACGACGATGACGAGGAAGATCGAGACGACCACGGCCTTGGTCGTCTGTCGGCCGACGCTGTCGGCGCTGCCGGCCACCCTGAGCCCTTCGTAGCAGCCGACCATCGCGATCAGGAAGGCGAAGACCGGCGCCTTGACCAGACCGGTCACGAGGATCTGGATGTCCAGCGCCGAGCGCAGCTGGCGAAGGAACAGCACGGTCGGGATGTCCAGTGCGAAGATGATCACCAGCGAGCCGCCGGCGATCGCCATGGCGATCGCGATGAACGAAAGCAGCGGCAGGGCGATCATCAGGGCCAGCAGGCGCGGCATGACCAGAACCTCGAGCGGGTCGAGGCCCATGATGCGCATCGCGTCGACCTCTTCGTTCACCTGCATGGTGCCGATCTGGGCGGTGAAGGCGCTGCCCGAACGGCCGGCGACGATGATCGCCGTCAGCAGCACGCCCAGCTCGCGCACCACCGACACGCCCAATAAATCGATCGTGAAAATCTCGGCGCCGAACCGTACCAGTTGGGTGCTGCCCTGATAGGCCAGCACGACGCCGATCAGAAAGGACAGGAGCGCCACGATCGGCACCGCGTTCAGCCCGACCTGCTCGACGTGATGCACGATCGAGACGGGTCTGAGGCGCCGCCAGCGCACGAGACCGATGACGAAGGTGATCACCAGCGCACCCAGGAAGGCGAGCAGTTGGTAGGTCTCGCTCAAGGCGTGCACGGTCACCGAGCCCAGATGCTCGACGACGCGATGGATGGGATGCGGCTTCGGCGCGGGAACAGGCGGCTCGGCATGCGCCTGCTCGAGTCGCGCCAGCAGGGCCGCATGACGGGGCTGGACCTCGATCATCTCGACGCGGACGTCGTGCCGCTCCAGTTGCTGCTTGGTGCGGAGCAGGAGCCAGCCGCCGGCGGTGTCGAGCGCGCCCAGATTCTCCAGGACGAGGCGGGCGGCTCGGAACGGCCGCGCGGCGCCCTCGACGAACTCGCCGGTCAGCCCCTTCAGTTGCCGCTCGAGATCCGCGACGGCGGAGAGCCGCCAGTCACCGCCGGCGAAGATCAGCCGCACGTCGTCCTGGCGCGTCACCTTGAGCCAAGCGGACAAGTACACCTACCGGGATCGGGAAGAGGCCAGGGCGTCGAAAGAGGTGCGGATCGTACAGATCGGCGCGCGCATGACAACCGCCCTCGCGCGCGTTTCCGATCAGAGCGGTTCACCTCGAAGGCGTTCGCGAAGCGTCGCCACATGCGCTTCGGCTGCGGGCATATGGGGGTGGATCGCCAGGGCCGCCTCGAAGCTGCGCAGTGCGTCGCGCGGCCGGTCGAGCTGCAGCATGATCAGGCCCAGCCCGGACAAGGCGCCGAAATGCCGCGGCTCGAGCACGAGCGTCCGCTGGATGTCGCGGACCGAGGCGTCGAGGTCGCCCGTGAGATAATTGAGTGTCGCGCGCTTGTTCCAGCCTTCGGCGAATTCCGGCGCCACCGACACCAGGGTGTCGAAGGCGAGCCTGGCGGCCTCGAAATCCCGGCTGTTCATCGCCCGGCTCCCGCGGGCGAGCAGCGCCGCCTGTCGCTTGTCGGCGACGGTCGCCCAGGCGATCCAGATCCGCGCTTCGATGCGGCGCGCGTCCTCGGCATCGGCGGCCGCGTGCAGGCGCTCGAACAGGGGGCCGAGGCGCGGGTCGTTCTGGTCGGCGTGCGATTCTCCGGGCAACACCGCCGCGATCGCCGCCGCGATGGAGAAGAGGATGGCGAGCAGGCGCATAACCGTGATCCTCGTGCTGGAGCCGGCGCGTCAAGGCGGGTCGTCGCGCATCGGATCCGGTGGCTTGGTCTCGTAGTCGATCGTGCGACCGGCGACCGCTTCGAAGGCCCGGCGCAACATCTCGTCGATCGCGGCCAGATCGTAAATGCCGCCGTGCGTGCTGTCGGGCACCGTCTCGAACATCACGAGATCGTGCAGGCCGTCCACCAGCGCCTGGGTGCGGGCGCGCGGCACCACGCGGTCGTCGCTTGCGGCGATCACGGCCGTGGGCGTGTTCACGCCGTCGAGGTGCAGGATGCTGCGGAAGGGATGCTTGAGCAGGGCCCGCACCGGCAGGATGCGGTAGCGTGCACGGGCGATCTCCTCGATCGAATCGAACGGCGTCACCAGCACCAGGCCGGCGACGTCGCGCTTGGCCGCGAGGTATACTGCGACGCCCGAGCCCAGGCTGAAGCCGACAGCGAAGATGCGCACGGGCCCGATCTCTTCCTGCAGATGGTCGTGGATCGTCAGCGCGTCGGCGAACAGGGCCTGCTCGCTGGGCTCGCCCTCGCTGGGGGGATAGCCGCGATAGTGGAACACCGCCACGTCGACGTTCTGCAGACGCCGTGCCACGAAGGTGAAGCAATCGTCGGCGTTCCAGGCGTTGCCGCTGAAGCCGATCACCAGGCCCTTCGAGCGGCCCCGGGCCCGCAACAGCCTGCCGACGAGCTCGTGCCCCTCGACCGAGTGCAGCACGAGGCGTTCGGTGCCTTCCGGGAGGGCGTGGCGCGGCGGCATGGTCGCGTGCCGCGGAAAGATCAACTTGTCTTGCAGGAGGTAGAGACCGCCGGCGAAAAGGGCGTAGACGGCGAGGCCGCCGAGAAAAAGGTTCATGCACAGCTTCCATCGCCGCGCCGCTCTGCGGCGAATTGCGATCCTCATGCGATCATATCCGTAGCTCGCGAAGGCTTCAGGTCAACAGGCAGGGCAGAATTCAGGTGCGGAGAGGCAGGCGATGACGGAACGGCACAAGGAGCGGCTGAAGACGGCTCTGGTCACGGGCGGCGGCAAGCGGCTCGGCGCGGCGATCGTGCGTGAACTGGCGGCGGCGGGTCTCGCCGTCGCGGTGCACGCAAATCGCTCACGTGCGCCGGCCGACGCTCTGGTCGAAGAGTTGCGGGCGGAGGGCCACGTGGCGGTGCGGGTCGACGGCGATCTGCGCGACGCCGATTGCCCGGCCCTGCTGTTCGACGAAGCCGAGGCGGCGCTCGGGCCGATAGAGATGCTCGTCAACAATGCCGCGATCTTCCGCTTCGACCGGCTTGCGACGCTGACGCTGGAGAATCTCGATGCGCATCTCGACGTCGATCTGGTGGCGCCTCTCATTCTCTGTCGCGAGCTCGCCACGCGCCTGCCGCCGGACCGGCCCGGACTGATCGTCAACATGCTCGACCAGCGGGTGGTCGCACCGACCGGCCGCTATCTGTCCTACGACGTCGCCAAGGCGGGGCTCTGGGCGGCGACGCAGATCCTGGCGCGCGATCTGGCGCCGGGCATCCGGGTGAACGCCGTGGGCCCGGGGCTCGTGCTCGGCCCCGACGAAATGGCGGACGATCAGTTCGCCAGGCTCGTGGCCGAGACCCCGCTGGCCCGGACGACGTCGGTCGAGGAAATCGCGCGCGGCGTCCGGTTCATACTCGACCAACCCAGCATGACGGGCCATCTCCTGCTGCTCGACGGCGGCCGTCACATGGGCGTGACCTCAGCCGTGCGGCCGCCGCGTGGCGTCGATCAGCCCTGAGCGGCGCGGCCGGTCGTCTGCAGGATCCAGGCGCGGCAATCGTTCGCCGGCAGGGGCGGGCAACTGATCACCGCCTGAACCGCGTCGACGCCGGCGCGACGGAGCATCGACAGTTGCGCCGCGTCGTCGGCGCCCTCCGCCACGAGACGCATTCCCAGATGCCGGCCCAACTGGATCACCGCATCGGCGAACAAAGTCCGGTGCTTGTCCTGCGGCGTACCGCGCAGCAGCGGGCGTGAGAGCTTGAGCGTGCGCAGCGGCACGTCGCGCAACAGTGCCAGCGAACCGGTGGACGCGCCGAAACCGGTCGCGGCGAAGCGCAGGCCGCTCTCGCGCCATTGCTCGAAAACCTCGCCGCCGGCGCGCATTTCAGCCAGCAGCAGCGTCTCGTCGACCTCGAATTCGAGATGATCGCGCTCCAGCGACGCCGCATCGAGTTGCCGCACGGCTTCGGCCACGACGTCCGACCAGGGCAGTTGCCGGTGCGAGAGCAGCGGCAGCGCCACGTGCAGCCGCGGCATGCCTTCGTCACGCCAGGCTGCGATCCGTGCCACCGCCTCCTCGATCATCCAGACCGTGAGCCGCTCGAGCAGGCCGCTGTCTTCGGCCAGCCGGCAGAAGCGATCGGTGTCGAGCAGGCCCAGTTCCGGGTGATGCCAGCGGGGCGTGGCGGAAAAGCCGAGGACCGGTGAGCGCAGGACGACTTGTGGCTGGTAGAACAGGTCGAGACCGTTGCGGTTCAGCGCGTCCTGCAGGTCCCGTTCGAGCAGCGCGCCGCGGGCGAGCTTGTGGTCGAGATGACGGTCGTGGAACCGGCAACAGCGACCGCCCTCCTTCTTGGCGCGGTACATCGCGGCGTCGGCGAGGCGCAACAGCGTTTCACCGGTCGTGCCGTCACCGGGGCAGACGGCGACGCCGATGGAGGCGCCCACCACGACCTCCTCGCCCGGATGCTGCGTCAATGGGATGGGCTCGGCCATGGTGTCGAGGATCTTGCGTGCGACCAGGGCGCAATCGTCGTGGTGCTGCAGATTCTCGAGCACCACGGCGAACTCGTCACCGCCGATCCGTGCCACGGTATCCGTCTCGCGCAGACGGCCGATCAGGCGGTCGCCGATGGCGCGCAGCACGAAATCGCCGGCCGCGTGACCGAAGCGATCGTTGACCGGCTTGAAGCCGTCGAGATCGAGCGCCAGCACGGCCACGTGCGTCCGATGGCGCCGACTGCGGGCGAGAGCCCGCTCGAGCCGTTCGCGCAGCGCGCTGCGATTGGCGAGCCCGGTCAGTTCGTCGTGCTGGGCGAGGTGGCCCAGCCGCTGCGTCGCACGCTCCCGGGCAACGGCGAACCGAAGGCGTCGTTCGAGGCGTCCGACCTCGTATTCCTCCTTGTCGAGATAATCGGCGACGCCGGTCTCGAGCGCCTCATATTCGACCGCGTCATCGGCGTTGCCGCTGACGAGCACGACGGGAAGCGAAAAGCCGCGTGCCTGCATCAGGCGGACGAAACAGAGCCCGTCCCGGCCGGGAAGCCGATAATCCACCAGACACACGTCGAAGGTCGATTCGGCGAGCAGGCGCAAGCCGGTTTCGACCGAAGTGGCCCACTCCACCACGAAACAGGTCTCCACCGCGCGCGCCAGCAGGTCGAGCGTGAGCGCGTGGTCTTCCTCGTCGTTCTCGACCACGAGGACGCGGACCACTGGCTTGACCTGCGGCCCGAGATGATCCGTCCGCACCACGCTCAGGTGGCGGCGCGGACCGCGGGACTGCCCTTCGTACGGTCTCGGCGCTTCGCAGAGTGCCCGACCGTCGTTCGCGGGTCTCGATCGGACATCGTCTCGTTCGGCCATGATCGTCCGCAACCTGAATGAATTCGGTTGTCGGCGTTATAAACTTAGGAACGAATTGTCAAATGTGAGGAAACCAAAAAGTTGCATTGACGAACGGGGCGTGCGATTGCTGCAACGTCGGACCCGGGTCACTGAACCGGGGTTCGCGCGAAGAAGGAGCGCGGTGCTTCGTCCAGCAGCACGAGATTGCCGGCATCGACTTCGACGACGTCGAGCGCGTGATCGGCGAGGCCGTCTTCGCGCAATCGAAAGATGCCGGCGCGGCCGATGAAGCCCGCCGGATCGGTGATCTGTGCCGTGGCGAAGCTCCGGTCGCTGGCGGCGACGACGGCGGCGAGCGCCGTCGCATCGTAGGCCAGACCGGCCAGGGCATCGGGTGGCGTGGCGAACATCTGCTGAAAATTCCGGCTGAACGAGGCGTCTTCGCGCTGTGCGACGGTCGCCAGCCAGCCGCCCTGGAAAGCCGGCTCCAGCATCAATCGGGGATCGTGTTGCCAGAACATGGTGCCGAGCAACTGAAGGTCGTCCGGCTCGACGTCGTAATAGGCGAGCAGTGCCGCGATGCTGCGCAACCGGGAGCCGCTGTCCGCCAGCAGCAGCGCGTCGAACGGCAGAGGGCCGGTGGCCGGGCGATCCGGCGACCCGCTCGCTCCACGTCGCGCGTCGTAGCGGGTCAGCTCGCGCACGACACGGCCGGCCTCGTTCTCGTCGCTGGGGTAGAAGCCGTAGAGCGGTCGCCCGCCGTCCCCGTCACCGCCCGTGGCCTCGCGCCAGGCGGCGATCGCCTGCGCGCCGTAGGCATCGTCCGGTGCGAGGGCCGCGATGCGGCGCAATCCGCGTGATCGCGCATACTCCACCACCCGCTCGACCTGCTCCTCGGGCCGAAAGCCGAGGATCCAGACATCGTCGCCGGCCACGCGGGCATCGCTGGAGAACGAGATGATCTTCAGATCGGCGGCACGCGCGATCGGTGCGGCGGCGGCGACGGAGGTGGAAAAGAGCGGACCGAGAATAAGCTCGGCATCCTGCGCGATGGCGCGTCTGGTCGCCTCACGGGCTCCCTCGGGCGTGCCCCCGGTATCGATCGGCATCAACACCATGTCGCTGTCGCCGACGTCGAAGAGCGCCATCAGCGCCGCATTGAGCATGTCCTCCGCCTGGTCGGCCGCCCGGCCGCTGAGCGGCAGCAGCAGAGCCACCTTGACGGGGCCGCTCGGCACCGGCTCCGCCTCGACGATCGGCGGTTCCGGCACCGGTTGCGTCGCCGGGGGCTGCGTGGTTCTCTTCTGCGGTACGCACGCCGTCAGCAGCGCCGCCAGGCAGAACGCCAGCGTCCGTGCGGGTCGTGTCGGCGGACGGAATCCGGGGCGTGCGAGCAAGGCCGCGGCGAAGGGTCTGGTGAGCAGGGACACGAGCACGCGCGACCTCGTTTCAATCGGGAGACCAGGCATGAGCAGGAAGGCCGCCGGCGGTCGTTCCGGCGTCCCGCGGCGCGTCGTCCCGGATGCAACGTCGCCGGGCGGCGATCCGCGCGCAGAAGGTAGTGCAGGCGAACAACCAAGTAAACTTGGAGTGGGCGCGCCGGACGGGACCTTGCGGCCGGGCCTCTACGTCGTCGGCACGCCGATCGGCAATCTGGGCGATATCGGCAGGCGGGCCGCGACCGTGCTGGGCCAAGTCGATCTCGTGCTCTGCGAGGACAGCCGCGTCACCGGCAGGCTGCTGGCGCACCTGAACGTTCAGCGACCGTTGCTGGCCTACCACGATCACAACGGCGAACGGATCCGACCGCAAGTGATCGAGCGCCTCGTCGCAGGCGAGCGCATGGCCCTGGTGAGCGACGCCGGCACGCCCTGTCTCGCCGATCCCGGCTTCAAGCTGGTACGAGCCGCCGCCGAGGCCGGCATCGAGATATTCGCCGTGCCCGGACCGAGTTCGGTCATAGCCGCCCTCTCGATCTCGGGCCTGCCGACCGACCGGTTCTTCTTCCAGGGGTTCCTGCCCGTCAAGCGCGGCGAGCGCCTGAAGGTGCTCGGGGAACTGGCGCCGGTTCCGGGGACGCTGGTGTTCCTGGAGGCGCCGACACGGCTGCCGCAGACGATCTCCGATTGCCTCGAGGTGCTGGGCGACCGGCCGGCGGCGATGGCCCGCGAGCTGACCAAGCTCTTCGAGGAAGTGCGGCGTGCCCGCCTCACCGAACTCGCCGCCACCCTGGCCGGCGGACCGGCGCTCAAGGGCGAGATCGTCCTCTTGATCGGTGCGGGTGCGCCGAAGGTCGCCGACGAGGCTGCGATCGACGCCGCCTTGCGCGACGCTCTGGCGGAACAGAAGCCAGGGCGCGCGGCCGCTCGGGTGGCCGCGGCCACGGGCCTGCCGCGTGATATGCTCTATCGCCGCGCTCTCGCCCTCAAATGACGGCGTCGCGAT
The DNA here is from genome assembly GCA_020446525.1 of Geminicoccaceae bacterium. Classification (GTDB taxonomy): domain Bacteria; phylum Pseudomonadota; class Alphaproteobacteria; order Geminicoccales; family Geminicoccaceae; genus JAGREO01. The sequence continues at coordinate 1,324 of JAGREO010000051.1, read as the reverse complement.
CCGCGAGCGACCGCCGGCACAGCGAAAAGAGAGGCCGCCGCGCCGAACTCGCCGCCCTCTGGTTCCTGCGGCTCAAGGGCTACGAGCTCGTGGCGCGTCGCTTCTCGACGCCGGTCGGCGAAATCGATCTGGTCGTGCGTCGGGGCGAGCTTCTCGTCTTCGTCGAGGTCAAGCGCCGAACCTCGAAGGTGGCCGCCCTGGATGCGCTGGGTGCCACCCAGCGCGCACGCATCGCGCGCGCCGCGGCCCTGTTTCTCCAGCGTCGCCCGTCGCTGTGTTCCATGGCCTGCAGGTTCGATCTCGTCGCCATCGGCGGCTTCTTGCCCGTTCATGTGGAGGACGCGTGGCGGCTCTAGAACTGGTGATCGGCGATGCCCGCATGACGCAGGAGCTTGCGGGTCAGCGTCGGCAGCGCGAGCGCACCGAGATCCTCCATCCGCTGCCAGAAGCCGTCATCCGACATGCCTGCCGTCGCGGACGCATCGGGTACACCGCGATGAACGACGGCGTGCAATTCGAGATGGGTGAAGCGGTGGCTCACGGCACCTTCGAGCGCCGCCCAGCGGCAGGCCGCGGGCGCATGCAGGGCGACCTCGTCGGGTCCCGGCGGCTGCGCGCACCACGGCGTCGACGGCAATTCCACCAGTCCCGCCAGAAGACCCTCGTCCGGCCGGCGGCGAAACAGGAGGGCGCCGTCGTCGCGCTGCAACAGGAAGGCCACCATGTGGCGGAGCGGGCGGGTCTTGCGCGGCATCCTGCGGGGCAGCACGTCCTGTGTGCCCCCGGCATGGGCGACGCAGCAGCCTCGCCAGGGGCAGACGCCGCAGGTCGGTTTGCGCGGAATACAGCAGAGCGCCCCCAACTCCATCAGCGCCTGCGCCTTGTCGCCGTGGCGCGGCGTCATCGGCTCCGCGTCGGCCCGAGCCAGTGCGCCGGCCAGCGCGCACAGCACGCGGGCGGAGCGCTCCAGCGGCGCCTCCACGCCGGCCAGACGCGCGAGCACCCGCGCCACATTGCCGTCGACCGGCACTGTCGGCCGGTCGAATGCGATCGCGGCCACGGCTGCGGCCGTGTAGGCGCCGATCCCCGGCAAGGTGCGCAAAACGGTTTCGTCGGCCGGTACGACACTCGCATGATCGTCGCACAATCGGCGTGCACAGGCGTGCAGCCCTCGCGCGCGCCGGTAGTAGCCGAGCCCCTGCCAGGCGTGCAGCACCTCGTCGATCGAGGCCGAGGCGAGCGATCGGACGGTCGGAAAGCGCCGGAGGAAACGCTCGAAGCGCGGTACGACGGTGGCGACCGTCGTCTGCTGCAGCATGATCTC
>JAGREO010000050.1 GCA_020446525.1 Geminicoccaceae bacterium | reverse complement strand
CACCTATTTCCAGCAGGTGGGCGGCTTCGACTGCCGTCCCGTCTCGGGTGAGTTGACCTACGGTCTCGAACGTCTGGCGATGTACGTGCAGGGCGTCGAGCGCGTCTACGATCTCGACTTCAACGGTGCCGGCGTCACCTATGGCGACGTCTTCCTGCGGAGCGAGGAAGAGTTCTCGGCTTACAATTTCGAGATCGCCGACACCGACGCTCTCTTTCGCCACTTCACCGACGCCGAAGCCGAATGTGCCCGGTCGCTGGAGCGCGGCCTTGCGCTGCCCGCTTATGATCAGTGCCTCGAAGCCAGCCACACCTTCAACCTGCTCGATGCCCGGGGCGTCATCGGCGTGGCCGAGCGGCAGGCCTATATCGGGCGCGTGCGGGCGCTGGCGCGGGCCTGTGCCGAGGCGTGGCTGAAGGGCCGCGGCCACCATGGCTGAGCTGCTGCTGGAACTGTTCTCGGAAGAGATTCCGGCGCGGATGCAAGAGGCGGCGGCGATCCGGTTGCGCGAGGGTGTCGTCGATCTCCTCGATGCGGCAAAGGTGACGAGCGGTGCGGGGAGGGTCTTCCATACGCCGCGCCGTCTCACGCTGCAGCTCGCGGACGTACAGGCGGAGCAGGAGGACGAGACGGTCGAGCGACGTGGCCCGCGCGTCGACGCGCCCGAGAAGGCGCGCGAGGGGTTTCTCAAGAGCCTCGGCACCGAGAATTACGAGCTCGGCGAGATCGACGACAAGAAGGGTCGGTTCCTGGTGGCGCGGTTCCTGCGTCGGGGCCGGGCGACGCGCGATCTTCTGGCCGACGAACTGCCGGCGCTGCTCGGCCGTTTCGAGTGGCCCAAATCGATGCGCTGGGGCGACGGCGAGGCGCGCTGGGTGCGGCCGCTGCAAGGCATCCTCTGTATCTTCGACGGCGATGTTGTGCCCTTCGCCTTCGCCGGGCTGCAGAGCGGTGCGTCCACCCGGGGGCACCGGTTCATGGCACCCGAGCCTTTCACCGTTTCGGATTTCTCCGGCTACGAGGCCGCTTTGCGGCAGGCCGGGGTCGTGCTCGATCCTGCCGAGCGTCGGGCACGCATCGAGGAGTGGGCGGGTCGGCTGGCAGCGGGCGAAGGTTTGCGGTTGCGTGCCGACGAGCGCCTGCTCGACGAGCTTGCCGGCCTCGTCGAGTGGCCGGTGCCGCTTTTGGGCCGGATCGACGACGATTTCATGAGCCTGCCGCCCGAGGTGCTCGTGACCTCGATGCGCGAGCACCAGAAATATCTGGCGCTGGAGCATGCCGACGGGCGGCTGGCGTCGCATTTCGTCGCCGTCGCCAACATCGAGACCACCGACGGCGGGGCGGCGATCACCGCCGGCAACGAGCGGGTGCTGCGCGCACGGCTCTGGGACGCGCGGTATTTTTGGGACACCGACCGCAAGACACGGCTGGAAGATCGCCTGCCGGCACTCGAGACGATGGTCTTCCACGACAAGCTCGGCACGATGCGCGAACGGGCCGAACGGCTCGAGAAGCTGGCACGGAGGCTGGCGCCGGAATGTGGTGCCGACGCGGATGCGGCGGCGCTGGCGGGGCGCCTCGCCAAGGCCGATCTGGTCACCGGCATGATCGGCGAATTCCCCGAGCTGCAGGGCATCATGGGCGGTCACTATGCCCGGGCGGAGGGGCTGAGCGAGGCGGTGGCCGAGGCCATCGCGGAGCATTACCGCTTCGTCGGCACGCCGCTCACCGGTCCTGCGGCTCGTGCGACCAACCTAGCCGACAAACTCGACATGCTGGCCGGCTTCTTCGCGGCCGGTATCCGCCCGAGCGGCTCGAAGGACCCGTTCGCGCTGCGTCGCGCCGCCTCCGGTGCGGCGTGGGTGATCCGTGCGCACGCGCTGCGCCTGCCGTTGCGTGAAGCTCTCGTCGCGGCGTTGGGGGGGTATCCGCAGGAGATTCTGGCAAAGACTGCCACCAAAGCTGTACTCGCCGACGAACTCCTGGCGTTCGTCAAGCATCGCGGAAGCACGGCGCAAGTCATTGCGACCGCGTTGGAATGGCAGAACCGTGACCGCGGCCATCCGTTCAACATCCCGTCGATCTTTCACTGCGTCATGGCTTCGGCGGATGACGATCTGGTCCGGTTGGACGCGTTGCGCGATGCACTGCTCGAGTTTCTCGCGACCGAGGACGGGCTCAGCCTGGTCGCCGCTTATCGGCGGGCAAGCAACATCCTTCGGATCGAGGCTGAGAAAGATGGCATCGAGTGCTACCCATCGGACCCGGACGAGGCCTCGTTGCAGGAGGCGGCCGAGCGTCGTCTCTGGTCCGAGGCGCGATCCATCAGCGCGGCTCTCAACGATGCCATGGCCGGCGAGGACTTCACGGCGGCAATGCGGCTGCTGGCGAGGCTGCGGCCGGTCATCGACGCCTTCTTCGATCAGGTCATGGTCAATGCGGAGGATCCGGCCCTTCGCGAGAACCGTTTGCGGCTGCTGGCAGTTTTTCGCGCACGAGCGAACCGTATCGCGGATTTCGCGTTAATCGAAGATTGAGGATTTCGTGGCACCCTCACCATCGACAGCGGACGAGGCAGAATGAGCAAGTGGGTCTACGGCTTCGGTGGCGGCAAGGCCGAAGGCCGGGCACAGATGAAGGCGCTCTTGGGCGGCAAGGGCGCCAATCTGGCGGAGATGGCCAATCTGGGCCTGCCGGTACCGCCGGGCTTCACCATCTCGACCGAGGTCTGCACCCACTTCTACGCCAACGACAAGCGCTATCCCGCCGCCATGGAGGAACAGGTCCGAGCTCATCTGGCCGAGGTGGAAAAGCTGGTCGGTGCGGGCTTCGGTGACGAGGCGAACCCGCTTCTGGTCTCGGTGCGCTCGGGCGCGCCGATTTCCATGCCCGGGATGATGGACACGGTGCTCAATCTCGGCCTCAACGACGCGACGGTCGAGGGGCTGGTGGCGCAGAGCGGGGATCCGCGTTTCGCCTATGACAGCTATCGGCGGTTCATCCAGATGTATGGCGACGTCGTGCTCGGCGTCGATCATTATCACTTCGAGGAGGCGCTCGAAGACCTCAAGCAGGAGAAGGGCTGCCGCTTCGACACCGACCTCGATGCGGATGACCTGCGGCGCCTGGTCGAAAGCTACAAGAAGATCGTCGCTGACGATACGAAGGAGCCGTTTCCGAGCGATCCGATAGCGCAGTTGTGGGGGGCGATCGGTGCCGTATTCGGCTCGTGGATGGTGCCGCGGGCGATCACCTACCGCCGTTTGCACGACATCGACGCGAAGATGGGCACCGCGGTCAACGTCCAGGCGATGGTATTCGGCAATATGGGCGAGGATTGCGCCACCGGCGTCGCCTTCACCC
>JAGREO010000360.1 GCA_020446525.1 Geminicoccaceae bacterium | reverse complement strand
GCCAGGGCTTCCAGATCGCCTGCCCCGAGGAGATCGCCTTCAACCAGGGCTGGATCGACGAACCGCAACTGCGCGAGCTCGCGGCCCCGCTCGCCAAGACCGCCTACGGCCGCTACCTCACCGACGTCGTCCTCGCCGAAGACGAACGATCCGGCGCCCCCGCGACCCTGGCACTCCTCCCGTCACCCCGCCAGGCACCCGCCGCCGCCCGCTGACACCGGCCACCGAAGCGGGGACGGCAGGGCTCGCAGCCAGTCGTCGGTGCGGAATTGGCCGCAGGCGATGAGATGGCGCTCGAGGAAGGGCGAGGGGTCCGAGCATGTGATACGACTATAGTCGTGCTTTGCGTGCAATGCAAGGGTTTTGTTTTTGGTGCCGGTACCCTTCCGGCATGCCGGAGCCGGCGCCGGAGGATTGCAACTTCCGGACCACCTGCTTTTCCCTCGCTCCTGCAAGTCGAGGTGGAGAAGAGAGGGCGGGGTAGCGATCGTCGCGCTCGGCGCGAAAGTCTGGTAGCCATCGCGATCGGACGCGGCTGGGAGACGGGGGCAGCTTGGACGAGGGTGAGGATGCGATCGGGGCGTTCGTCACGCGCTGGCGACAGGCGGCGCGTAACGAGCGCGCCAACTATCAATTGTTCATCGGCGATCTCTGCCGTCTGATCGGGGTCGACGGCCCGCATCCTTCCGGCAGCGATTATAGCTACGAGTTCGCGGTGACCTTCGCCCATCCGGACGGCTCGACCAGCCAGGGGCGTATCGACCTCTACAAGCGCGACTGCTTCGTGCTGGAAGCCAAGCAGGGTACGGAAGAGCGCATACAACGCGACCTGCCGCTGTTTGGCATCGGGGTGCCGAAGGACGGGGGCGTGCAGCGCGGGACGCGCCAGCATGGCCTGTTGATGCAATCGGCCCGCCAGCAGGCCGAACGCTACGCCCGCAGCCTGCCCGCAGGGCACGAATGGCCGCCCTTCATCCTCACCGTCGATGTCGGTCACAGCATCGAGTGCTTCGCCGATTTCTCCGGCACCGGTCGGCACTACACCCAGTTCCCGGATGCCCAGCGCTTCCGCATCCTCCTCGATGATCTGCAAGACGACGGGGCTCGCCGGTGGCTGGCGGCGATCTGGACCGATCCCAAGGCGCTCGATCCGGCGAAAGTGTCGGCTCGGGTGACGAACGAGGTCGCCGATCATCTGGCGCAACTGGGCCGGTTGCTGGAGGCCCGGCACCCTGATCCCGAGGCCGTGGCCGCCTTTCTCATGCGCTGCCTCTTCACCATGTTCGCCGAGGATGTGGGCCTGCTGCAAAAGAACTGCTTCGCGCGCCTTCTGGAGGAGGCGATCGCCGGTCGGCGGGCCTTCAAGCCGCAGGTCGAAGAGCTCTGGAAGGTGATGAACCGCGGCGGCTTCGAGCCGTGGCTGGGTGAGAAGGTGCTTTGTTTCAACGGCGGTCTCTTCGCCGACTGCTCCGCCTTTCCGCTCGAGCGCGAGGAACTGGGTGTCCTTCTCGAGGGGGCGCGGCGCGACTGGTCGGAGGTCGAGCCCGCCATTTTCGGCACGCTGCTCGAGCGGGCGCTCGACCCGCGCGAGCGGCACAAGCTCGGTGCGCACTACACGCCGCGTGCCTATGTCGAGCGGCTCGTGATGCCGACCGTGATCGAGCCGTTGCGCGCGGAATGGGCGGACGTCCAGGCGACGGCGATGCTGCTTTCGGGGAAGGGCCAGGATGGTCAGGCGCTCGGGGAAGTCGAGCGCTTCCACCGCCGGCTCTGCGAGGTCCGGGTGCTCGATCCGGCCTGCGGCACCGGCAACTTCCTCTATGTGACGATGGAGCACATGAAGCGGCTCGAGGGCGAGGTGATCGATCTTGCGCGCGAGCTCGGTCGCCAGCAGGACAGCCTCGACCTGGACCGCCACACCGTCTCGCCCGAACAGTTCCTCGGCATCGAGCTCAACGCGCGGGCCGCCGTCATCGCCGAACTGGTCATCTGGATCGGCTATCTGCAATGGCACTTC
>JAGREO010000359.1 GCA_020446525.1 Geminicoccaceae bacterium | reverse complement strand
AATCGCCGATTCCGGGGCCGATGCCCCGTGGCGCCATGCGTTCGAGGGCCATGATGCCGGCCGCATCGATTCTCGACCGGCATTGCCCATTCGAGCGGGCACCGTGAGCGGATGCGTCCCGGCTCGTCTCGGAGCGGGTTCCACGCCTCGCAGACGGCATCGACGATGTCGTCGCAGGTGGCCCGGAGTCGGCGGCAGAGGAAACGTCCCTTGATGAAGATCTGCAGTCTCTCGATGGCGTTCGGCTCCGGCGAACGGGGCGGCGGGAAGACGGGGATGATGGTGTCCGGGACGACGGGATCGTTGCCCGTCCCGGTCCCGCGATCGCACGCAGGTCGTTCTCCTGCCCCTCCAGCAGCGCTCCGACGTCGATCACGGCCGCATGGTGCCGCCGACCCGCCCGATGGCGCCGACCGGAGATCGGTCCGACGATCCCGAGCCGGCGATCGGTCTTGCGGCCGTGCCGTCACGATCGCGCTTGGGCGGCCTCGGCCATGCGCCGCAGGAGGTCGGGAGTGATGGCGGGATCCCCGATCCCGAGACCGGTATCTCGGGCGAAAGCGCGAAGGGCCGCCTCGGTTCCCGGCCCACGCAGACCGTCGACGGCGCCGATCGGGTAACCGGCGTTCCGCAACAGACGCTGGGCACCGGCCAGAAGGGTCGCTTCCGGCAGCTCGTCCAGCCTCTGCCGGACGAGCTGGTCGAGCTTGCCGTCGCCGCCGCTCCCGGCAAGGGCGACGGCATACCAGACCACCGCCTGCTCCATCGAGGCGTCGACGCCGCTTCCTGCCTCGTATTGGCGGGCGAGATCGCGTGCCGACCAGCCCACACCGCCCTCGGCGGCACGGCGATGCCACTTCGCGGCGGCCGCAGGGTCGCGGGCGATCTCGTCGCCCTCGGCCAGAAGCTTGGCCGCCGAGCGCGCGGCCCAGGGGTTGCTTCGGGCCGCCTCGAGATAGAGCGCGAGCGCGCCCGCCTCGTCCCTGGGACCGCCCTGCCCCTCCTCCTTCATCTGCCCGAGGTCGCGCAGCGCGTCCTCCTGTCCCGCCGCGACCGCCTGCTCGAGAAGTCCGCGCGCCAGCACCTCGTCCCGCTCGACGCCCTTGCCGTCGCGATAGAGCCTCGCCAGCCGGAGCCTGGCCTCGGCGTCCTCGAGATCGGCGGCCCGCCGATAGAGCTGCAGGGCACCGACCAGATCGACCTCGCCGAGAACCCCGCGTTCGGCCATGACGCCGAGCCTCGTCATGGCATTGGGGACGCCCTGGCCCGCGACGGTGCGATACCAGCGCTCCGCCTCGCCGAGATTGCTCGGCACGCCCAGACCCTGCTCGTAGATCTTGGCGAGGCGATATTGCGCGGTCAGCTCGCCGCTCCTGGCCGCCCGCGTGTACCAGCGCACCGCCTCCTCGATGTCGGCCTCGACGCCCTTGCCGGTCTCGTACATCTCGCCGAGATTGTACATCGCCCAGTCGTTGCCGCGCGCCGCCGCTTGCCGGTACCAGCTCAGGGCCCGGCCATCGTCTTGCGCGACGCCGGCACCCTCGCGATACATGGCGGCAAGGGCGGTGCCGGCAGCGGATTCGCCGCGCCTCCATGCCTCCTCGAAGAACGTCCGCGCCCGCTCCAGGTCCTTGTCCACGCCCTGGCCGGCCCAGTGCATCAGGCCGAGCACCACCATCGCCCGATCGTGGCCCAGCTCCATCGCCCGCAGGTTCTCCGCGACCGCCCGGTCGTAGCGCCCCGCCAGCCGATAGGCCCGGGCAAGCTCGGCGGCGAACCGGCCATTGTCCGGATGGTCCGCCACCGCCAGCTCGCAGACCTCGATCGCCTGATCGGCGCGCATCGACAGGATGAACTCGCGGGTGCCGGCGGTGACCCTGCGGCTGTCCTCGGGCATGCCGGCGAGCAGGTCGCAGGCATGCACCCACGCCTCGAGGCCGATCTCGTAGCGATGGCGCTCGCCCTGGTCGTCGAGCACCGAGAAGGCGACCGTCTCCTCGCCGCCATGGGTGCCGACGATCGGACGGAAGGCGGCCCTCATGAAGGCCCGGCCGTCCACCACCTCCCGCGCCTCGAGCACACGACCGTCCTCGAGGATGATCTGGCCGAATTTGGGTGCGTTCTCGAGCTGCACCCAGAACTGGCCGGCATGGATCCGATCGAGCTCGGGCAGGACCAGCGCATGCGGCGCCACGCCGATCGGCGTCGAGGTCAGCCATTCCGACGCGCGGGCTTCGTCGCCGGCCGCGGCCACGCTCGACGGCGAAGCCGCCGGATCGGCCGGAGAGCGGCTGCCCGCGCCCGACGGCCCCGCGATCGCCCTCCGTTCGCCCTCGAGCGATGCGAGTTCCCGTTCGACGGCTCCGCGGAACCGGCCTTCGGGGAAGACGCCGAGATAGGTCGAGAACGCGCTGGGCCGATCGTGCCGACGGATCGAATACCAGAAGGATCGGTCGAGGACCTGGCGCGGCGGCAGCACGCCGAGCGTGTTGGTCGCGACCTGCATTCCGGTGACCGTCACGGTGCGCGAGGCGGGGTCGGGGCGGAAGTAGAACTCCTGCTCGAGCGTGCTCGAGGTCCAGGGGATCTGAAAGCCGTCCGTGCCCTGGCGAACGTCGCCGCGCACCCGCCTGAACAGCATGCCGATCTCGAGACCGGGCTCGTCGAGATGGTCGAGCAGGGCCCGGGTGTAGGGACTGTGGGCGGTGTCGCCGTCGAGCGCCACCTCGCCGGGCGAGGTGGCATAGGCGACCAGGGTCTCCGTCCGCCCGCTGGCGGTCATCTCGACCAGGCCGCCCGAGCCGCCTCCGGCAGCGGCCGAGCCGTCACCGGGCGCGGCCGTCGCGCCGCGGCTGGCATCGGCGGGGGATCGAAGGACCGGCGGCTCGCCGAACGGGTTGTTGCGGCAGGCGTCGAGGATGACAACGCTGAACTTGGCGCCCGACTGCTCCATCGTCTGCAGCACCGCACTGGCGGCGATGCCGGCGCCGGCGATCTGCGCTTGCGATTCGACCGGCGTCGCCACCGGGATCAGATAGTTGACATTGTCGACCGCGACGCCATGGCCGGCATAGTAGAAGACCGCCTCCGCGCCCGGGCTCAGCCGGTTGGCGAAGCTGGCGACGCCGTTGATCATCTGCTCGCGATCGGCATCGATCAGCTCGATCACCTCGAAGCCGGCGTTCCACAGCGCCTCGGCGATTGCCGCGGCGTCGCGCGGCGGGTTGGGCAGGACGCCCAGGGTCTCGTAATGACCATTTCCGATCACCAGCGCCACCCGATTGACCGGCCGGATCTCCTGCGCACCGGAAGGCGCGGCCGGGACGAGAACGAGCATCAGCAGCAGGACGAAGCGGAACCCGGCCCGCACCCCGCGCCCCGACGGGCCGGTCGGGCGCGGCGGGTCTTGCGCTATGCCGGATGCGTGCGGTTGAAGCGACATGGACGTCATCTCTCGTCGGCCGCGGGCGGCGATGCGGATCGGCCCGGACGGCCCGTCAGCAACCGGATCAGTATAAACCCGAACGCACGAGACGTCATCTGCGCCCGGCAATGTCTGCAGGTAGCACGTGATGTGTCCGGTGAAGGCAGCCGATGGTCCGTCCGGTAGCATTCGACCTGGCGGGTCGGACGCGCCGGACGGAGCAACGGCAGGGTCTGCGGAAACCGAAGCTTCGCGATACGATGTATCGCTCGCAAGCGGCGGAACCGGGCCGGCCGGAAGCGGCCGCGCTGCCGGGCATGAGCGAACGGACGTCCGGGCGCTGGGCATGCCGGGTCGAGGCGGATGGGGACGATGGATTGCGCGATCGGCGGCTCGGCCGGCGCTCGGGGGTGCGGTTCCGGACGTTTGCCCTGGCGCGGTCGACGCCCTGACGGATCGAGGCCAGTGCGCGTCGCACCCATGCCGACACAGCCTTCGGATCGGCGGGATCGGCGCGCTCGAAGCCCTCGGCAGGGCCGGCGTTCCGCGGGCCTCCCGACGCTGCCGCGCCCGCTCCACCGCCCGGCCTACATGGTCGGTCTCCGGCCGGGCGAGCGCCTCGGCGGCCTCGCTCTCCCGGGCGGCGGTCGGATGGTCGATGGTGTCGGACACACCATCGGGCGCCTCGCCGGCGTTCCGCGCGGCGGATGCTTGATCGGCGGAGGCGAGGTCGCCATTGAAGGATGAGGTGGCAGTTTCGCCCCCTTCTCGTTTCGGGCGTGCAGCCTGGGGACCGCTTCCGGGTGGGGCATCAGGTGCTGGGGGAACTCTGCCACCGCTATCGACGCCTTGAAGGGGACTCTGAGCCGAGTTCGGAGCGTCGCCGGCAGTTCCGGCGCCCGAAGTTAATGAGCTCTGCTGGCCGGAAGCGGAGCCGGAGGTCGGCGCCCTGGTCCCCGACGAGCTGTCGCTTGTGCTCTGGCCTCCAGCGTTCAAGGAGGGGTCGCCGCCTACGGCGTCGGCATCGCCGCCGGTTCGCGGGCGGCGTCAGAGCGCCCGGCGCTTCTCGAGATAAGGCAGGCGGTAGGTGGTGGCGGTGATGACCCGCCACGCATTGCCGTCGCTTGCCGGGCTCAATTCGACCACGGCCGCGAGCGCCTTGCCGTTGCACTCGACGAGCAGGATGCGTCCGCCGGTACCCTCGCGGATCTCGTTGAAGTTCGACACGATGTCGGCGACGAAACCGGCCGCGTCGCCATAGCCGAGCCGCTCGATCTCGCGCATGGCGAGCCTTGATTTGGACCTCGCCGAAGCCACGGTTGGTCGCCGGATCGTGCTTGCCCTTGGGCAGCCTCACGGTTCCGGCGTCCCGGCCGATCACACCGGCGATCTCGGGAGTTATGGCGCCCAGGTCCGGCGATCCGTCGTCGCGTGCCACAAACGTACCCTCGGGAAGCTCGACATACCGCGCATCGCCATCGCCGAGCTTCGGCGGCGGCGTCCTCGGGGCGGATGTCGCCGGCCTCGAGCGCCATCTGGAAGGCGGCGACGTCCGGGTCGGAGTCGAGGTCGGACGGGCCTTCGGGCAGCTCGAAATCGTCGCCGGTCGCCGGACGCAGGTCGTCGCCATCCCCGAAAGACGCACCCTCGGGCGCCTCGGGCGGGTTCTCCCGGCCGGGCGCTTGATCGGCGGAGGCGACGTCGCCATTGTCGGAGGAGGAGCGAGCCGATTGCGGTTTCGGACGTTTGCCCTGGGTGGCCGCATCGCGGTACGGATCAGGGACTTCGGACGCTCCGCCCTTCCCGCCGTCCCGTCGCTTGTAGAAGGTCTGCAGCGCCAGCGTGCGCCGGCCGCGCCGCACCTGCTCGACATAGAACCAGGTGCCGTCGGGCATCCGCTTCTCGAAGATCAGCGCGTCCTTGCCCGTTTCCGTTGTCCCCTTGGTGACGTTGTCGGGCGTTTCCAGCACTTCGGGTACCCGGTCGTAGTCTTCCGGGAGCACCGGGAGGCCACCATTCTTGACCTCGGCGCTGCCGGGGCCGTGGTTCGTCTCCACGTGCCGGACGGCCGATCGCTCGACGATGTGGGTGAAGCCGTCGATCTCCTCGCCGGTCTCCGCGCGGACGATCGCCGCCTCCCCGGGCGTCACGCGATGGCCGACCAGCGTCATCCGGCCGCGGTCGACGCCCTGGCGGATCGAGGCCAGTGCGCGCCGCACCCAGGTCGAGAAGCTCTTCGGATCGGCCGGATCGGCGCGCTCGAAGCCCTCGGGCAGGGCCGGCGTTCCGCGGGCCTCCCGGCGCTGCCGCGCCCGCTCCATCGCCCGGTCGGTCTCCGGCTGGGCGAGCGCCTCGGCGGCCTCGTTCTCGTGGGCCGCGGTCGGATGGTCGATCGTGTCGGACACACCATCGGGTGCCTCGGGATCGATCGGCCCGACGGAATCTTGTGACGCGCCGTCGAGAGGCGCATCTCCTGAGCGGGGACTCTGAGCGAACCGGGGAGTGTCGCCGGCATATCCGGCACCCCCGATAAATGAGTGAGGCCGGCCGGAGGCCGAGCCAGGGGTGTGCTCCCTGGTCCCCAGCACTTTGCCGAGCTGGTCCGATCGTCGGGCACCGGAACTGACGATTCGCCAGTAGTCGGCACCGTCGACCTTCGCGAGTTCGACAGCCGCAACCGGTGAACGTTTACCGGCTCGTTTGACCAGCAATATGCGGCCGCTGTGCCCTTCGCGAATCTCCGTCCAGCCGCGCGCCACGTCGAGCGTCAGCTCGACACCGCCGGAATAGCCGAGCTCCTGCGCATCCTCACGGTGCAGCTTGTCGTCGAGATGCTTGATTTCGCCGCGCCGCAGCCGTACCGGCAACTCCTCGGTCGTGAGCGCTCCATCCTCGACACGCGGCGCCGCGCCGAGGTTCGGCGTGCCGTCTTCGGCCGCCAGAAAGCGCTGATTGTCGGCGGTGAGCACCCATCGCGGGCCGTCCAGCGGCGCCCTGCGCAGCCGGTCGCCGAGCGTCTCGGCCTCCGGCCGCCCGAGCCCGCGTGTCTCGATCGGCCGGCCCATGACGATGTCGGCGGCGGCGGCCTCGGTGGTCCGGTGCCGGCGGGCGAGGGCGAAGGGATCGAGCTTCGCCGGCCGCGCGCCGCCGCTCTCGGCGATCATCTCGTCGGCCGTGAACGGCCGCGCCTTCACGGCCTCGCCGCCCGCGTCCAGCTCGAGCTTCCAGCTCCGGCCGCCGCGGCTGTGCCACCAGCCGCCGGCGCCGGAGATCGCCCCCGGCAGCGCCGCACCGATCGCCAGCTCGAGCATCACGTCCGCGAAGCCGATGTCGTCGCCGACATATTCGCGCGACGGCATGGTGAAGGGCATCACCGCCGCCGTGCCGGCCGCACCCTCGGCCGCACCGATCACCGCCGAGCGCATAGCCGCCGGCCGGGTGGAAGCGCCGGTAATAGTCGGCGATCAGCCGCTGCAGCTCGGCCGCGGTGGTGGTGACGATGCGCACGTGGACGTGCGCGCCGCGACGCTCCTCGTCGAGCAGCGGATGCGCGCTCGAGGCCGGCTCCCGAGCCAGCGCTCGCCGTCGGTCATCGGCGCGGGCGGCCGCTGGATCGCCGAGATGCGCCGGGCTTCGGCCAGCGCCCGCTCGTGCTGCCGATCGAGCATGTCGACCTTGGTGGTGGAGCCGGTGAGCTGCTCGGCCAGCTCCATCGCCAGCCGGCAGGCGAGCGCCTCGACGAAGGACGGCGCGAACCGCGACGGATCGGTGATCCGGCGGACATGGACGAGCGGCAGGCCCGGCTCCTCGTCGGTGAGGATCGTCCGGCCCTCGCTCGTCCATCCCGTCACCCGCATCGTGGCGGGATCACGGCCGACCATCACCACCCGCAGGCAGTCGGCCGGCAGCACCAGGGCACGGGCGAAGCCGAAGGCCGGCGCCGGGGCGGCCGTCGTCAGCACCGTGCGGTGCAGGGCGAAGGTCCAGGGCGCGGCCGCCAGCTCGGCGTCGCGGCAGGTCTCGTAGGCGGTGCGGGCGGCGCGCGCGTCCTCGATCTCGTCCGTCGAGGCTCTCGATCCGGTCACAACCCAGCTTGAGCAGCGCCCGATTGACGATGGCTTCGCCGCACGTCGGAGGGGACGAGCGGGCTGGCCTGGAAATTGTCGACCAGGGTCGACTGCGTGGTCACGACTGCCATCTACCTCACTCCGCGCACTTGATCTGCAGGACCTTGCCTTCCTCGACGCGGGTCGCGCCGAAGGTGCCGCGGACATAGACCTGGGTGGCAAAGCCCTTGGCCGCGCGACGGTCGATGATCGTCTGGATGTCGTTCCAGACGCCCAGATGCATGCCGCTCTTGGCCCAGGCGGCGCACAGCCGGTCGGAGCCCGAGAGGCCGAGCCGCTCGATCTGGACGAAGTTGAACCCGTAGAGCATCGGGATCCTGCCGCGCACCACCGGCTTGCCGTCGACGTAATCGACCGAGATTGTCTCGCTCTCGCCGAAGAGATTCATGATCTGCTTGGCGGTGCAGGCGATGAAGAGCTCGTCGTGGTCGATGTCGCCCGCCCTGCCGGAGCCTCGAGCCCATGACGTTCCAGAAAGGCCGCTCCGGCAATCCGGGCGGCCGTCCCAGGATCGCCGGACACATCCGCGAGCTGGCCCGCCGCCACGGCGAGGAGGCCTTCGCGCGGATCGTCGCGCTCATGGGCTCGGACAACGACAAGGTGGCGCTCGCCGCCGTCCGGCACGTGCTCGATCGCGCCTGTGGCAAGGCGCCCGCCACCCTCGCCGGCGAGGGCGGCGAAGGCCCGGCCCGGCTGCCGATCGTCACCGGCATCCGCCGCGACGGCGACGACCGGCACGAGGCGGGCGCCATCGAGCACCGCCTCTCGCTCGAGATCGGCGAGGGGCGGACCTGATGTCAGGCGGGCTCCGCCTCGGGTGTCGGTTCACGATCGGCCCGCCGGGCATCGTACCCTTCACAAGCGAGCATGACCGTTTTCGGGATCGGCCAGGCGCCGCTGTCGTAGTAGGCCGCCATGCGCCGGCTGATGCCGAGCACCTCGGCCGCGGTGGCGACGGCGAAGCCGTGACGCTCGCGCCAGGCCTTCCAGGCCGCATGCGGCATGGCCTCGCCGGCCTGTTCGGCGGCCCAGCGCCAAAGCTGGTCGGCGCCGACGTCGATCGGCCCCTCGCCGTCCTCGTCGAGCACGTCGCCCCATGCGACCACCCGACCGCCCATCGCTGCCCGCGCCGTCGCGAAGAGCGTCTCGTCGGCGAGCGGCGCGAAGTGATCCAGGCGCGCGATGCGCTCCCGTATGTCGACGGTCGATCGTGCGCGGTTCGACCAGACGATCGAGAGTCTTCCCGCCTCGATCGGCGTCACCTCGAGGATGCGCGGCAGCTTCATCATCGGATCTCCTCGTTGAGACGACGCCAGGCGTTCTCGAGGGCGTCGCGATTGGCGCTCGCCCACTCCATCGCCTTGCGCAGCTCGCGCGCATCAAGCTTGCCGGCGAGCGGCTCGAGGGTGGCGATCACCACCAGCACTTCCCCTTCCGGGTGCCAGGCATGGAAGTGCGGCGGCGCATGGTCGTCCGCGAAGACCTGGATCTTGAGCCTGCCGATGCGGTGGATCGTGGGCATGCGTGCAGTCTCGGGTAAACACCGCAAATGTGCAACCATTGCACATAGTCACGCGCACCGTATGGTGCTTGCCGCACGACCGCCGACGCCCAGCACGTGCTCGATCGCGCCTGCGGCAAGGCGCCCGCCACGCTCGCCGGCGACGGCGGCGAAGGCCCGGCCCGGCTGCTGATCGTCACCGGCATCCGCCGCGACGGCGACGACCGGCACGAGGCGGGCGCCATCGAGCACCGCCTCTCGCTCGAGATCGGCGAGGGACAGGCCCGATGTCAGGCGGGCTCCGTCACCTCGTCGCGCGGCGCCACCTCGGCGGCGACGACCTCGCCGCGCTCGACGCGCGCCAGCTCGAGGTCGTGGCGGGCCTGCAGGTTGATCCACATCTCGGCGCTGGTGCCGAAATAGCGCCCGAGCCGCAGCGCAGTTTCCGCCGTGATCGACCGCCTGCCGGCGAGGATGGCGAGCACCCGGTTGTGCGGAATGCCGAGCGCGCGCCCGAGCGCCCGCGCCGACAACCCGCAGTCCTGGAGAAACTCCGCCAGATGCTCTCCGGGATGGCTCGACGGCATGCGCTCGGTGCCGGGCTCGATCATATCCGAAAAGTCGATCCGGCCGGCGTCCAGGTCCTCACGGCTGATGGTCATGGTGCGGTCCCCTCGGTGGTAATCGACGAGCTCGACCTCGAAGGCATCGCCGTCGCGCCAGACGAAGCAGATGCGCCACTGCTGATCGACGCGAATGCTCCACTGGCCGGCACGATCGCCCGAAAGCTTCTCGAGCCGGTTGCCCGGCGGCGACCGCAGGTCGTCGAGCCTCACCGCGGCGTCGATCCTCTCGAGCCCCCGTCGTGCCTTCCCGGCGAGCTCGGGCGTCACGCCTTTGCGGAATCTGCCCTCGAAAGTCAGGGCCGTGCGCTTGTCGGCGAAGCTGCGGATCATCACTGGTACATAGAGGATACCAGCCGGGTCGTCAAGCGTACCGGCTGCGCCGCACGACCGCCGAAGACCTCACCACGATCGATCTCGGCTATCGCCCGCGGCCGTTCCAGATCGAGGCACACGCACGCTCGAGCGCTTCACCGTGCTGGTGGCGCACCGCCGTTTCGGCAAGACCGTCTTCGGCATCATGGACGGGCTCGACCGGCTGCTTCGCTGCGATCGCCCGGCGCCGCGGGTGGCCTATGTCGCCCCCTTCCGCAACCAGGCCAAGCGCAATGCCTGGCATTATCTGCAGGAATACACCAGGCCGATCCCCGGCCGCCGGGTCGACAACCAGGATCTGGCGATCGACCTGCCGGGCGACCGCCGCTTTCTCATCACCGGCGCCGAACGGCCCGATGCCCTGCGCGGCACCTATTTCGACCACGTCATCCTCGACGAGTTCGCCCAGATGCGGCCCGGCCGGGCTCACGCCCGCCCAGGCGCAGGCGCTCACCGAATGGTACCGCGCCCAGGGGGCCGGCATGCTCGAGGCGCAGGAGACGGACTTCCAGCAGAAGAGCGAGGCCGAATGGACCGAGCTGCAGCGGGCGTGGGGCACCGGCTTCGACGGCAGGGTCGAGCTCGCCCGCCGCGCCGCCCGGCAGTTCGGCTTCGGCGAGGAGCAGCTCGGTGCGATCGAGCGGGCGATCGGTTCGAAGGCGATGATGGAGCGCTTCGCCGCGATCGGCGCCGGCCTCGCCGAGGACGTGACCCCGGCGCACGAGAGCGGCTCGCGCCCCGAGCGCGTCGGCCCCGACGCCGCCCGCGCCGAACTGGCCCGGCTCGAGCAGGACACCGGCTTCATGGCCGCCTGTCTCGACGGCGCCGCTCCGGGCCACGCGGAGGCCGTCGCCCGCTTCGGACGTCTGTTCGAGATCGCCGCCGGCTAGGCCGGCTCTTCTTCCGGCTCGCGCAGCACCTCGGCCACGGCCGCGGGCATTGCCCGGATCACACGCAGATAGGCGCGCGCCGCGGTGTCCGGCGCCCGCCACCCCTGCTCCCAGTCCCGCAGCGAGGCGACCGGTATCCCGTAGCGACGGCCGAAGGCCTCCTGCGAGAGGCCGGTGGCCGCGCGGGTCCGGCGCGCCCGCATCGCCCAGAGACCGCGCTCGAACTCGTCGTCGGAGAGCGGCCGGTCCGGGTCCGGCGGGTCAGCGTGGCGTCTCGAAATAGCGTCGGTTCTCTCGGGCATCAGCCTTTCTCACGCTTTGCCGTCCTCTACCTGTTGCGGTGTCGAGCGGCCACCGCCATTTCCAGGAGAGCGCCGGGCGGGCAGAGTCACGCCTGCCGCCTCGAAGAGGTTGTCGAGAGTGTCCGTACTCTTCTCGGCGCGGCGCTGCTCTTTCTGGCAGGCTCACAGCACCCAAGCTTCGTGCGGTCTTCCGCAGACGTCGAGACTCAGGACCGCTGTCGCATCGTCGTTTTTTGAGTATGGTTCTGTTGGGACTGCTACCCTTAACCTCCATGCCTCGAAATCTGGCAGGAAGATCGGCGATGACTTCAGGATGCCGAGTGATCAGTTCGGACGAGCCGAAGCCGTCCTCGCGACCGGTCACTTCCTCGTCCCGGACAAGCGCGATGTCGCCGACGTCCGGATGGAAGAGCGCGGCCGGCGTTGGAAGTGAACAGGACACGATACTCGATTGGACGCGCTCCGGCTTCACCGATCGCCGGACGGTTCGCACCAGGCATCCGGATTGCCGCGACCCGACAGACAAAAAAAAGAAGAGCAGGTGGCCCGGAGGGTGCAACCCTCCGGCGTCGGCCGGTGCGGCAAGGAGCGCTCATCATCATCGGCGGGTTCCGCGGACACGCACCAAGAACGACGATCACCGACCGTGCCCGGATGGACAGAATAGGATAAAAAGCGTTGACATGGATTAGATGTCCGGTCTATAATCCGCTCCATGACCCACCATCACGCCGCCCC
>JAGREO010000358.1 GCA_020446525.1 Geminicoccaceae bacterium | reverse complement strand
GCGGTGAAGGTGACGACCTCGCAACCATATTCGTCCTGCAGCCAGCGCAGGATGACGGAGGTGTCGAGCCCGCCCGAATAGGCGAGCACCACCTTGTCGACCTTCTTCGTCACGCGTCGGTTCCTTCGTGTCGATCTGTTCGGGGGCGTAGCGATCGGCTCGGGCGGCCCTCAGGCGGAGGTGTCGATCCGGCTTCCCGGCATCTCCGCGCGTTCGTCCCCGGCGGGGGCAGGCGCCTGCGGCGGGGCCTTGGCGACACCGACCATGGCCGGCCGCAGCAGGCGGTCGGCGAGCACATAGCCCGGTTGCATGATCTCGGCAACATGACCGGCGGGCAGCTCCGCCGTCGGCACCTCGAACATCGCCTGATGCCGGTTGGGATCGAACCGGTCGCCCCTCTCGGGCACGATGCGCTGCAGCCGGTGGCGCTCGAAGGCGGCCAGGATGCTGCGCTCGGTCATCTCGACACCGGTCATCAGCGAATCGAGCGCCGGATCGCGGCCGCGCGCATCGGCCGGCACCGCCGCCAGCGCCCGGGCGAAATTGTCGATCGGATCGAGCAGGTCGCGGGCGAAGGCCGAAGCCGCGAACTTGCGCGCCTCGTCGAGCTCGCGGGCGTGGCGCTTTCTCAGATTCTCGATGTCGGCCATCAGCCGCAGGGACTGGTCCTTGAGTTCGCGCACCTGCGCCTCGGTCCAGCTCTCGGACGGCGGTGCGGCCGCCGCGGCGTCCCCTTGCGCCGAAGCCTCGCCCTGCCCCTCCGCCGGCGGCTCCACCCCCGCCTCGGCCTTCACCCCGGCGCCGGGCTCGCCGTCGCGCCGCCCGTCGTTCGCCGCCTCCGGCCGGTCGGCCGGTCGCCAGCCGCGCGCAGCAGCCTCGGGTGCGGTGTCGCCTCGGTCGTCTCGCTCGTTCATTCGTCCTTCTCCGAACTGCCTTCCGGACCCCCGAGCAGGCGGCTGATCACCCGGGCCGTATGATCGACCATGGGCACGATCCGCGAATAGTTCATCCGCGAGGGACCGACGACGCCGATGGCGCCGACGACCCCGTTGCCGCGCTTGCCCGCGGAGCCCGCACGATAGGGGGCGATGATCATCGAGCAGCCGGAGAGCGCGAACAGCTCGTTCTCGGCGCCGATGAAGATCTGTACGCCGCTGCCGACCCGGGTGAGCTCGATGAGATTGAGAAAGCTGCGCTTGGTCTCGAGCGCCTCGAACAGGTTGCGGATGTGCTCGAGGTCGACCAGATTGGCCACGTCCTCGAGCAGCTTGGCCTGCCCGCGCACCAGCAGCAGGCCCTCGTCCCTGGCCGCACCGCTCCATGTGGCGAGACCGAGCTCGACGACCTTGCGGGTCAGCTCGTCGAGCTGCCCCTGCTGGGCCCGCACCTCGGCCTCGATCTCGTCGCGCGCCTCGGCCAGCGTCCGGCCGCTCAGCCGCGTGGTGAGATAGTTGCCGGCCTCGACCAGCGTCGATGCCGACATGCCGAGCGGCGCCTCGATCACCCGGTTCTCGACCATGCCGTTGTCGGCGACGGTCACCACCAGCGCCCGGCTGGGGCCGAGCGGCACGAACTCGACGTGACGAAAGGCCCGCTCGACGGTCGGCGCCATGACGATTCCGGCATGCCGCGACAGGCCCGAGAGGCTCTCCATCGCGTCGGCGAGCACGCTCTCCATGCTGCGCCCGGCGCCGGCGCACTTGCTCTCGATCTGCGCCCGGTCCTCGCCGGTGATCTCGCCGACCTCCAGCATGCCGTCGACGAAGAGCCGCAACCCGGCGTCGGTCGGCAACCGGCCGGCCGAAGTGTGCGGCGCATAGAGCAGCCCGGATTCCTCGAGATCGGCCATCACGTTGCGGATGGTCGCCGCCGACAGCCGCTCGTCGAGCCGGCGCGAGATCGTGCGCGAGCCGACCGGCTCGCCGGTGGTCATGTAGGCGTCGACGATCTGCTTGAAGACCTCGCGCGATCGGGCGTTGAGTTCGACGATCATGATCCGCTGCGAATAGGGCTGCCGTGAAGCCAAGCCCTATGTATGCACCGCCCCGGGCGGATCAATACGAAGCGGCGGGCGGCCCGATCCGCGGCCCGCGACCGCGCTCGGCATCGCCTTCCCGACCCGCGCCTTCCCGACCCGCGCCTTCCCGACCCGCATGCGTCGAACCCGCGCGAACCGGACCCGCGACGATCGGACCCGGATCAGTAGCGGTCGCCGCGGCCGCCGCCATAACCGCCACCGCCGCCATAGCCGCCGCCACCCCCGAAGCGGCCGCCGCCGCCCGGACCCCGGCGCGGACCGCGGCCGCCGCCCGGCCCCTGGCGGTCTTCCGCCACACGTGCCGCCAGCGGGCGGCCGTCCATGTCGTGCCCGTTGAGCTTGGCGATGGCCGTCGCCGCCTGCTCGGCATTGCCCATCTCGATGAAGCCGAAGCCGCGCGAGCGCCCGGTGTCGCGGTCGGTCGCCACCTTGGCGGAGACGACCTCGCCATGTTGCGAGAAGAGGTCGGACAGTTCCTCGGCGGTCGTGCTGAACGGAAAATTGGCGACGAAGATCTTGTTGCTCATCGAGCGGCTCCAGACGGCGATACCCACGTCACCGCGACCCGCATCGAACGGACCGGACTTGACCCCTTCCGTCGTCGACGGGGCGTCGTCGACGATGCGCCGGCCGGTCACGCCCGGACGGCAGCTCGAATACGCGGCAAGCCAGGTTCCAGCGACGACCTCGAGCCATGGACGACGGCGCGAGTATAAAGCCGCGCGCGGCACGACGCGAGCGGAAACGCCCACGATCGCGTGAGGCAGCGTGAAGCCGGTGTCGACACCGGAGGGTTGCACCCTCCAGACCACCTGCTTTTCTTTGGTTTTT
>JAGREO010000357.1 GCA_020446525.1 Geminicoccaceae bacterium | reverse complement strand
TATCGACATCCTCGACGCTCGCGACGCCGGTCTTGACCAGATGGATCGCCTCGCGCCACAGCGCGGCCTGCAGCCGGTTCGCGACATGGCCCGGAACCTCGCGGCGCACGCGGATCGTGACCTTGCCCGTCAACCGGTAGAAGTCTTCGGCTCCGGTGACCGCTTGCTGTGCCGTATGATCGTTGCCCATCACCTCGACCAGCGGGATAAGATGCGGCGGGTTGAAGGGATGGCCGACCACGAGGCGCTCGGCGAAGGGCAGATCCTCCTGCAGGGCGCTGGGCTGCAGGAAGGAGGTCGACGAGGCGAGGAGGGCGTCGGGCGGCAGGGCGGGCGCGATCCGGCGATAGAGCGTCCGTTTGAGCTCGAGCTGTTCCGGCGCCGATTCCTGCACGAAGGACGCACCCTCCACCGCCTCTTCCGCACGCGCACAGAAGACGATACGACCGGGCGGCTGCGCCATCAGACCCAAGGTGCGAAGGTCGGCCTCGCCATCTTCCACCGCCCGCTCGATCCGGTCCGCATGATCGGCGGCCGGATCCCAGACCCGCACCTCGAGCCCGCGGGCCCTGAAGAAGATCGCCCAGCCCGTGCCGATCGTTCCGCAACCGACGACCGCGACCCGCTCGACTGGCATGTCCATGCCCTCCGACCCGAAATGGCGCTGGAGCAGGGAGCTGCGGCCCGTCCCGCTCCGTTCCGGCCGGACGTCGCGCTACCGCGCGGCCTGCGCCAGTTGACGTTCCCGCTCGGCATCGTCGATGCGGCTGGCGATGGCGGCGATCTGCGCCCTGAACGCGCTCATCTCCGATGCATTGAGATGATCGGCCACCTCCACCTTCACCTTCATCGGGTTGATCTGCCGGCCGTCCTCGAGGACTTCGTAGTGCAGATGCGGGCCGGTCGAGCGGCCGGTCGTGCCGACATAGCCGATGACGTCACCCTGGGTGACCCGGGTGCCCTTCGCCAGCTCGGGCGCGAAGCCGTTCAGATGCGCGTAGGCGGTCTGATAGTCGCTGTTGTGGCGGATACGGATGTAATTGCCGAACGAGCCGTTGCGTTGAGCCATGACGACGACGCCGTCGCCGGCGGCGTAGATCGGCGTGCCGCGCGGTGCGGCGAAGTCGACGCCCTTGTGCATCTTGGTGTAACCGAGCACCGGATGCTGGCGCTTGCCGAACCCGGACGACAGGCGGGCACCGTCGATCGGCGTGCGCATCAGCCATTTGCGCAGCGACTTGCCGTTCTCGTCGTAATAGCCGACGCGGCCGTCGGCGTGGGCGAAGCGATAGGCGGTGAGCGTGCGGTCCTCGAGGTCGAGGCGCGCATAATGCAGCGTGTCGACGCGGCTCTCGCCGCCGTCCGGCGCGATCAGCACGTCGTAGACGATCTCGAAGGTGTTCCCGGACCGGATGTCGTGCTGGAAGTCGACGTCCCAGCTCAAGAGGCGGATGAACTGCATGATCGCGTCGTCGTGCACGCCCGCACGCCGCCCGGCCATATAGAGCGAATCGTCGATCACCGACACGGCGGCCATGGTGTCGCGGGTCAGATCGCGCTCGTTCTTCGAGACGTCGAACCCGCCGGCCGGCGCGCGCGCCACCCGCAGATCGTTCTCGAAATCCAGATTGATGGACAGACCGTCCAGCTTGGCGCTGCCGGCCGAGCGCGCCGCGCGATCGAGCTCGAGATCGAGATGCTGTCCGACCCGCAGGCGTCTCGGGTCGTAGATCGACTGCAGGCTGGCGAGCGCCTCGTGCGCTTCCGCCCGGCCGATGCCCGCGCGCAGCAGGATGTCGATCAGCGTGTCGCCACGGCGAACCACGACGCGCTCGCGAATCTTGTCGTCGTCGGTCGAGGCGTCGCGGCCTAGATCGCTCGCGGCCGACCATGGCGGGTCCCGGCGCGGTGTCGCCGTTTCGTCGCCGGTCGAACGCCCGATCCCGCCGCGGGACAGCGCGACGTCGAGCCGCCGGTGATCGCCCTCGCTGCGTGGGCGATCGTCGAACGAAGCCCATGGCGCGGCGGGGTCCCGCGTGTCCGAAGTGCGGTCCTCGCGGTCGCGCATGGTCACCGCATCGCCGACGGCCTCCGGACCCATGACCTCATGCCCGAGCCCGGCCGCGCCCGGCGTCCCCGACGAGCGCGTGGCCACGGGTTCATGGGCGCTCGAGCCGTTGGACGAGACCGATGAAGAGTCGATGCCGACACGGACATCCACGACGTCGGGCCGCCGCGCGGGCGAGTGCGCGTCCGGGACGCCGTCGCCGATGGACGGGTTCCAGGCGACCCGAAGGGCGGTCGGCGGCGTGGAAGGGTCGGCGGTGCGATGCGCCACGATGGCGGCGGTTCCGAGAAGCGCGGTCAGCAGCGAGGCGACGACGAGTTGCCGGGCGCACGAAGAAACGCCTGGCGTATGAGCTGAATGAAGCAATCGCAGGTTCCACGTCATGAGCGCCGCCCGATCACGGCGACGGCACGGATGATGACACGACACCGATGAGGCACGACCGACGCTCGCGACGGCGTGGCGATATCATGATTGCACGCATGGGGCGTGTCAAACATTTGTCCCCGCCGGCTCTCGCGAAGCGGAACGGGAGGAAGCGCGGATGAGCCGAAAGCGGGAGCGGGCTTCGTGCGCCCCGGCGCCGAGCGATCTCGCGAGTGTGGACGCGTTGCACCTCCGGCGGCGGGGCTGGCAGCCCGCGGCCGGGGGAGGGCGGTCGCCCGAGCCCGTATCCTCATGTTGCGTTCCTTCGTCCACTCTCTTGTCCTGAGCTCACGGACCTGAGCCGGACATCGTCGACCGTCGCACAAAAAGATGAACAATTCGCTTGCAACCCCGCCGGCCGTCGCCTACATGGCTCTCAACGCGACGCCATCGTCGTCGCGAGCCCCGGTTGCGCCTCGGTTTTCAGAAATTCGGGAACTCTCCGAACTCTGGTCTTTCGATGTCGCCGCCCGGGATGTTTTTTTGACAGGTTGGGA
>JAGREO010000356.1 GCA_020446525.1 Geminicoccaceae bacterium | reverse complement strand
ACTGACGCACCCGCGCCCGCACCGCGCCGCCACAGCCCCGGAATCCGCGATTCCGGGGCCGCTACCCGTTGGGCAAACGTCCGGCGGCTGGATGCGGGAGACCCGGTCGCGGCCCGAAGTCGGCGCGGCTTCAGCCGGTGGTGGTGTCGAGGTGGTCGGCGAGACGCAGGGCCAGGGCGACGATGGTGAGGGTCGGGTTGGCGAAGCCTGCCGTGGGGAAGACCGAGCTTCCGGCGACGTAGAGATTGTGCAGGCCGTGCACCCGGCAATCGGCGTCCACCACGCCCTGCTTCGGATCGGTGCTCATGCGCGTCGTGCCGATATGGTGGTAGGAGCCGTTGCCGGGCACCTCGAAGCCATCCTCCTCGACCCAGGGCGCGAGCTGCAGCCGACCGATGCCGGCCCTGCCGAACTCCTCGCCGACGATCTCGAGACCGCGGCGGATGGTCCGGCGGTCGAGATCGGTCAACCGCCAGTCCAGGCGGCAGCGGCGCAGGCCCAGCGCGTCGCGCTCGTCGGTGAGCGTGACACGGCTGGCGCGGTTCGGCTCCTGCTCCGGGTGGATGGTCAGCTCGAGCGCGTTGGTGTCGGCATAGAGGCGGCCGTAGAGGTCCATCGCCGCACCGTCGATGTCGGTGACGACCTGCACGAGATCGTCCCAGAGGCTCTCGGGAACGATGCCGCGGCGCAGGTTCTTGGTGATGTTGCGCAAGGCGACGTAGCCGGGCGACTGGCGGCTGACCGGATGCAGCGTGGTGAGAAAGCGCAGCAGTTCCTCTTCGCGCTCCACCGCCTGATCGAGCATGCACTGGGTGTAGACGATCTGTCCGGTCGGCGACCGGGCGATGTCGGAGGGCGCGTTGAAGAGGATTTGCGCCGCTTCGTAATGCGGGTGGTCCATGAAGCAGCGGCCGACCATGTCGTGGCCGTTGCCGAGACCCGCCGCATGGGTCGAGGTCGCGGACAACAGCATGCGGGCGTTCTCGATCCCGCCCATCGCGAGCACGAAGCGGTCGGCCTCGATGCGGAAGTGCGGGCCTTCGAGACAGGCGACGTCGATCGCCGAGACGGCCTCGGGCGACCGGTCGGTGCGGATGTCGGTCAGATTGGCCCACTGATAGACCGTGACGTTGCGGGCCTTCGCCAGCTCGTCGCGATAGCGCGGGCCCAGCCGGGTGGGCGGGCTCTGCTGGAAGACGGCGGCCCGCAGGCGCCCCTGCATGACGTCCGAGCGGAAGAGTCCGGACATGTGCTCGGCCCAGGTCGCGGCCTCGTAGTCGAACGCCTGCAGCTCGAGCACCGGTTGCGCCCGCTCGTAAAAGGGCACGAGATGGTCGAGGTCGAACGGCCAGCCGCTCATCCCGACCCACGCGCGGCGCTCGAAGTCGCTCTCGTCGAACGGCCGGCAATAGCCGGCCCAGTGATTGGTGGTGCCGCCGAAATAGCGCAGCCGCGAGACGTCGAGCGGTGCGCAGGGATTGCCCTCGCGGGTGCCGGCATAGAGCGCCTGCGTGGCGTCGTCATACTCGTCGCCGCCGGCCTCGAGCAGGATGATGCGCATCGGCCGGCCGATCAGCGCGCGCGCCATGGCGATGCCGGCGGCACCGGCGCCGACGATGCAGAGATCGGCCTTAAGCACCGTGCCGGCCGGGATGGTGCGGGCGTCCTCGATCATGCGCCGCTCCAGATCCGGGCGTCCCGGGCGGGGCGGGCTCGGGCGAGCGCGCCGCCCTCCGGCACGAAGGACGCGGCGATCACGCAGATCTCCGCCTCCGCCCGCGCCAGCAGCCAGCCGTCGACGGTGATGGTGCGGCCGCTCGCGAAGTCGCGGCGGACCGCGCGTGTCAGGGCGTGGCGCGCGCGTCGGCGATCCCCCTCGATCGGCAGTGCTTCGCCGAGCGCGCCATGACGGGCGGTGAGCGATGCGACGAGACCTTCGGCGTCGGCCGGCAGGAGGTCGAGGGCGACGATCCTGCGGCCCATGCGTGCGGCCGCGTCGGGCCGGTCGAGAGCGGCGACGAGCCCTCGGGCGAGCCCTTCGACGCCGGCGCCCGGATCGCCGGCGACGGCCGCCGGGCTCCGGCGATGGTGGAGGGCGGTCGCCAGCAGGGCCAGGGCCGCAAGGAAGGTTCGCCGTCGGATGATCGCCATGACCGCTCGTTTCTCGCATCGGTGCTTCGATGCGGCGAACCTAGCAGCGGCGGCGCGGAGTTTTCAATCTCAAAGCGAACTGAAGAAATTTCCTGCGCGCATCGGGATCGTGACGGCATCCGCACGACGGTTTCGCCATGGTGAATCTTAACGTCCGATCGTAATGCGGTGTGTCGCTGCCGAAGAGCGCTTGCGACGATCGGGTGACGCGTGACGCGTCGGCGAAAAACCGTGCGGGACCGTTTCGTTCCGGAAAATCAACGGGATGGAACGTCGGTGGAAAAGTCCGGTCATGGTTAACGGATCGAAAGTAAAACCAAAGGTAAAAGCGCTCAAAAGTTAATATATCTTTAATGGAGCTAACGAAAAACCGCCAGAAATTAATATCCTCCGGTCGACAAGAAACCCCTTGGTCAACACGGAGCGACGACGATGTCGAAGACCAATCATTGGGCGGTTCCCGGTTTCACCTGTCTGGCGATGCTGGCCCTGTCGGCCTGCAGCGGCGGCGGTTCGGGCATGGGCGGTACGCCGTCGGGCGGTTCGGGCGGCGGTGGCGGCGGCGGGCCGATCGATCCGCCGGTGGTGGATTTCGTCGTGCCGAACGCCTATGCCACCTACGGCTCGGCCACGCCCGACAAGCTCGACAATCTGGTGGTGTTCGGCGACAGCTATTCCGACCCGCTCGATCCCAAGCGTTCCTGCGCCAATCCGGCCAACAAGCCCTGCCTGAAGCCGGCCGACACCTGGTCGCGGCTGCTGGTCGCCGACGCGGCACCGGGTGCCGAACTGCACAACTACGCCAAGGGCAAGGCCTCGGCGCGCGACACCAACGTCTATGACGGCGGCGACAACACCCTGAAGACGCAGGTCGACCGGGCCGCGACCGATCCGGGCCTGACGATGACCGAGAACTCGCTCGGCATCATCTACATGGGCTACAACGACATCAACAAGCTGGGCCACTCCAACGGTGAGCTCGCCGTCGCGGCCGACGATTACGAGGAGCAGCTCGACCGGCTGCTGGTGCTGGCCGACCCGACGGGCAAGCAGCGCATGTTCGTCACGCTGGTGCACGACTGGGGCGCCACTCCGGCGGAAATTGCCGCGACAGCGAGCCGCACGGATTGCGGTACGCCCGAGGAGTGCAACTTCAAGCGCTTGCGGACGCAGTACTTCAACGACCTCGTGGCGCAGATGGCCAACGAGCGCGACAATGTCGTCGCCGTCGACATGTTCACCGTGTTCGACCGCATCGCCGCCGATCCGGCCCGCTACGGCTTCTCCAACGTCACCACCGCCGACAAGGCGAAGTCGGACGATGCCACGGACGCGGCGCTCTATTTCGACGACCGTCACTTCGGCGCGCGCGGTCAGGCGATCATCGCCGAGGTGTTCAACCACTATCTGACGCGCGGCTGGGACTGGTCGAACCAGTTCGCCGCCGGCGCCGCGGCGACGCAGAAGCTGAACGACGACATCGACAATGGCCGTCTCCTGAGCCTCGCGGCACTCGCACCCGAGCAGCGTCTGGGCCTCAACAGCTTCGTCGTCGGTGACACCGCGTTCACCGCCGCCGCGGCCGGCACGGGTGCCCGCTCGAGCTTCGAGGCGATGCGCGGCACGGCCGACCGCAACACCGGCTTCGGCCTCAATTACGGCATCGACGAGAAGACCAGCATGGGCATCGTGATGAGCAATTATCACGACGAGAGCGAAAGCAGCTCGGGCGTCCGCTCGACCAATCTGGACTACGAGTCGAACGCCGTCTCGTTCTACTTCGACACCGAGCTTTCGGGCCTGCAGCTGCGCACCGTCGCCAGCTTCAGCAACGACGAGCACGGTCGCCGCGAGCACGACGGGCTGGTGGATGCCGGCTCCTCGGCCACCTTCGGCGGGCGCACCACGGCGCTCTCGCAGACCATCAGCCGGCCGATCCAGGCGGCGGGCGGCTGGTTCACGCCCTGGCTGAACCTGTCGCACACGGTGCAGCAGCTCGACGACTACACCATCTCCAACCCCTACCTCTCGGACACGACCTACGAAGGCCACTCCGTCTCCGAGACCTTCGCCACGCTGGGCCTGAGTGCCGCGAGTGCGCCGATCTCGCTCGGCGGCCAGAGCCGGCTCACCCTCGACGGGCGGGTCAGCTACTCGCAGAGCCTGGCGCTCGACGACTACCGGGTGAGCATCCGCGAGAAGGCGCTCGGCTATGCCGAGGAGCAGGTGATCGAGCGTGGCGACGAGGGCATCTTCGCACTGCGTCTCGGCGCCGATCTGGCCCTCGATCCGCAGCTCTCGCTCAGCGCCGGCTACGAGGTGAGCAAGCAGAGCGACGCCGAGGCCGAGCAGAACGTCTCGGTGCGGATGAACTACCGCTTCTGACCAGTCGACCAGGGGGACTCCACCGGGGGAGCGCGAGCTTCCCCGGCGGGGAACCGAAAAGTCCAGCTACGGGGGTCCGCACGACACGAGGTCGGCGGCCCCCGGTTCTTCTTCGCGACGTTCGAGCGCGCGGCCCATAAGGGGCCCGGATCGGAGTGACGGACATGCAGGACCAGCGCCATCTCTGGGCCGATCTCGCCAAGGGCCTGTCGATCATCCTCGTCGTCTACGGCCATGCGACGGTGGGCGTCGTCAAGGACGTGCCGATGGAAGGCTGGCTGTTCGACACCCTGATGAAGCCGATCTCGCAGTTCCGCATGCCGCTCTTCTTCTTCGTCGCCGGTATCTTCGCGCATTTCAGCATCCGTCGCGAGTGGCCGCGCTTCATCGACCGGACGATCCTTCATCTGGTCTACGTCTTCGTCGTCTGGAACCTTTTGCAGTACGGCGCACGGATGGCGTTCGCCGCCTATGCCAACACGCCGATCGAACCGTTCCGCATCCTCTTCTTCTGGATTCACCCGATCAACATCACCTGGTTCATCTGGGCGCTGATCGTCTTCTACCTGATCTGCCGTGCCTGGCGTTCGCTGCCTTTGGCGCCCCTGGTGGCGGTGGCCGCGGTCCTGGCGGCGGCGCCGATCGAAGGTCTCACTTATGCCATCCAGCAGGGCTCCGCCTTCTTCCTCTATTTCGTGCTGGGGCTCGCTTTGTCGGACCAGATGCGGGCGTTCGACAGGGAAGTGCGCGGTGTGTGGGTTCTCTCGGCCATCGTCGCCTACACGGTCGCGGCACTGATCGTCGTCCATCTCGGTCTTCTCGCGGTGCCGGTCATCGAACTCGCCACGCGTCTGGCCGGTATCGCGATGGTGCTGACGGTCTGCATGTGGCTGGCGCAGAACGGGCGCTGCGGCTGGCTGGCGGTCCTGGGTCGCCACACGCTGCCGATCTTCGTGACGCACACCCTGGTGACGGCCGGGCTGCGCGAGATCGTCTTGCGGACCGGCATGAGCGACGGGGCGCTGGTGCTCATCCTCGTCGCCTGGGCCGGCGGAGTCGTGCTGCCGCTCATGTTCGACCGGATCATGCGCCGGCTCGGTCTGCCCTGGCTGTTCGAGCGGCCCGCATGGTTCTCCCTGGCGTCGGTCGACAGGGCGGGCGCGGTGCTCAGGCGTCCAGCAGCATCAGCAGCAGGCCGAGCGTGAGCACCGAGAGTGCCGTGGAGATGATGACCGCGGAAGCGATCTCGGCCTCGCTCTTGCCGTAGCGGACGGCGAAGAGGTAGCCGTTGACCCCCGACGGCATCGCCGCGGCGACGACCGCCACCTTCGCCCAGAGCGGCTCGACGTCGAACACGAGGTTGGCGAGCAGCCAGACGACGATCGGCATGGCGACGAGCTTGATGAAGACCATCACGGCACAGAGCCGAAGCGTGCCGGCGATCCTGTAGCGCCTGAGCGACGCGCCGAGCGAGAAGAGCGCGCAGGGCAGGGCCGCGTCACTCAGGAGGTCGGCCCATTCGTCGACCGACGACGGCATCTCGAGGCCCGAGAGGTTGACGGCGAGACCGGCCATCAGGCTCGCCAGGATCGGATTGACGATCAGGCTGCGTGCGACCCGGCCGGGCACCGCGGCCCAGTCGCCCTTGCCGCGCACGACGCCCTCGACCAGCACCGTGACCAGGGTGAAGAAAATGGCGCCGTGGAACGAGATCAAGAGGAAGAGCGGCAATCCGGCCTCCTCGCCCAGAGCGGCCAGGATCACCGGGATGCCGATCAGCACCGTGTTGCCGTAGATCGTGCCGAAGGCGGCCAGGATGCAGAATTCGAGATCGGCGAAGCCCATGAGGCGAAAGAGCGGTATCGTCGCGGCAAAGGTCAGGCCGACCCCGCCGTAATAGGCGGCGAAGTAGCCGAGATCGATCTCGGACGGCAGCTCCTTCGTCGCGATGCTGTGGAAGAGCAGGGCCGGCAGGGCGAAGTAGTAGACGAACCTGGCCAGCGCGTCGCCCGCCTCGGCGTCGAAGACCCTGCTGAACGTGGCGGCGTAGCCGGTGGCGAGCACGCCGAAGACCGGAAGCACGACGGCCAGGAGGACTTCCAAGGTTCGGTTCTCCGTTCATATCCGGCGCGCTTCGTCGCGGCGGCACGCCATCGGCCCCGCGCCTTAACGGTTTGTCAACCGGGCGGCCCTTATGATGCGGGCCGTCGACGACGTCACGTGCACGAGAGCCGTCGCGGCGCCTCGCCGACGCTCGAGCGCGCCGCGGACCGGCTCCCGTCACGAAGACCTCGCCGCCTTTCACCCACGAACCGGATGGGAGCGCCCATCGTGACACCATCGTCGCCCGTCCTGCTCGAAGGAGCGGCCTCGATCGATGCCCCCGGCGTCGTCGCGCGATCCGACGAGGCCGAGGCCGACCGCTGGCCCTTGCCCCAGGCCGCGATGTTCGTGGTCGGGGTATCGTGCTTCCTGTGGCTGGCCATCTATCTCGCCGTACGCGCCCTCTTCTTCTGAACGATCGCGCACGCGATGCGCTCGAATGACGCGCGCTCATGGTCGCGTAGGGTATGAAGCCGCCGTCGGTCGTTCCGGCGCGACGGTCCGCCACGGCCGCCGGATCGGCTGCTTACGCCGGTGTCGGATGCGTCCCGCCGCCGGCGGATTTGCGGGCGACGCTGCGGGCGAGCACGCAGAGGATCTCGAACATGATGTTCACGCCCACCCAGGCGGTGTTGCCGCTCGGATCGAAGGGCGGTGACACCTCCACCAGATCGGCACCGATCAGATCGAGGCCGTCGAGGCGACGGAGCATGCGCTGCGCCTGATGGGTGGTGAAGCCGCCGATCTCGGGCGTTCCGGTGCCGGGCGCCATGCTCGGATCGATGCCGTCGATGTCGAAGCTGAGATAGGCCGGTGCGTCGCCGATCCGTGCACGGGCCTCGTCCATGACGGCATCGGTGCCGCGATCCATCAGTTCCTCGATCGTCACGATCCGCACGCCCTTGGAGCGGGCGTAGTCGATGTCGTCCATGTCGTAGGAGGTGCCGCGGATGCCGATCTGGGTCATCCGCGCGGGCTCGAGCAGACCTTCCTCGATCGCCCGTTTGAAGGGCGTGCCGTGGGTGTAGCGGAACCCGCCGAAATAGCCTTCATAGAGGTCGGTGTGGGCGTCGAAATGCACGAGACCGACCGGCGCGCCCCCGGCCACCAGCCCGCGCAGGATCGGCAGCGTCACCAGATGGTCGCCGCCGGCGCTGAGCGGTACGACGGCCGCCTCCCGCACCTTGCCGTAGAAAGCCCGCACGCGCGCCAGCGCATCTTCCACGTCGGCGGGATTGACGGGCGCGTCGCCGAGATCGGCGCATCGCGCCGTGTGGAACGGCCGCATGCCCGTGGCCTGGTTGACCAGCCGGATCATGGTCGAGGCATCGCGCAACTGGCGCGGCCCGTGCCGGGCGCCGGGGCGATTGGTGGTGCCTCCGTCCCAGGGCACGCCGACGAGACCGATCTCCACCTCGTCACGTGCCGCCCGGGACGCGACGTCCACGATCGGAAGCCGCATGAAGGAAGGGATGCCGGCGAAACGGGGCAGTTCCATGCCGGAGAGTGGCAGATAGGCGTTGCTTTCCGTCATGCTCCAAGTCCGATCCCGAGCCGTTCGATCACCGAACAGGATGGAGCGGTCGAACGCGCCGGGCAAGGGCATGCGTGTGTCGTGCTTCCCGTTAGCCGGATGTTAAGGGTCGGCGCCCATGATGAAGGCGTGCGTGACGGCCTCGGCGATCCGTCACGCATGCGTTCGGCAGTACCACATGGGTGGGATGAACCCTCGATGATCTTCGGCGATGCGCGAACCGGCGCCATTTTCGAGACGCCGCCGCGAGGCGCACCGCACGGCCGGCCGAGGGATGCGCGGGCGCCGTTCCGTTCGCGCGAAGCCCGATGACGGATCCCTTCTCGATCGGCCGCCGTCGCCACGGACGGAGTGACAGCGGCCAGCATCGGTTGTTTCTCAGTGTATTGCTACTTTTGGTTGCTTTCTTCGCGATTATGGTTGCAAATTCGGAATATCACGAGGATCGGTCACGGGCGGCGCTGCAGTCTCTGGGCGGCGTCTTCGCGCGTCCGGCGATCGGTGCGATATCGGCCATCGAAGGTGAGGTGGACGCGCGTGGCGGAAGTGAGCGGGAGCGCGGTGACTGGCGGGTATCGCTCGCGCGAAGCGTCGGCGTGCGGCCGATCGCGGAACCGCCCGCGGGCGTCGCGTTCGGCTTCGATATCGATCCGCAGCGTCTGTTCGAGGAGCCCCGGCCCCGTCTGCGGCGGGACACCGGCTTGCTGCTCGGTCGCATCGCACGGGCTCTTGCGTCGGCCGGCGAGGGCGAGGTCGATCGTCTGCAGATCATGTTGAACGTTCGAGCGGATCGCCTGGGTGACCTCGGCGAGGCGGCGCTGCTGACGCGCCTCGAGCTGCTGCGTCGGCGCCTGCTCGAGCTGGGTGCACCGGTGGAGGCGGTGGAGGTCGGCTGGACCACCGCGGCGGACGATTTCTGGCGGCTGGGTTTCTGGGCCGCACCGGATGGTGAGCGGTGATGCGCCGACGAGCCGCGGGTGCGGATGTGCAATGGATCGTCACCTTCTCCGACCTGACGGCGATCATTCTCTGCTTCTTCGTCCTGAGCTTTTCGATGTCGTCGGTGGACCTCGCGCGTTGGGATTTCAGGGACGGCGACCCGCAAGGCGCGTTGCAGCGGGCGGCGACGCTGCCCTTCACGATGGCACCCCATGCCTCCGACTGGCGCCGGGCCGAATTCTCTTCGGGCTCGGGCGACGGTTTTCTGCGACGCCTGCTCGAGCGCAAGCTGGCCGTATTGCCGACCGACGCCGGACCGGTGATCGAGGAGACGCCGTCCTTCATCGAAGTTCACGTCGGCGACGACGGGACGGCGGATCATCTCGCGACCGTGAAACGGATGATCGCGATCGCCCTGGACACCCTCGATCCTTCGGCGCCGGCGCCCACACTTGTGCTCACCCGCCCGGCCGACGAGACGCTGTACGACGGCCGTATGCGCGCCGAGCCCCTCATACGCCACGCGCGACGCTTGCGGCCGGACCTGCTGGTCGCCTTCGCCCGAACGGGTGCCGGTCGCGACGCTCCGGCGGTCGGCTTGCGCCTGGTGCGACCGCGATGAGGACGCGGTGGATCGGACCGGTCCTCCTGCTGGCCTCGATGCTGGTGACGGCCGGCCTGCCGCAGGATCGGGCCCATGCTCGAACCCGGGCGGGCGCGGACGTCCGGATCGGCCAGCACGAGGATTTCCGCCGGCTGGTGATCGAATGGGACCATCCCGTGCGAGCACGCTGGCAGAAGAACGATCGCGCGCTGCTGCTCTCGTCCGACGCGCCCCTGCCGGACGGCCTCGAGCGACAGCTCGCCAGGCTCGCCGACGTCGTGGCGCTCGTGCGCGTCGCACCGGATCGCCGCGAGGCGACCTTCGAGCTCGAGCCGGGTTTCGCTTCGCGTTTCGGGCGGATCGAGGATCGGATCGTCTATGTCGATCTGCTGCCGCAGGCGCCGTCGACCGTCGGCATGCGGATCGGACACCACGACGATTTCGTCCGCCTGGTGTTCGAGCCCGTGTCCGATCGCGCCAGGGCCGTCCCGGCCGCGGATGGAACGCTGCGGCTTCTCGACGCGGGCCGTTTGCGGGATGCGGACCATGCACGCCTGCGGGCGCTCGCCGGCATCGTCGCCGGCGTGTCGCGCGACGGCGACGTGTCGACCCTCGAGCTCGTGGACGGTGTGGGCGCAAAGAGCTTCTTCCTCGAGCCGGACAAGCTCGTCGTCGACCTTTCGACGAACCGGGCCGACGGTCGGACGACCGCGGAACATCGCCCGGCCGGCCCAGCGACACCGGAACACGGAGCCGAGGCGAGCGCGCACGCCGATCGTGCGGCATCGGCGGTGCGAGATCGAACGCACCATGCGGCGTCCGACGGACCCCGCTCGCACGTCCCGGGCGACGGGCCGCGACCCCCGGCGGCGCACGATCCGTCCATACCTCCGGCAGGATCCGCGACGACAGGCGCCGGCGATCCGGCCAAGGCTCCCATCAGCGCGCCCTCTGGTGCAGTCGGGATGCCGCACGTCGATCTCACGCCCGTCGATGTCCATCCGCCCGTTCGGGTGGAGGAACTGCCGATCCTGGCGCTGCCGCACGATTCCGGTGTGGAGCTGCGGTTCGCCTGGCCGGACCCGGTTGCGGCGGCGGTGTTCCGTCGGGCCGGACAGCTCTGGCTGGTCTTCCATGCCCGGGCCGCCCGAATCGCCGCCGATCGCACGTCGATACGCCGCCACGCCCGCGGTCTTTTCGAAAGCATGGGCCAGGAGCCGCACGAGCGGGCGACCATCTTCAGGCTCTCCCTGTCCGACCAGGTGACGGCGCGCGCTTTGTTCGACGGGAAGGGCTGGCGTATCCTGTTGTCCGATCGCGCGCCGTTCCCGCGCGACGCCGCGACCCGGACCGTCGGTCGCGGCCTGTTGCTGCCGGGCATCGAGGCATGGATCGACGTCACCGACCCGCTGGTCGGCGACAGGCTGGGCGTCGGTCTCACCACGAATGCGGAACTGGGCTCCTCCACGGGCCGCAGCTTCGTCGATCTCGAGCTCCTGCCCGCCGCTCTGGGCCGGGTGTGGGTGCCGCGCGCCGGCGACCTCGAGGCGCAGATCGTCCAGGACGGTCTGCTCTTGAGCCGAACCGAGGGCCTCCATGTCGCTCCGTCGCCGGATTCGGGGAACGCGCTCGGCGGTCACGAACCGGTGCGGGCCTTCGACACCCTGGATGAGGACGAACACGCACCAGCGTCGCATCCGTCGCCCTCCGATCGTCGCGAACGCGAGCCGACGGGACATCCGACATCCTCCGACGAGGCAGGGGCCGGGGCCGATCACGCCGATACCCACGGTTCCGCCGGATCGGGCCCGACAGCGACGGCGGCCGCGGACCACGCCCCTGCCGACGCCCCAAGGGAGGCCCGAACCGGGACCGGTACCGACGCCAGAACGGATGCCCGGGGCGAGGAAGCGTCGACGACGACGGACGACGAAGCTCTGCTCGGTCTGAAAGCCGCACCGCTCCTGGCGAACCAGACACTGTTGCACCGGCGACGTGAATTGATCGGCCGGCTGGTCGACGAGCGCGCCGAGCGGCGTCTCGGAACGCTGATCGACCTGGCGCGATTGCATCTGGCCCTGGGTCAGGGTGCCGAAGCACGCACCTATCTGGCCCGCGCCGACCTGCTGACGGCGGACGATCCAGCCCTGGCCGGAGCGATGGGCGCACGTCGCCGGGCCCTTGCGGCCGTCGCCGGCCTGCTGATGGGTCGAGAGCCCGACGCCGCGGTTCTCTTGGATGCGCATCACGACGACGATCCCGAGATCCGGCTCTGGCGGAGCGCCTTCGATCTCGGGGATCCATCGGAGGATCCGGGGCCCGCCGACGATCGGGCGATGATCGACGTCCTGCAGGGCTATTCGGTGCCGCTTCAGATCGAGCTGGGCCTGCGCCTGGTCGACCGGTTTTCGACGGCCGGCCGCGCCAATGCCGCCTTCACGCTCCTCGGGCGTCTCGAACGGCTGGAGAAATCGGACCCGGACGAGGCGCGCTTTCGCTATGCGCAAGGCAGCGTCTTCGCGCAGGACGGCGACCTCGACGCTGCGGTCGATCGCTGGCGCAAGGGCGTGACCAGGGCCCGGGGCATCACCCTTCTCCGGCTCCGTGCGGCGCTGGCGCAAGCCGAGGTCGCGACGGGTGCGCTCGATCTCGAGGCGGCCGTCGAACAATTGCGCGCCGATCGCGCGTCCTGGCGCGGCCATCCGGAAGAGTGGGAACTCCAGCGCCGGCTGGGCGCCCTCGAATCGCAGGCCGGTCATGCGGCCCGGGCGCTCGAAAGCTGGCAGAAAGCCGTCGAGCAGGCGCCGTCGCCGCGGCTCGCGGGCGAGATCATCGACGACATGCAGCGGCTCTTCGTCGAAGTGCTCACCTCGAGTGGCGGATGGCGACGATCGCCGCTGCAGGCCCTGGCTCTCTATCGCCGGTACCGCGAGCTGCTGCCCGAGGGCGAAGCCGGTGACCGGCTCGTGAGCACCCTGATCGACGAGCTCGAAGGCGCCGGTTTCACCGAGGCCGCCATCGCCATGCTCGAGCGCCGGTCCACCTTCGCGGGCGGCGATGCCTTCGGGGATCGCGCCGCGGCGTTGCGGATCGCACGCATGCAGCTCGCCGGCGACGCCGACGAAAAGGCGCTCGCCACCCTGCGCGACGTGGCGGACCTCGATGCGGGCGAACGGGACGAGGCGACCATCATCCGCGCGAGAGCGCTTCTGGCACTCGACCGCCCGGACGAAGCGTCGGCGCTGTTGCGGACCTCGACCGATCCGCGGGCCGACCGGCTGAAGGCACGGATCGCCATCGCCGACGACGATACGGACACGATCCTGCGCGAGATTCCGCCCTTGCTCGCCTCGACGGACGCCGCGTCGCTGGACGAGAGCCAATACGCGAACGCCGTCGTCTCGCTCGCGCTGGCCCATGCCGGACGCGGCGACGCCCAAGAGGTGCGACAACTCGTTCCCGACCATGAAGACCGGCCGCTCGACGATCGCAACCGCGCTCTTCTGCAAACGCTGGCTTCGCTCACGCGGGAAAGGAATGCGCCCGCGACACTCGACGACCTGAATGGCGTGGACACGAGCGCCCTGCGCCGGTTCCTCGACTGAACGCGGCATCGCAGCGGTCCGACCTGGGCCGGAGCCGACGCCGGAGGGTT
>JAGREO010000355.1:355-4396 GCA_020446525.1 Geminicoccaceae bacterium | reverse complement strand
CACGTGCTGACCGACGAGCAGATCCCGCAGACCATCGCCGCCTCGATGCTCGATGCCGGCTTCGGCCCGATCATGTTCCTCGTCGTCGTCAACGTCATCCTGCTGATCGGCGGCCAGTTCATGGAGCCCTCGGGCCTGATCGTCATCGTCGCCCCCCTGGTCTTCCCGATCGCCGTCGAGCTCGGCATCGACCCGATCCATCTGGGCANNGGCATCATCATGGTGGTGAACATGGAGATCGGCATGATCACCCCGCC
The DNA here is from genome assembly GCA_020446525.1 of Geminicoccaceae bacterium. GTDB lineage: Bacteria > Pseudomonadota > Alphaproteobacteria > Geminicoccales > Geminicoccaceae > JAGREO01. Next base: position 4,139 of record JAGREO010000355.1, on the reverse strand, counting down.
CGTCGGCCTCAACCTCTTCGTCACCTCGGGCGTCGCCGGCATGCCGATGATGCAGGTGGTGGTCGCCGCTTTGCCGTGGCTCGGCATCCTCTTCGTCTTTCTGATCCTCGTCACCTACGTGCCCTGGATCTCGACCTGGCTGCCGACCCTGATGATGGGCCCGGAGATCATCACCCGCTAGACGGCCGGGCCGACCTCGCGGTTGACGCCGGTCCGGCACCGCCGCTTTGCTGCCGTGACCTGGACGGTTGAAAGGCGCATGGTCGAATTCGATTTTCTGGTCGAACTCATCACCGTGCTGGCGGCGGCGGTGCTGCTCGCCGCCATCGCCATCCGGCTCGGACTCGGACCGATCGTCGGCTATCTCCTCGCCGGCACGCTCACCGGCCCGCCGGTGCTGGGCCTCGTCGACCGGGCCGAGGTGATCGCCTTTCTGGGCGAGATCGGCGTCGTCTTCCTGCTCTTCGCCATCGGCCTGGAGCTGCCGCTCGCCCGCATCCGCGCCATCGGCGTGCGCACCCTGCTCATCGGCTTACTGCAGGTGGCGGTGACCACCGCGCTTGTCGCCTGGGCCGCCGTGGCCTGGGGTGCGCGGCCGGTGGCGGCGCTGGCGATCGGCGCCGGCCTCGCGCTCTCCTCGACCACCATCGTCCTGCGCCTCCTGACCGATCGCGGCCAGCTCACCACGCGCTGCGGCCGCGGGGTCTTCGCCGTACTGATGGTCCAGGACCTGCTGGTCGGGCCGCTGCTGGTCGCCATCCTGGCGATGGGCGAGGGCCGCGACGACCTCTGGCTGGTCCTCTGTCTCGCCTTTCTCAAGGCGCTGGTCGCCGTCGTCGCCATCTTCGTGCTCGGCCGGCGGCTGCTCGGCCCGCTCTACCGGCCGATCGCCGCCGCCGCGTCGCCCGAGCTCTTCACCGGCCTGAGCGTGCTCGTCGTCGTCGGCCTCGGCTATCTGACCCACGCCGCCGGCCTGTCGCTCGCCTTCGGCGGCTTCCTCGCCGGCGTGCTGCTCGCCGACAGCGCCTATCGCCACCAGATCGCCGCCGACATCCGCCCTTTTCGCGGGCTGCTCCTGGGCCTCTTCTTCGTCGCCGTCGGCATGCAGCTCGATCTCGCGGTGTTCCTGGAGCACCCCTTCACCCTGATCGCCGGCGTGCTCGCCCTCTTCGTGCTCAAGGCGGCGATCGTCGCGCCGCTCGCCATGGCCGCCGGTCTCGACCGGATCAACGCCCTGCGCACCGCCCTGATGCTCGCCCAGGGCGGCGAGTTCGCCTTCGTCCTCTGGACCGCCGCCGGCCATATCGGCGCGGTGCCCGAGCCGGTGATCCGCGTCCTGATCGTCGCCGTGGCGCTGAGCATGGCCGCGACACCGCTGGTCTTCATGGCCCTCGACCGCGTGCTGCAGCCGCCCGCGGCCAGGCCCGAGCCGGTCGAGAACGACCCCGAGGAAGCGGCCGCGACCTCCGACCACGTCGTCGTCGTCGGCTGCGGCCTGGTCGGCGCCCAGGTGATCGAACGGCTGGAGGAAGCCGGCCTCACCGTGGCGGCACTCGACCGCGACCCGGACAAGGTGCGCGCACTCAGACGCCGCGGCGTGCACGCCTATTTCGGCGACGCCACCCAGCCCGACGTGCTGGAGATGATCGGCGTGGATCGGGCGACCGCCGTGGTCGTCGCCCTCGACGAGGCGCCGCAGACGCTCCTGGTGGTGGGCGTGCTGCGCTACATCTTCCCGGACATGCCGGTGCTCTGCCGGGCCCACGACGAAGCCCACGGCCAGCGCCTGAGCCAGGCCGGCGCCACCATCGTCGTGCCCGAGGTGATCGACACCGGCCGCCATCTGGCCGAAGCGATGCTGATCGGCCGCCCGATCCGACCCGCCGCCGGGTGAGCCCCGGGGCTACGCCGCCAGGATCGCCCCCGCCGCCAGCCCGAGCCCGAAGGCGCAGTGCGAGAGAAAGGCGAGCAGACACGCCCTGCGCGGGTCCGGCGTGTTGCGACCCAGCCGGCCCGCACCCATGGCCGGCATGAAGAAGAACCAGGGCACGAGCGCGCTCACCGCACCGAAGACGAGACCGTTGACGAGCGTCGGTTCGCCGCCGAGGACCACCACGATCAGGATCACATAGACGAAGCCGTAGACGATGCCCGTGGCATAGTGCCCGATCCAGCCGATCGCCACCTCGTTCTCCGCCGGCGGTGCCGCGGCGATCGAATCGTGGAAGATGCGGCCCCGGCCGGCCTCGACGAACCAGCGCCCGACCAGCCCCCAGTTGGCGGCGGGTATCCCGGCGGTCGTCGCCAGAAGCCGCTGCCACAGATCGAGAAAGAGCGTCGCCACCAGTCCCGAGACCACCGACTGCACGATCATCCTCGCTTTCCCCCGTTTGCCTCGTCTCCTCGAGCCCGACCGCGCCGCCCGGACGAAACCGGGATCGAACGGCATCGTCGAAAGCGGACGACGCGGCCATCGCGGCGAGCCGCAGCGCTCCCGACCGCTCAGCGCTCCGACGGCCCTTTCCCGGCGAGAATCCCACCGCGGTATTTTTCGATGCGGGCGCGCCGGGTCGCCGGTCGTTTCGCCCGACCGAGGTCGAACAGGTAGCTCCTCTGCCGCCCCGGCGTCAGGGCGTGGAAGGCTTCGGCCAGTTCGGGATCGGTATCCAGGGCTTCGATCAGCTCGTCGCACGGGACGATCTCGCGTTCGGTCCCGGGCGGTTTCGTTCCGGGCGGCTTCGTTCCGGATCGGGCATGCTCCATCAGCTGCCGCAGAAAGACGCGAATGACGGGCTCCATGGCGCGAACCTGCTGCGTGCCGGTGAACCGGATCGTGCCCGGTGTCCGGCTGTTGGGCCCTTGCGGCTGCAACACGCCGCCGGTGTCCTCCAGGAGGCCCGGGTTCATGAAGCTCAGCCGGAAATCACCACGAAATGCGCCCAGGATCGCGATGTTGCGGCCCGCATGCACATAGGTCGGATGTCCCCACTTGACGGTCTCCTCGAGACCCGCCCCGCGGCAGATGCGACGCAGCGCGTTCAATCCGTCGATCCATGCGCGCGTCGAGCATTCCGGCGTCGCAAACCGCGCGCACCGGCCGCAGCCCTTGGTGAAGAAATCGTCGGCATCGGTGATCATCACCATCGACGACCGACCCTGCCGAGCCGCCCGGTCCGAACGGGGCCGCGCGATCGCGTATCGCCCGCCGGGCGGCCGCACCGCCAGTGACACCACCTCCCTGGACGCGAGCGCCGACGGTGCGACCCCGTCGCTCCGACATGCGCCTCCAGCCAGGGAAGAAGCGCGCCTCGCACACGCCGCCGATGCTCCGATGAGCGCCCGTCCCGTGGCATCGCCGTTCCTCCCGGGCGGTTCGCGACCCGACGATGCCAACCTATCGCAACGAGCCGGGCGACGCCAAGCTTCACCTCTCGGACACCGGCCAATCGCGTTCCTTCATGGCGTTCCGCAACGGCCTCACGAGACCCCATCCACCCGCCTGCACCGGCCAGCGCCGAAAGTCCAAGGGACACCGAACCCGATGTGACGGGCTCGGGCGCCACCCGTCGCCGAACGCTTCGCCCCCGCATCCGGATTTCCCGGCCCGACGGACGGGAAGAGAAAAAAGCTCTATTCGCGTTAGCCGTTGAGCGCTGTGCGTAGCCAATTGGTGTGGTCGTTGGTCTCCTGTCGCCGTTCTTGGCCATGGTGCCAGGCGAGGTAGTTCGGCAGATATCGGGTTGCGACACCCCTGAAACCGCGGACCCATCCCTTGAGCCTGCTG
>JAGREO010000355.1:0-139 GCA_020446525.1 Geminicoccaceae bacterium | reverse complement strand
ACGCAGGCACGGGTCGCGCCCGAACGATCGCGGGCGACCAGCACCGCCACCTGTTCGTGGCTCAACCCCCGCTTTTGCGCCCTCGTGCCACGCTTCTTGGGCGGTCGTTCCGGCGCAGGTTCCGCACCGCCCTGCCATC
>JAGREO010000354.1 GCA_020446525.1 Geminicoccaceae bacterium | reverse complement strand
CCGCGCCGCCGCAGCCAGATGCGAGGTGGCACCGCGACCGAAGCGCACCTGCGTTGGAAAGGACCAGACCGCCCGCCGGTCGCTCGTCGATCGGTCGGTCATCGGCGTCACCTCCTTTGCCATTGGGCTCATCTTCTCAGGTTAAGCATTTTTCTTCAGAAATTAACGATATACTTTATCATCGGGAGCGAATCGACTGTTTACGGCACACGATATCTTTGCCTCGGGCACTGCATGGTACCGTCCGCCGATGGTGTTTTCTTCGGCGCGGATCGTCGCGCATGGTAACAATTTGTCAACTACGCGCGTATGCCGCGCCTGCCGACCCGATGCCGGCGAACTCGATGCCCCGGCACCTCGACCTCCGCGAGCCGTTCCACACCGGCTCGCCACGATGAGTGGCCCCGTTCCTGCGGGACGTTGCGGAAGGGAACGGCCGGGCGGGTGCGACAGGATGGGTTTCGAGAGCAGCCGAACGTCGAGGCGGATCGGTCGCGAAGAAGGAAAGGGAACGCCGATGACAGGGGCAAGGAAGACCTGCTGGAGCCTCGGCCTGTGCGCCGCAATGTTCGCCGCCTGCGCCATGCCGGACGAAAGCGCGGCCGCCGGCGCGCAAGGGATGAGCGCGAACGCCCGATCGCTGGAGCGGACTTCCACCCGCGATCCGGCGATCGAGCTGCGTTCGCATCGTGCCGCCTACCGGCTCGAGCTCGACGACGTGAAGCGGTCGAGCCCGATGGTGGGCGTCCAGGGCGGTCTGGTGATGGAGTGGCGGGCATCCTGCGAGGGCTGGCTCTCCAATCAGCGCCTCGCCTTCGTCGCCGAACGGCCCGAAGCACCGCCCTTCCTCTACGACGTGCGCTTTTCAAGCTGGGAATCGCTCGATCACGACAAGCTGCGTTTCGTCGTGCGCTCGTTCGACGACGGCCGGCTGTTCGAGACCTGGCAGGGCCAGGCTTCGCTCGACCCGCCGGTCGAAGACGGGCTCCGGGGCGGTGTCGCGCGCTTCGTCGCACCGGCCGACGAAAGTCTGACCCTGCCTGCCGGTACGATCTTCCCCACGGCACACATGCAGCGACTGCTCGAGGCGGCACGTCGCGGCGATCGAATGCTGGTGCAGAAGGTGTTCGACGGCTCGGGTCCGGATGCGCTCACCTTGGTCACGGCGGTGATCGGCGAGGCCCGGGACGGCAAGGACGCGGCCGGCGGCGAGCCCCAGCGGCAATGGCCGGTCTCGCTCGCCTATTTCCGGCTCGACGACGCCGCGGCCGAAGGCGTGGTCGACCGGTCCGCGCGCGACATGCTCGATGCCGGTCCTGATTTCGAGATCTCCTTCACCCTCGGCTCGGGCGGTGTCCTGCAGGACGTGGTGCTCGATTACGGCGATTTCGCCATGCGCGGCGTGCTCGAGGATATCGAGGTCTTCACGCCGCCCACCTGCGAGTGACCCGCCCCGACACCGGGCCGGCGCTCCCTTCTCAACCGGCAGCCGCCGCCGTACGGCCGAGCCACGCCGCACCGCGCACGCCCGAACTGTCGCCATGGCGGGCCGGGCGAATCGGCGTCGCGAGATCACGGGTGAAGACGTGCGCCGGCAGCAGGCGGGCCATCGCCGGATAGAGCCGTGCAACGTTGGAGAGCCCGCCGCCGATCACCACCACGTCCGGATCGAGGAGATTGACCGCGGTGCCGAGCGCCCGGGCGAGGCGCTCTTCGTAACGCGCCATCGTCGCTTCGGCGGCATCGTCGCCCGCATCCGCGGCAGCGACGATCTCCGGCGCCGAAAGACGGCGGCCGGTGGCGCGCTCGTGGTCGAGGGCGAGCGCCGGGCCCGCGAGCCAGGTTTCGATGCAGCCGCGCCGGCCGCAATAGCACGGCAGACCGGGCCGCTCGTCGTCGCCCGGACGCGGCAGCGGGTTGTGACCCCACTCCCCGCCGATGGCGTTGGGCCCCACATGAATGCGCCCGTCGGCGACGACGGCACCACCGACACCGGTACCCAGGACCACCGCGAAGACCACGCGCGCACCGGCCGCCGCACCGTCCATGGCCTCGGAAAGACCCAGGCAATTGGCGTCGTTGGCGAACGCGATCGGCCGGCGCAGACGCTGCATCAGATCACGATCGAAGGGCCGACCGTCGAGAAAGGTGGCGTTGGCGTTCTGCATCAGACCGGTCGCGGGCGCAATCGCACCGCAGTGCCCGATGCCGAGCGTGCTCCTCCCCCCACCGCCGGTCGCCTCTTCGGCGGCCGTGACCAGATCGGCGATGGCATCCAGGGTGGCCGCATAGTCCCTGGGCGTCGGGCAACGACGGCGGAACAGATCTTCACCCTGCGGGCCCAGTGCCAGGATCTCGATCTTGCTGCCGCCGAGATCGATGCCCATCGCCGAACCGCCGGATGCACTCACGGCGCCGGCTCGCCGCAAGCGGTCGAGCGGCCGGCGGTCAAGAGATGGGCGTGGCGGTGAGGCTGACCGCGCGGGACGGGTCGTCCATGCGATAATCGGTGGTTATTTCGGCGTTGCGACCGCTCAGGCGCTTCTCCAGCCATTCGGTCACCCGGCCGACCCTGCGCTCGGCCATCCAGCGATTATATTTGACCGCCTCGTCACCGCTTGCGCCTTGGACGTCCGCACCGCCGACCGCGCCGGTCACGACGATGGAAACGTCACCCGGCGGAAGCGCCGCCACGAACTGCTCGAGATCGTCGCCGGCACCGGGTGGGAAGTAGCTGCTGTTGACGGCGAACACGACGTCGGCGCGCGCGGCACCGGCGCCCGCCGCCGCAACCTTCCTGCCTTCCTCCGCAGCAGCCGGGCGTGCCGCATCGGCCGCGGCCGGGGTCGCCGCCTCCTCGGCCTCGGGCGCAGGCGTCCCACTCGTTCCGCCGGTGGTACCGTCGGCGACCGTGGCGGCCGCGAGATCGGCCGGCTGCGAGGCATGGCGATCCGGACCCGCCGGCATATCCGATGTCGCCTTCTGCTCGGCCGCGGGTTGGTCGGCGGGCTGGCGCGGCGGCTCGAGCGGCTTTATCTCGGTCGCGCGAAGCGGTGCCGGCAGCGCGCCGGCGGTCACCGTCGCGGAGGGAGCGGGCGAGCCGCTGCCGGATCCGGCCGCAGCGGTGCCGGCGTCGGCCGTCCCACGCGACGCGGACCCGGAGGACGCTTTCGACGAGGATGCGTTCGCCGAAGCGCCCGACGAGCCGGAACCGGCTCGCGCGGCGGGTTCGCTCGAGGCCGGCGGGGTGGCCTTGCTCAGCGTCAGCGGCTTGGGGTCGGCGCGCTCGACCTGCTTGGGCGGTGCCGGCGGTTCCTTTTTCGACGATGCCGGCGGCTCCTGCTTGGGCGCAGGCTTGGCGGCGGCGGGTGCCGCGGGCTTCTCCGCGGGTGCGTCGACCGCGGCCACGGCCTGGCCGGAGAGCGGCTTGCCGTCACAATCCTCACCCTCGTGCAGCCGGAAGATCCACAATGTGACACGCGGCTCTTCCACCAGAAACTGCCAGTCCCAGACGCTGGCGATCGCCGACGCCGGCAAGCCCAGAGCGATCAGCTCTGACTGGATGCGGTCGGCGCGGGCGCGGGCAAGCCGGTGCGCCGCCAGAGTCTCGCCGTCGGCCGACGCACCGGGCGCCACGTGACCGATCGCCTGCGCCGTCAGAAAACAATCCGTCGCCATCGGCTGCAGCAGCCGGCCCAAGCGGCTCACGGTGTCGGAATCGAGCTCGGCGGTCTTGCTGGCGAAGGGAATGGTGTGGACCGAGACGTCGGCGATGCGGCCGTCCTTGAGGATCAACGGCGTGGGCGCGGTCATCACCGAGCCGATCTTCTCGGCTCGGGCCGCGGAACCCGACACGGCGACCACCGCTGCAGCCGCGGTGATCGCAACCAGGGCTAGGGACAGCTTGCGAGACACAGGCGAAAGAACACGCACGTCGAACCGACCTCCCGATGACGACCGCTGCGGTCAAGTGACCGGACCGGACGATATGCTACCTCAAGATGAGTTGGGTCTCGTATGGTTCTCGCATGACCGCGCCATGGTTGCCAAGAAGTGCCGGCGACCGGCAGCGAAAAAAGCCCGCCGGAAAAGCGGGCTCGTTTCACCATGTTGCACATGATCCACACCAGATGGTGAGGACGTTCTACATCCACGCGTCGCTCGCGAACGGCGCCCTCGGCTGCGGCCGCTCGCCGGTGTCGTGCTCGAGCCCGGCTACTTGATCTTGGCTTCCTTGAACTCGACGTGCTTGCGGACCTTGGGGTCGTACTTCCGCACCGACATCTTCTCGGTCGTGTTACGGGTGTTCTTGCGCGTGGTGTAGAAGAACCCGGTGCCGGCCGAACTCACCAGCTTGATCAGCACCGTCGAGGGCTTGGCCATCGAACCTGCTCCTTGTGCGGAAAAAGAGTTGCGCGGACCATAGAGAGCGCCGGCGGCCTGTCAAGATTCGCCACCGGGCGTGCCCTCGTCGGCGATCAGGCGGGCATCGCGTCGGCGGGCGGCTCGTCCCTGCTCTCGGCCCGCCTGCGGCCACCGGCGCGGCGCATGCGACAGGCGAACGACGCCAACCGGTCGAGCTGGCCCAGGCGCTTGTCGAGTTCAGCCATGGTCGACGCCAAGTCCTCGCTGCCGTCGGTCGTCCAGGTCCGATAGGTGGCGAGATAGACGGCCGAGAGCGCCCGCCGCGCCAACCTGCGGCGCAGGCCGCTCGTGCGGATGTCCGCCAAGTCCAGGAGACGATCGGCCATGCGGTCGACGGTGCAACAACCGGCCGCCAGCAGTTCTGGGGCGCGCCTCGCGTCGCGGGTCAGGCGCTCGAGACCATCCCGATGCGGCTGCATCGCTTCGAAGCGGCGCATCATCAGATCGAAGAGCCGGTCCCGTACGCCCATCCCGGCGAGGTCACCGCGCGGCGTGCTCGCCATCGCCCGATCGAACGTATCGCCGAAACGGCGCAGCAGCGCCGCACGGCCGGGCACCTCGTCGTAGAGCGCGACGGTATCGACGCCGAGCCGTTCGGCCAGTCGGGGCATCGTCAGACCATCCCAGCCTTCCTCGGCAACGATCTGCAAGCCGGCTTCCGTGACGGCGGAGCCGTTCAGCTCCGGCCGGCCAAAACCAGCGGCACCACCGCTCGACGCTTTCTTCGCTCTCGGCATTGTCCATCTCCTCCGATCGAATCCCGCGGCTCGGAGACCGTGGGATCAAGCCAGTTCGGCGGAACGACGCGCGGCGGCGGCGACCGTGGCACCCATCAGCTTCTCCACTGCACCTTCGGCCATCCAGACCTCGAGGCCCGCCTGGGTGGTGCCGCCCGGGCTGGTGACGTCGGCGCGCAACTTCGCGGCGTCGTCGTCGCTCCGCTCGAGCAGCACACCGGCGCCGTAGATCGTCTGCCGCGCCAGCATGGTCGCCAGTTCGACCGGCAGACCCGCCTGAATGCCCGCCGCCGTCATCGCTTCGCACATATGAAAGACATAGGCCGGTCCGCTGCCGGACAAGCCCGTGACCGCATGCATCAATTCCTCGTCCTCGATCCAGGCGGTGCGGCCGACCGCCTGCATCAGGGCTTCGGCGGCGGCGCGCTGCGCCTCGTCGACCGCGGCGTTGGCGATCAGCACGCTCATTCCGCAGCCCACCGACGCGGGCGTGTTGGGCATCACCCGGACGATCGGCTGGGCGGAACCGAACGCGGCCTCGAAGGTCGCCAGCGGCTTGCCGGCGGCGATCGAGACAACGAGCGTGGAGGGGCCGACGCGGTCCACGTGGTCCGCCAACACGGCGTCCATCACCTGCGGCTTGACCGCCAGCACGAGGACGCCGGGCGAAGGCGCATCGATCTCGTCCGCCCCGGCATGCAGGCCGCCCAGATCGTGGACCGCCAGCGTCTCGCGGATCGCCGTGTCCGGCTCGACGACCACCACGTCCTTCGACGACAGCCCGCGATCGAGCCAGCCGCGCAGCAGTGCGGCACCCATGCGACCGCCGCCGACCAGCACGAGCGGGCCGTCGAGGACGGCCTGCAACCGCGCCTGCAGATCGACCGCGGCCATCAGGCTTCGCCCTCCGTTTCGAGCAGCGCCGAAAGCAGGGCGTTCCTCGGATCGCGGCCACCCCAGATGAGGAACTGGAAGGCCGGATAGAAGCGGTCGCACTCGAAGACGGCGATCTCCACCACGTCCTCGACCAGCTCGCCGCTCGCCATGTTGCCGTCGCGAAACAGACAGGCGTACCGGAACACCGGCAGCTTTTCTTCCGGCCACAGCTCGAAATGACCGAGCCACAGTTTCTCGTTGGCCAGCGCCAGCAGGTGAAACAGCTTGGTCTTCTTCTTCTCCGGCACCTTGATGTCGAGCGCGCAGGAGAGATGCATCACCCCCAGCTCGGGGTGCCAGCTGAACCAGAGCTTGTAGGTGCACCACTGGCCCTCGATCTCGGCCGCCAGCTCTTCCTCGTTCTGTCGATGAAACGGCCAGTCGTGGGTCACCGCGAGGTGCTCCACGACGTCGAGCGGATTGGCCGCGCGCTCCTCGATCGTCGTCTGCAAGGAATTCACGTCGATGTTCCTCCGATGGCTAGAGGCCGTGACAGCCGAGGGTGCCCGTCGCGCGACGGGCATTCCGCTGGAGCGAAGCGTGCCGTGCTGCCATCGATTTCCGCTCCAGCCTGCCGCAAGCGGCCCGCCGTTACAAGAACAGGTGTCGGGAACCGGTGTTTGGGCGCCGGGAACCTCAATCGGCGTCGCGATCGCCGCCCTTGGTCGTGCGGGCTTTCGCGGGCTTGCCGCTGCCGTCGCTCATCGCGTCGAGCTTCTTCTCGAGCTCGGCGACGCGGTTCGCCAGCCTGTCCTGCTCCGCGCGGGCCTTGGCGGCCATGGCGGCGACCGCGTCGAAGTCTTCGCGGCTGACGAGGTCCATGTCGGCAGCGAGGCGCTCGACCCGCTCCTTGACCCGCAGCTCGATCTCCTCGCGGAGCCCGCCCAGCGTGTTGAAGGCGCCACTGGCGACCCTGGCCAGATCGTCGAAGAGCCTGTTCTGCGTCTGCATCGAAACCTCCGCTGGATCGAAAGATAGGCGGCCATCGCTCCTATATCGCGCCGGCTGCGACGAGCGACAAGGTTCTTGCCCGGGCGGTCCTCTTTGGCTAGCCCCTTGCCCTCGTCGCACAATCGGGAACATCCCTTGCCCCTTCTCGCCATTCCGTTCCCGCAGATCGATCCCGTCCTGTTGCAGATCGGTCCCTTCGCCATTCGCTGGTATGCGCTTGCATACATCGCGGGTCTCTTGATCGGCTGGCGCCTGGCCCGCCACATCGCGGGACGACCCGGCTGGCTGATCACCGCCGAGCAGGTGGACGACCTTCTCTTCTACGCGACGCTGGGCGTGGTGCTGGGCGGCCGGCTCGGCTTCGTGCTGTTCTACCACCCGCTCTATTTCGCGACCCATCCGCTGGAGATCTTCCAGGTCTGGCAGGGCGGCATGTCGTTTCACGGCGGTCTGCTGGGCGTGATCACGGCGATGGTGCTGTTCGCCCGCAAGACAGGCCTGCCGCCGCTCGAAGTGCTCGATCTGGCGGCCGTGGTGACGCCGATCGGGCTCTTTTTCGGCCGCATCGCCAACTTCATCAACGGCGAGCT
>JAGREO010000353.1 GCA_020446525.1 Geminicoccaceae bacterium | reverse complement strand
CGAATTATAAGACCACATGCCCAAGAGTGCAAGAATTATTTCTTAGAAAATTGCCGCGGGACGGACGGCGACGATGCGCTCGTGGATACGCTCTACGAAAGGGCCCGGACTCGACCGGCCTTTCCCGGACGCCTAGGGTCGGGGGCGGTCGCGGATCGGCGACGATGATCCGTCCGACCCCATTCGCGCCGACGATAGGCACGGGCCCATCGAGACGGCACGCCAGAGGAGGGAGACGTCGTGAACTTCGGCAACATCGTGGGTCAATTGCTGCAACAGGGCATGTCCGGCTCGACACACGGACGCCTCGAACATGCGCTCGGTCCACGCGGGCTCGGCGGGGGCGGCGGCGGTCTCGAAGAGATGCTCGGCAATCTGCTCGGCGGCGGTGCCGGCGCCGGTCAGGGCCAGATCAGAAGCCAGGCCGCAGGCCGCGCGGGCGGTCAGGGTGGAGGTCTGGGCGACATGCTCGGCTCGCTGCTCGGGGGCGGCTCGGGCGGCGGTGCGAGCACCGCGAAGATGGGCGGCATCGGCGCGCTCGCCGGCGCACTGCTCGGCGGCGGCGGCGGTGCGGTCAAGGGCGCGCTGGGTGGCGGCGCCATGGCGCTGCTCGGCACGCTGGCCGTCTCGGCCCTGAAGAACTGGAGTGGCGGTCAGGCGCAGGGCCAGGCGGCAGCGGCCCCGGCGGCCCCCGCGGCACAGGCGCCGCAGATCTCCCGGGCGGAGATCGAGCAGATGACCTCACCGCGCACGGCCGAGCTCTGCCTCGAGGCGATGATCGCCGCGGCCAAGGCGGACGGCAGCATCACCAACGACGAGATGCAGCGGATCGTCGGCAAGCTCGAGGAAGGCGGCATCAGCGAGGAGGAACGGCAGTTCGTCGTGCGCAAGATGTCCGAGCCGCAGGATGTCGAGGCGCTGGCCGCCGCCGTGCCGAATCGCGAGGTCGGGGCGCAGGTCTACGCCGCCTCGCTGATGGCGATCGACGTCGACACCCAGGCCGAGCGCGATCATCTCGCACGTCTCGCGGCCGGCATCGGCCTCGACCGGCAGGCGGTGGCACGCCTGCATCAGATGGTGGGTGCGCCGGCCGCCTGAGGCGGCGCACCGGAGGGGTGTGTGCGGCCGCCCGGGCGACGCGGCCGCCGCCCCCCTGTCGCTGACGGCCGAGTTCGGCCCGTCCTTTCCAGCTCCGGGTTTCCCGTCCGGCAGTTTCAGGCCGATGATGCCGGTCCGGCGATCCCAGACCGGCGATCCGCGCTCCGGTGATCGCCGTGTCGGCCGCTTCTCGTGTGGCGGCGGGCGGTCGCGGCGTGCATGATGGCGGCGCCGTCGTATCCGGCCGATCCCTTCGGCGCGGATCGTCGCCACCGAACGGAGCGGCTTTCATGCGCGATCAACTCTTCAGGCGACTGACGCCCGATTTTTATGTGGCGCCGCAACTCGAGGCGGACGATTTCGAGCGGGCGCGTGCATTGGGCATCGCCACGATCGTCAACAACCGGCCGGACGGCGAGGCGGCCGATCAACTGGCCCACACCGAGGCGCAGGAGATCGCCACGGCGGCGGGCATGACCTATGTCCACGTTCCGGTGGTCTCGGGTCGCCTGCAGCAATCGGACGTCGAGGCGATGCGCCGGGCGATCGACGGGCACGACGGCCCCTTCCTCGCCTATTGCCGCTCGGGCACCCGCTCCTGCCAGCTCTGGGCGCTGGCGGTGGCGCCCGACATGCCGTCCGACGCGATCGTGCGGGCGGCGGCCGGTGCGGGCTACGATCTCGACCCGCTGCGTCCGCTGCTCGACGATATTCGCGCAGGCAGGCGCTGAGCGTACACGGGCGCGGATCCGGAAACCCCGACCGTCATCCGTCCCGATCGATCGGAAATTCGCCCGGCTCGCGAGAGGCGCTCAGAGCATGCGCCAGGTGGAGCCGGGGCGCGCCTTGGGCACCAGCGCGTGGGCGGGGATCGGCCGCTCGATCGGCGGGCGCGGCACGCCTTCGCCGGTGAAGGCGATCGGCGTGTGCGGGATCGGCACGCGCTTGCCCACCTCGAGGCCGTGCAATTCGCGTGAGGGCGGCTCTTCGCTCGAGGTGGGCGTCACCGCGCCCGTGGTGCCCGCAGCGTCGCCGCCCGGCGGTGGGGTGGCGGGGTCCGCTGCCGTCGTGTTCCGTGGGGGCGCGTTCCCGGGTGTCGCATCGCCGGCGGGGGCGTTCGGCGTGGAGCCGTTCCGCTGGCGCAGGGCCGAGGGTGCGGGTGCCGGGACCGGCGTGACGTCGGGCACGTTGGAGGGCGTCTCGAGCGGCCGCGGCATGCGCTCGAGCGGCACGACCACCGGGGCGGGTTCGACCGGGATCGGCCGCACCGAGCGCATCCTCGAGCGCAGTTCCTCGCTCAGGTCGCGGGCATCCTCGGCATTGTGGATGATCCGGGGCGTGAGGAACACGATCAGCTCGGTGCGCTGGGCGGAATTGTCGGTGCTGGAGAAGAGGTTGCCCAGAATAGGCACGTCGCCGAGCACCGGCACCTTGTTCTTGGCGCGGGTCTCGCTGTCCTGGATGAGACCGCCCAGGACCACCGTCTGGCCCGACTGGATGTTGATGCGGCTGGTGATCTTGCGCTGCGAGATGGTCGGCGTGAGGGTGTCGGAGGTGACGCTCTCGGTGGCGACGCGGCTGACCTCCTGGGCGATCTCGAGGGCGACGATGTCGTTGGAGCTGATCCGCGGCTTGACCTCGAGGATGACGCCGGTATCGCGATATTCGATGTTGTTGACGACGACGGCGTCGGTGTCGACCACGTTGGTGGCGCTGCGGGTGACGATCGGCACCTCGTCGCCGACGTTGAGCACGGCTTCGCTGTTGTCCTGCACCACCAGCGAGGGCGAGCTGAGCACCTTGACGTCGGTGATCCGCGAGAGCGCGTCGATGGTGATGTTGGAGGAGCCGGGCGTCAGCACGAAGTTGAAGCCGGGCAGCCGCGCCAGAGGGTTGAGCAGGCTCGGATCGATCACGCCGCCGGCGGTGGGGGTGGAGGTGTTGAAGCCGGCCTTCACCGAGCCGGTGTTGAGGAAGTACTGCACGCCGTAGCGCAACTGGTCATTGAGCGTCACCTCGGCGATGGTCGCCTCGATGAGGACCTGCAGCGGAGCGGTATCCAGCCGCCGGATGGTGGCCTCGATCATCTCGTAGGCCTGCGGCGTCCCGCGCACCAGAAGCGTGTTGTTGAGGGTGTTGGGGACGATCTTCACCCCGGCCAGCTCGCGGCCCGAGGTCTGCCGGGGCGGCGCCGCGGTACCGGGCGCCGGCGGTGTGGCGAGCGGGTTGAAGCCGGGCGGTGCGTCCACGTCCACCTCGACCGAGACCGGATCGACGGCATCGGAGAAGACGGTGTCGACCGGCCGGTCCTCGTCGGTCTCGGTGATGCCGCCGAACGAGGCGGTGAGGATTTCGGCCATGTCGTCGGCCGGCACGTGTTGCAACTGGTAGACGAAGAACTGCATGCCGACCGTATTGCCCCGGTCGAGCCGGACCACCCATTGCTCGACGTTGCGCATCTGGTCGGGGGTGCTGGTGATCGCCAGCACCGCGTTGAGTCGCGCCATCGGCAGAAAGCGCACGGTCTCGCTCTGCCGGCCGGCGCCGCTGAGCGGTGTGACCAGCGCCTCGAGCTCGTCGACCACGGAGGTGGGCGAGGCGTTGTTCAGGGGGAAGATGCCGACCGAGCGGCCGGCCATCCAGTTGACGTCGATGTCGGCCAGGGTGTCGATCACCGTCTGCCGCTCGGCCGCGCTGCCGGCGAAGAGGATCAGGTTGCGGGTGTCGTCGATGCGGATCTGGTCGGGCCGCGAGAGCAGCGGCTGGACGAACTGGGCCGCGGCCTCGGCACCCATGTAGCGCAGCGGCACGACGGTGACGCCGGTGCCGGTGACGGCGAGCGGGGCGGCGGCGCCGTCGAGGGTCACGAGGCTGCTCGAGCCGCGGGCGAGGTCGGCCAAGGTGATGGCATAAGCGCCGCCGGCGGTGCGGGTCATGGCGGCACCGTGCATCTGCAGCGTCGCCTCGAGCGCGCCCAAGAGCTGGGCCTCGCTCAGGGGACCGCTCGAGGAGAGCACGACGGTGCCGGTGATGGCCGGATCGATGGCGTAGGTCTCGCCCAGGATGTCGCCCAGGATGACCTTGACCACCTCGCGGATTTCGGCGCCGTCGAAATTGACCTGCACGCCTTCGCCGCCGCGGTCGGGGCCGGATGGCGGGGCGCCGGCGGCGGGCGAGGTGCCCAGATAGATTTCCTTGCGTGCGCGCTGGGCCGGTGTCGTCGCGCCTTCGCGCACCGGCAGCGTCGGCTCCTGCGCTTTCGGCGGCACCGCGAAGGAGGTACCGGAGAGCGCCTCGTCCACGGCGGTGGAACGCGGGGTCTCGTAGCGTTCGCACCCGGCGACGAGGAGGATCGCCAGGAGGCCGCCGATCCGCGCGATCGGCCGAAGGCGTATCGCCGGGTGCCCGGCTGGCCCGGGGCGTCGGTGCGAAGGGCGCATGAAGAGCGAGGCGCGCATGGGTTCCCTATCTCCGCTGCTTGTTCTTGCGGCTCATGGTCCGGCTCGGGCACGGCCGGGCTCGGGTATCGTCCGGCTCGGGCATGGTTCGGCTCGGGCATGGCCCGGCTCGAGCGAGATCGGGCTCGGGTTGGGCCATGACGGCGACGGGTGCGACCCCGCCGGCGAGCGCGGCCCTCCTTGTACATGCGGCATCGGGAGGGAACAACCGGCGCCGCATCGCCCCTCGTCGGAGGAGTTTCAACCATAAGGCTTTATGAAATCCAAATCGGTATACAAATACAGTTTGGAGGTTAACCAGTGATTCATCTCTCTGGTCTATCATCGGCGGAATATTGGGCGGTGGAGATACGTCGATGATGCAGATGTCGGGTCCGGGAGACGACGCCGATCGGGGCCGATCGGGCGGGCGGGTTCCGTTTCGACATCGCTCGAAGCTGCCACAATGAGAAAAACAGGATCGAACGTGACAGAAAATCTACGAAGGGTTGAACGAAGCCGTGCGGCCGGCCGTCGCCGGAGGCTCGCCGTCGCCACGCTGGTCTCGCTGCTGGCGCTGCCGCCGGTCGCAGCCGATGCCGCCGATCTGGTCGTCCGTCTGCGGGCCGAGCCGGGCTCCGATTTCTCGCGCTATCGCGTGCGGGTGGACGGCGAGGTCGTCGCCGACGCGCGGGTGAGCAGCAAATCCTGGGTCGAGGTGCGCCACCCGGTCGCGCCGGCCAGGCTCGCCCGGGCCGAGAAGATCGGCGTCGAGCACTATTACGACACCAGGAGCCGCCAGTTGCACGTCGACCGCATCAGTGTGGACGGCAGGGTGATACCGGCCGCCGCCGGCGTTCAGGATGCCGGGCCGCAGGACGGCAAGCTGCTGCGCACCGGGTCGAAGGCCGGCATCTTCCCGTGGAACGGGGTGCTCTATTTCGACCTCGGGGATGCGGGCGCCGATGTCGGGCGGGGCGAGGAGCCCGCCGCCGAACCGGAACCCGCCGCCGGGCCGGAGCCGGTGGTGGCCGAGGGGCCGAGAACGCCGGTCGCGAAGGGCGGGGGTGGCGCCTATTTCCGTCCGCCGGCACCCTTGGCGAAACTGCGGGTCGTGCAGCTCTCCGCCAGCGGCAACCAGAAGGTCTCGGGCGGCGGCGACGAGGATCTGCTGCTGGTCAGTCCGCCGGGCGTGATCGACGGCCAGTTTCGTCTCGAGGTGAACGGTTTTCGCGGCGTCTACTGGATCGGCGC
>JAGREO010000352.1 GCA_020446525.1 Geminicoccaceae bacterium | reverse complement strand
GGGCGCCGCTTCGATGGCGTGGCGACGGCGCCGGCCGGTGGTGACCGGCTTGCGGCGACGCTCCGTTCGTGCGGGCGCGGTCCGCACCGCGATGCCGCCGGTCGGCACGATCGAGATGCCGAAGCGCACGCTCGTGCCGGACACTTGCGACAGTTCCTCGCGCTCGAGCCGCCAGCGGCCGTCGAGGCTCTCGACCCAGGCGTCGAGCATGCCGTGGACGATGTCGCCGAGCGCCGCTTCGCTGCGATGGATGAACGAGAAACCCACGGCCCTGCGGTCGCGGGCGATGCCGCCGCAGACCCGGCTCGAGCCGAGCGAGCCGATCACCGCGTCGACACGGGCGCCGATCTCGCGACCGGTCGCGGCGACCACGCCCGGCGGCACTGTACCGTCGCCCGACCGGCGATCGGGGATCCGGGGTCGGCTCACCCCGGGATCGGCGGTTGCGGGATCGGCGGCCCCGGGATCAGCGGTCGTCTGATCGGCGGTCGGGGGTTCGAAGTCGCCGCGTTCGATGGCTCCGGCATCGCGGTGCGGGTCATCCGGGCTCAGGGGATCGCCATCCACCCGGTCCGTGGCCCGGCGACCCGTCGTCGTGCGTTCCGGGGTGGCGGGCTGGGAAGCCGGTCGACCGTTCGGCGGCTCGGGGAGGGTCGGCGGGACGGCGCGTCGTTCGTGGGTCGGCGGACGGGGCCAGAGTGCGCGGTCGCGCTCGAACATCCACCGGCCGAAGCGACGCAGCAGCGCTCCGGGTGTCTCGCCCAGATGGTCGGCCGCGATCGCCGCGGCGCGGCGGACGCCTTCGCCCCGCACGCCGGGCTCGCTGCGCACCGATCCGGGCACGGCGAGGCCGGCGATGGTCCGGGCGACCACGGTGCCGCCATGCGCCGCTTCGAGATAGTCGAACAAGCTTTCGGTCAGTTCGCCACGCACATGCTCTCTCGCCGCTGCTTCACTCTCGCCTGCGGGAACGACCGCACCGCGAACCCGAACCCGAGCCCCGCGCGGTGATTCCCGAGCCCGACCCTACGCGTCGAAGCTGAACGATCCGTTAACGCACGCTCGAACCGGCTGGCCTGCGGTCCGGTGCGTCCGAAAAAGAGCCTGCGATGCCTGCGCGCCGACCGAACGAGGCGGACGATCGCCTGCCACCCGAACCGGACGACGCCCCCGCCGGCAATCAAGGCGTCGCCTTGCCGGTCGCCAGCGCCGGGCGCTTCGATTATGCTGCGCGGCTCGTGAGCCAACGAGGCGGGGGTTGCGGACGTGTGTGGGATCGTCGGTTGCATCGCGGCGCGTCCGGTGGCGCCGATCGTCGTCGAGGCGCTCAGGCGGCTGGAATATCGCGGCTACGACAGCGCCGGGCTGGCGACGGTCTCGGGCGGGCTGATCGGCCGGCGCCGGGCCCGCGGCAAGCTCGACCGGCTGGTCGAGCGGCTCGAAGCCGAGCCGCTGGCCGGCAGCATCGGCATCGGTCACACCCGCTGGGCGACCCACGGCGCACCCAACGAGATCAACGCCCATCCGCACGCCGCCTGCGGTGTCGCCGTCGTCCACAACGGCATCGTCGAGAACTTCCAGGAACTGCAGGAAGAACTGATCGCGGCCGGTCACCGCTTCGAGACGCAGACCGACACCGAGGTGATCCCGCATCTGGTCGCCCGCTTCATGCGCAACGGTGCGGGCCCCGAGGAGGCGGCGCTCGCCGCCGTGGCCCGGCTGCACGGCGCCTTCGGTCTGGTGCTGCTGTTCGAAGGGCGCGAGGACCTGCTGGTGGCGGCGCGCAAGGGCAGCCCGCTTGCGATCGGCTATGGCTGCGGCGAGATGTTCATCGGCTCGGATGCGCTCGCCCTCGCACCGCTCACCGACCGCATCCAGTATCTCGAAGAGGGCGACGTGGCGATCGTCACGACCTCGGGGGCGCGGATCGTCGACACCGAAGGCCGCGAGCAGAGCCGGCCGATCGTCCAGACGGCACTCTCGGGCGCCTCGATCGGCAAGGGCAACCACCGGCACTTCATGGAAAAGGAAATCTTCGAGCAGCCGGCGGTGATCGGCGACACCCTGCGCTCCTTCGCCGATCCCGAGACCCACCGGATCAACCTGCCGGATCTGCCCTTCGCCCTCGACGCCGTGCCGCGGCTGGCGGCGATCGCCTGCGGCACCGCGTCCTATGCCTGCCTCGTCGCCCGCTACTGGTTCGAGGAGCTCGCCGGCCTCGCCGTCGACTGGGACGTGGGCTCGGAATTCCGCTACCGCGAGCCGCCGCTGGTGCCGGGCCAGACCGGACTCTTCGTCTCCCAGTCCGGCGAGACGGCCGACACCCTGGCGGCCCTGCGCGCGATGAAGGCCGCAGGACACCCGACGCTTGCCGTGGTCAACGTGCCCGAGAGCACGCTGGCGCGCGAGGCCGACGCGGCGCTGCGCACGCTGGCCGGCCCCGAGATCGGCGTCGCCTCGACCAAGGCCTTCACCACCCAGCTCGCGACGCTCGCCTGCCTCGCCGTCGCCGCCGGCCGGGTGCGCGCAAGGCTCGATCCGGAGACCGAACGGCGCCTCACCCAGGCGCTCGACGAGGTGCCGGCCCGCGCCCTGCAGGTGCTCGAGACCGACGGCCGCATCCAGGAGGTGGCGCAGTCCCTGCAGCACGCCCGCGACGTGCTCTTCTTCGGCCGCGGCAGCCTCTTCCCCATCGCTCTCGAAGGCGCCCTCAAGCTCAAGGAAATCAGCTA
>JAGREO010000351.1 GCA_020446525.1 Geminicoccaceae bacterium | reverse complement strand
AGGTCGTCGTCGGCGACACGCTCGAGCGCCTCGCCGCCGGCGTGGCGGACGAGGGTCGCCACCACCTCGTGGTCGACGATGGCCGAACCGCGGAAGAGGTCGCGCCGCGGCGTGCCCGGCAGGGTGAAGAACGGCCCGAGCCGGTCGCGCATCGCATGGGCCAGACGGTTGCTGCCGAGTGCCCGCGTATCGGCGTGGCAACGCACGAGGAGGTTCTGCAGCCTGGAGACGAGATCGCCACCGGCATCGTCGCACCATGTCGTGGCCCACTCCAGCGCCGGGCCGCCGATGCGAAAGACGCTCACCGCCAGGCTGGCGCGGCCGTTGGCCTCCTTGGCGACCTCGTCCAGCAGGCGGCTGCTCTCCGCCAGGGCTGCACGCAGCGGCGCGCTCTCGTGGGCGAAGACGATGCCGGCGGAGATCGAGGCGGGGTCGTTCGGAGCGACCTTCTCCATCTTCAGGCGAAAGCACTCCTTCAGCGCGATCGCGGCGGGAATGGCGCCTTCGAGCGGCAGCAGCGCCAGCACGTCGTCGGCACCGGCATAGACCAGCCGACCGGATTGCTCCTCGACGAGGCCGCGGGCGGCACGGGCGAAGAGCGGCAGCGCCTCCGCCACGGCTCCGTTTGCGCGGATCGCCCGGCCCATCCGGTCGCCGTCCATGCGCAGGATGGCGTAATAGGGCGAAGGCGGCCCCAGCTTCTCACCCGCGGCGTCCTCACTGTCGTATATCTGCCGGAGCAGTTCCGCGACGTCCTTGCGGGTCTTCTCGTCGAACGGCAGGTCGTCGCCGTGCAGCACGGTCTCGCGAAAGAACAGCTTGCCGTCGAGGTCGCGCACGTCGCCGATGCCGTCGAGCGCGGTGAGCCCGGTCTGCCGCTCGGCGGTGGCCAGCGCCCGTGATTTCTCCGCGACGAGCGCGTACAGCGCAGGACAGGACTCAGGCGCGCATCCGACCGCCCGTTTCAGCCAGTGCACCGCGGCCATGTAGCTGGTCGACGGCATGTAGCTCAGCCGGAGCCGCTCGCCCGACGGCACCGTCGCATCCGCCTCCGGCGGCGGCCACTTGACCAGCTTCGCGAGCTTGTCTTCCGGCAGACGCGGGAACAGGCGCTTGACCAGTGCGGTGGCGCAGAGCCGCTCGCCGTCGCGCAATTCCAGCCTGCGCCCGCCCTCGCCGTCGCCGCTCTTTCGCTCAAAAGCCTCGTGCAAGACGTTCCAGAAATCGGTCTGCTTCTCCTTGCCCGCCTTCGTCACCCGCGAATGACCGGAAAGCTCCGGCCAGTCGGGCATCAGCGTGCAGCGGTCGCCCTGCTGCAGCAACGCCGGCAGCGGCCGAAAACCGCGCCACAGCTTGCGGGCGCCGAGCGCGTCCTCGCTGTCCGGCGCCGCCGGAACGACGACCCACATGATCTCCCAGAAGAGATCGGGCGTCTCCGTCTCCACATTCCAGCGATCGACCTGCTCGCGCGTGAGGATTCTCTCGAAGAAGTGCTCGCGCACCGTGCGCGCCAGCATCGTCCACCATTCGTGGATCGCCTCGGCCGCCGCCCTGGCTGCATCGACGGCTCGCGCCTCCTCGTCGAACACCGCGCGAAAGCGGTTGGGCAGGGTGGCGCGGTAGGGAGCCCGCCCGGCGGCCGAGGCGTGCAGCGCGAGCCAGCTCGGGTCCTCGTGCAGCTTCGCCGGAAGATCGACGCGCCCGCCCTCGTTCTCGACCGCCCACATCGCCTCGAGCGCCAGCCGCGAGAGCAGGAACGACCCCGCCCAGAGATCCCGCGTCCGCCGCGCCTGCACCACGAACCCCTGCACCGGCCCGAGCGAGAAGTGCAGGTGAAAAGCCGTGGTCATGGGATGATCCGGGTGGCGTCATGCCGTGTCGCGAGCGACTGGAAGAACTCGTACACGATCGACCAGTTCGGGCTGAAGTTCCGTTTGCCGCTCGCCATGTTGTTCGGCTTGATCTCGACCTGTCCCGGACCATTCCCGGTCGCCGGCGGAAGAAACACCGCCGGCATCAGCAGCCAGACTGCGGCGATCTCCTCTTGGTTCGTCGATGGATCGGTCATCTGATGGAGATGCAAGAACAGCGGGCTCGCACGCCGATCCGATTTTGCGCCACCCGTCGCCGCAGCCGGAACCACCGCCGTCACAGCGGCTTGATGGTTCACCATGACCGGCTCGCCATTACGCATGATCGGCCGACCTCGATTATTCAACTTCTGAAACCGGCGCGTTCCCGAGCGATAATTGTGTGGCAGACCGAAGACGGCGCGCACCGGCGCTCTGGGGAGCAGGGTGGGCGGGCTCATGGCGATCTGGTCGAACCAGTCGATGTCCGGATAGATCGGGTCGCCGGGCAGGATCGAGCGTGCTGCTTTCCCGCCGAGCATCCCCCCTAATCCCTTGCTGCGAAAATACTGGAACGAGAAGCCTTGTGCTTCGTGCCAGTCGGCGACATCGCTGTTCGCCGGCGCCTTTGCCAGCCACAGTTGCGTAACATTCGAGAACGCGGTGAACGGCACGTCGACGTTCGCCCGATGTCCCGCAAGGAGTGTTTCGAGATCGTTCCGGTACTCTTCCACGCACCGCGGCCCGAGCCACTCGTGTTTGCCGGCGCTATCCACGATCTTTCTTAGAGCCAAACTGCCAAAGCCGCGGCGGTTGCGGGCGCCAATGCCGCCGACGAGGCCGAGACAGCGGATCGCCCGGATGATCTGCTCGAGGTCGTGCTCGCTTGCCTTGGGTCGGCAGATGAGACGCAGCGTGAACTCTTCTCCGGCCGGTAGCGAGCCTCTGCCTTTCAGCCCTTGACCGGCGAGATAGGCGAGCCCCTCCTTCGTTTCGGCGCCATAGGCGAAGGTCCGATCCGCGGGACCGACGGTCGGAAAGGACCGTTGCGCGGGACCATCCACCAACCTCGCCAGCACCGCCCCCTGCCCGCCGGAGCGTCCGCCCGTGCCATCGTCGCGCGCTGCGGCGCCGAAAAGCCGTGCTTCCCCTCGCCCAAGCTCGGCGATCGGATCGGGCATTGCCGCCACCTCGCGCCAAGCCAGAGCCCGCCACCAGAAACGTACGAGGCCCATGATGGTCGGCACGCGCAGAAAGGCGGGTTTCGCGCTGCCGTCGCCGGCGCCGCCGACGAAGGCCGGTGTCGTGAGTGTGAAATGCGCGTCGATCGTTCGAACCGGCAAGGCGTTCCGCCTCGTTTCCGGGCACCGGGCCTCCGCCACGATGCACCGCCCCCTATCGCCCCAGCGTTAGGTCACCGATCCCGCGCGGTCAATCCAAGATAGTGCGACCTGTGCGCACGCCCATCTTGGGCGATCAATGACGGACCGAGCCAGAATGAGGGGGAACGCAGGCTGCGGCATCCTTGCGCTTCACCGACCGTAGCCGGTCAGCAATGGGCTGAACCACCAACCGTCTCGATACCCTCGGTTCGGCAGGTTTCATCGGCCGTAGCCGGTCAGCGATGGGCTGAACACAACAAGGAGAACACCATGCGGTGCCTTTTTATGACGTTTCATCGGCCGTAGCCGGTCAGCGATGGGCTGAACGTGACCGTTTCGTCGGGAATATTCCGATCGAGATGTTCGCCGTCTTGCGTTTCATCGGCCGTAGCCGGTCAGCGATGGGCTGAACCCACCCTCTAGAAGCTCTTGACCGATGGCGCAAGATAAGAAATGATTTCCACAGGGTGTATGAAAATCCATGCTGCATCTGCGAGACGATCCCTGAAACTGAACTCGGTACGGTCTATAAATAATTGATTTTGAACGATTTTCAAGAATTCCACAGGGTTTTTTGAATGTTCGAGCGGATCGCGTCGGTGGTGGGTCTGGCAAAAGGTTGGGCGCGGGTGGCGCGCAACAAGGGGGGACCGGGCGGCGACGGGCTGACCGTGGAGGCGTTCGCGATCGGGCTGGACGAGCGGCTGCAGCATCTGTCGCGGCTGCTGATGAACGGTGCCTACTGGCCCAATCCGGTGCGGATGGTCGAGATCCCCAAGGATGGCGGCGGGGTGCGGCTGCTGTCGATCCCGAGCATCGCCGATCGGGTGGTGCAGACGGCGGCGGCGCAGGTGCTGACACCGCTGCTCGACGCCGGGTTCTCCGAGGCGAGCTTCGGTTATCGTCCCGGGCGCTCGGTGCAGCAGGCGGTGCGGCGGGTCGATTTCCTGCGTCGTGACGGCTATCGCTGGGTGGTGGACGCCGACATCGACGATTATTTCGCCAGCGTGCCGCACGAGCGGCTGCTGGAGCGGCTCGGGCGCGCGGTGAAGGACGAACGGGTGGTCGATCTGGTCGCCCGCTGGCTCGACGCGGCGAGCGAGACCGACCGTGGGCTGCCGCAGGGGGCGCCGATCTCGCCGCTGCTNCCAATCTCTATCTCGACGAGGTCGACGACGCGATCGAGGCGACCGGGGTACGGCTGGTGCGTTTCGCCGACGATTTCCTCATCCTCTGTCGCGACGAGGCGGCGGCGGAGGACGCCCGCGAGCACGTCGCGGACTTGCTGGCGGCGCAGGGGCTGCGGCTCGACCCGGCCAAGACGCGCATCGCCGGCTTCGAGGACAGCGTGCGCTTTCTGGGTCATCTCTTCGTCCGCTCGCTGGTATTGCGCGAGGCGGGCTACGACGACGGCAGCCTCGACCTGCCGCCGCCGGATGCGGCCGAGCGTCCGGTGGTGGCGCCCTCCGACACCACATGGGCCGGGCCCTGGGGCGTGCCGCGGGCCGAGCGGGTTCCGGGCCTGCGGGTGCTCTACCTCACCGAGGCCGGACGGACCCTCGACGTGCGCAACGAGGCGTTCGTGGTGCGTGAGGCGGAGGAGGAGATCTTCGCCGTGCAGCCCGGGCGGGTGGACCGTATCGACATCGGCCCCCGGGTCGAGGTGAGCATGCGGGCGATCCGCCACGCCCTGAACGAGGCCGTGCCGCTGACGTTCTGCGACGGCCACGGCGCCACGCAGGGCACGCTGGCCGTCGAGCCGGCCGATCGGGCGGCCGTGCATCTGGCGCAGGCGGCCTGCGTGCTCGACGAGGCGCGGCGACTCGATCTGGCGCGGCGCTTCGCCGACGGGCGGATGCGCAACCAGCGCGCCCTGCTGCGGCGGCTGAACCGGCGGCGCAAGCGGCCGGAGGTGGCGCAGGCGGCGCAGAAGATCGGCCGCCTGACGCGCCTGCTGGCGAGGCAGACGGAGCCGGCCGGGGTGATGGGCGTCGAGGGGCGGGCGGCCGCCCTCTACTGGCCGG